>NZ_JBHWLR010000001.1:0-72580 GCF_042731755.1 Promicromonospora sp. NPDC059942
GGGTTTTTTCGCTTTGGCGCCGTCAAAGGCGAGGAAACCCGGGCCTCAAAGGGAAGTTCACAAATCAGCCGAGGCGGACCGTGACGGCCCAGCCGTCCCAGTCGTCGTCCTGGTCGGCCGGGTCCTGGGCCGTCGGGGCCTGGGCCCGGTGCTCCCGGGTTCCCACGTGCTCGTGGCCGCGCATCCGGCACCACGCGGGGACGTCGTGCTTGGCCGCCGGGTCGGTCGACAGGACGGTCAGCTCCGTGCCCGCGGGCAGGCCCTTCGCGGCCGCGGCGAGCCGGATCACGGGCAACGGGCAGCGCAGCCCGCGGGCGTCCACCAACGTGTCAGACACACAGGTCACTCTAGTGACCTGTACGTCCGACACCGGCGACGTTTGTTAGAGGCCGCCGACGCCCAGCATCTCCCGCACCCTCGACACCGCGCCCGGGAGCACCGCGCAGAAGCGGTCGACCTCGTCGGCCGTGGTGGACCGGTCCAGGGCGATCCGCACGTTGCCGTGCGTGAGCACGCCCATCGCCGCCAGCACGTGCGACGGCTCCAGCGTGCTCGCGGTGCACGCCGAGCCCGAGCCGACGGCGAACCCGAGCCGGTCCAGCTCCGTCACGAGCGCCTCGCCGTCCACGTAGAGGAACGAGAACGTGGCCACGTGGGGGAGCCGGTCGTCCGGGTCGCCCACCACCTCGACGTCGGGGATGCGGGACACCTCGGCCCGCACCCGCTCCACCAGTGCCCGACGACGGGCCTCCTGCGCCACGCGGTCGGACTCGACCGCCTGCAGCGCCACCGCGGCGGCGAACGCGAGCGGCACGCTCACGCCGCCCGGGGCCCACGGGTCCTCGTCCTCGGGCCCGACGAGCGTGGTGCGCACCCGCTGCCGGACGGCGAGGACGCCGACGCCGGCGGGTCCGCCCCAGTCGGCCGGGTCGGCGGCGAGGAGGTCCCAGGTGTCGGGCACCGCCACGTGGCCGACGCTCGCGCCCGCGTCGACCAGCAGCGGGACGCCGGCCGTGCGGGCGGCGTCGTGCACGGCCTCGACGGGCTGGACCGTGCCCACCTCGCCGTTCGCGTGCTGGAGCGCGGCCAGGGCGACGCCGGGCGCCCGGACCGCGGCGACCATGGCGTCGACGTCGACCCGCCCGAGCCGATCGACGGGCACGGGGCCCGCCGGCAAGCCCGCGGGTTCGGCTCCCCGGGAGGCCAGGCTCGCCGCGTGCAGCACGGCGGCCCGTTCGACGGCGCTGACGACGACCGTGGAGCCGGCGCGCCGTCGGGCGGCGGCCGCCGACGCGACCGCGGTGTGGAGTGAGGCCGTGTGGCTCGGCGTGAACCGGACCTCCTGGGTGCGCGCGCCGAGCACGGCGGCGATCGCCTCGCGGGCGCCGTCGAGCAGCCGGGCCGCGCGGCGGCCCTCGGCGTGCAGCCGGCGCGGGTCGGCCCAGCCGTCGGCGAGGGCCTGCTCGAAGGCCTGCCGGGCGAGCGGGTGCCACGGGGCGCGTCCGCCGTTGTCGAGGTGGACCCGCTCGGGGATACCTGGGGTGGCGTGGCTCACACGTCCTCCTGCTGCTGTGACCTGGCTCGTCCGGCCGCTCGTCCGGCGGCTCACCAGGGGCCCGGTCGGGGCCTGATCTCGGCTTGTGACGGCGGCCTGCGGCGTGCCGCCGCCGTCGTCCACCTGATCCTCGCACCCCCGCCCGCCGGTCCGTCGCGGCGATCGTTCTGACACGACTTGGGTGGGTGTCCTGAACAGCGTCGATGTGTGCCCGAGGTGCGGAGTGCGTCACGCTCCCGTGAGGGCCTTCCGGGCATCATCAGGCCCCGGAGCGCGCTAGGCTGCATCCCATCGAGGACGAAGGTTCTGCGTGGAGCTCGGGAGGAAACCGGTGCGACGCGCCGGACGAGACGTGAAAGGCCTCCCTTGCACTCGAAGCCACCTACCCGCACCCGGCGGGCCATCCTGCGTGCGTCGGCTCTTGCCGCCGCAGTCGCAGTGCTGGCCTCCGGCTGCGCAAGTGAATCCGTCCAGCGCGGATACCTGCCCGGCTACAGCGACGGGGAGGTGACTAACCAGACCGAGCGCATCACCGACCTGTGGGTGGGCTCGTGGATCGCTGCTCTCGCCGTGGGCATCGTGACCTGGGGCCTGATGCTGTGGTGCATCGCGGCCTACCGGAAGCGCAAGGACGACCACCAGCTCCCGGTGCAGACGCGCTACCACCTGCCGCTCGAGCTCATGTACACGGCCGTGCCGATCATCATGGTGCTCGTGCTGTTCTGGTACACCGACCGCGACGTGACGGCCATCAAGACCGTCGACGGCACCGCGACCGAGCACATCCAGGTCATCGGCAAGCAGTGGAGCTGGGACTTCAACTACCTCGACGCCGACGTGTACGACTACGGCGAGCACGAGGCGGACCCCGGCAGCGTCACGGCCGAGGACGAGCTCGACGGCGCCGTCGGCACCTCGACGTCCTTCCCGACGCTCTACCTGCCGGTGAACGAGACGGTCGAGTTCACGCTCGACTCGCGTGACGTCATCCACTCGTTCTGGATCCCCGCGTTCCTGTACAAGCAGGACATGATCCCGAACCGGACCAACACGTTCCAGGTCACGCCGACCCGTGAGGGCACGTATGCCGGCAAGTGCGCCGAGCTCTGCGGCGAGTTCCACTCCGGCATGCTCTTCAACGTGAAGGTCGTGTCCGCCGAGGAGTACGACGCCCACATGGCGGAGCTCGAGGCGAAGGGTCAGACCGGCTCGCTCGGCATGGACCTCGCCCGCACCGCCGGCCCGGTCGACAACCCGGCGGCAACTGAGGAAGAGGAGGCTGGGCACTGATGGCCGCAGCGACCACGACCGAGCTGATCCCGGGCCTGGCGCCCGGGAGGCAGACGCTCGGCCGGACCGTCATCAAGTGGATCACGTCCACTGACCACAAGACGATCGGGTACCTCTACCTGATCACGTCGTTCATCTTCTTCTGCATCGGCGGCCTGATGGCCCTGCTGATCCGGGCCGAGCTCTTCGAGCCGGGCATCCAGCTCGTGCAGAGCAAGGAGCAGTACAACCAGCTCTTCACGATGCACGGCACCGTGATGCTGCTGCTGTTCGCGACCCCGCTGTTCGCGGGCTTCGCGAACGTGATCATGCCGCTCCAGATCGGCGCGCCCGACGTCGCGTTCCCGCGTCTGAACATGTTCGCCTACTGGCTGTTCCTGTTCGGTGGCCTCATCACCACCGCCGGGTTCCTCACGCCGCAGGGCGCCGCCTCGTTCGGCTGGTTCGCGTACGCGCCGCTGTCGACCACGACCTACAGTCCAGGGTTGGGTGGAGACCTCTGGGTCTTCGGCCTGGCGCTGGCCGGTTTCGGCACGATCCTCGGTGCGGTCAACTTCATCACCACGATCATCACGATGCGCGCGCCGGGCATGACCATGTTCCGGATGCCGATCTTCACCTGGAACACGCTGGTCACCAGCCTCCTGGTGCTGATGGCGTTCCCGCCCCTGGCCGCGGCCCTGTTCGCGCTGGGTGCCGACCGCCGTCTCGACGCGCAGATCTTCAACCCGGAGAACGGTGGCGCCATCCTCTGGCAGCACCTCTTCTGGTTCTTCGGGCACCCCGAGGTGTACATCATCGCGCTGCCGTTCTTCGGCATCGTGTCCGAGATCTTCCCGGTCTTCAGCCGCAAGCCGATCTTCGGCTACACGGGTCTCGTCTACGCGACCATCGCCATCGCCGCGCTGTCGGTGACGGTGTGGGCCCACCACATGTACGTGACCGGCGCCGTCATGCTGCCGTTCTTCGCGTTCATGACGATGCTCATCGCGGTGCCGACAGGCGTGAAGTTCTTCAACTGGATCGGCACGCTCTGGCGAGGAAAACTCACGTTCGAGACACCGATGCTCTGGTCCATCGGCTTCCTCGTGACCTTCCTCTTCGGTGGCCTGACCGGCATCATCCTGTCGAGCCCGGCGCTGGACTTCCAGCTCTCCGACTCGTACTTCGTGGTCGCGCACTTCCACTACGTGGTCTTCGGCACCGTCGTGTTCGCGATGTTCGCCGGCTTCTACTTCTGGTGGCCCAAGATGACCGGCCGCATGCTGTCGGAGCGGCTGGGCAAGGTGCACTTCTGGATGCTCTTCGTCGGCTTCCACACCACGTTCCTCATCCAGCACTGGCTGGGTGTGGAGGGCATGCCGCGCCGCTACGCGGACTACATGCCGCAGGAGGGCTTCACCTGGGAGAACCAGGTGTCCACGATCGGCGCGTTCATCCTCGCCGCGTCGACCCTGCCGTTCTTCTGGAACGTCTACATCACCTGGCGCAAGGCGCCCAAGGTCACGGTCGACGACCCGTGGGGCTACGGCCGCTCCCTGGAGTGGGCCACGTCCTGCCCGCCGCCGCGGCACAACTTCGCCTCGCTCCCGCGCATCCGCTCGGAGTCGCCGGCGTTCGACCTGCACCACCCCGAGGTCGTCGCGATGGAGCACCCGGAGTACAACCGCGGTGTGCTCGACAACATCTATGGCGAGGCGGACCGGCGCGGTCAGGACAAGCAGGCCCAGCAGCGCGCCGCGCACGGCGGTGGCGACTCGGGTCAGAGCAGCACGACCATCGTTGACCAGCCGGACGAGGGGACCAGCAAGTGAAGATCGAGAGCCGGCTGTTCCTCTGGGGCACGCCCTTCTTCGTCCTGGCCGGGGTCGTCTACGGCTTCATGACGGACTGGCAGGAGCCGGTCGGCTTCCTGGGCATGCCGCTGGTCGGCGCCCTGGTGGCGATGATCGGCGCGTACCTGACGCTGACGGCCCGGCGCATCGACGCCCGGCCCGAGGACGACCCGAACGGCAACATCGAGGACGCCGCCGGCGACCAGGGCGTGTACGCGCCCTGGAGCTGGTGGCCGCTCGCGATCGCGGGCTCCGCCGCGATCTGCTTCCTCGGCCTGGCCGTGGGCTGGTGGGTGCTCTACATCGGCTTCTGCGTGGCGATCATCGCCCTCGTGGGCTGGGTCTTCGAGTACTCGCGGGGCATCCACTCGCACTGAGAACTTCCGCTTCAACGACCGACCCGGCGTCGGAACGTGCCCTCACCCGAGGGCAGGTTCGGATGCCGGGTTTGTTCGTTTCACCCGCTAATTCACCCGCAGATGACGAGGTGCCGGCCGCCGACCGTGGTGAGATCGAACGTTCGCTGGCCGGTTCCCCGACGCAACCTGTGCGTCCCCCGGAAAGCGCGCAGGAAGGTCAACAGTGCGTTACTCCAAGACGGTGGTGCTGGCGACGGCGGGCGTGCTCGCGGTCGGTCTCGGCGGCTGCGCGGCGAGCTCGAACGGCTCCGCTGACGAGGCAGCTCCCACCGGGTCGGCGCAGGCCCAGGTCGAGCTGACCCAGGCCTCGTTCGTCGAGGAGCTCACCGCGGCGCAGACCGAGGCGGGCACCGTCCACATGTCGATGGGCTACTCGGGTGCGGGAGCGGAGGAGGCCGGACTGGCCGGTGCCCCCCTCGAGGCCGACATCGTCCTGTCCGACCCGAAGAACCCGGCGATGGCGATGACGACGGACATCGAGGGCGAGACCGCCGACATGGTCCTCTTCGACGGCGACTTCTACATGAACATGGGCGAGACGACGTCCGGCAAGTACCTGAGCCTGACCGAGGCGGGCGAGTCCGACAACCCGATGGGCATGCTCTTCAAGGGCATCGGTGACGTCATGCGGAGCAGCCTTGAGGACATGGACCCGGCCGCACAGCTCGAGGGCATGGAGGGGGCCATCACGTCGTTCGAGAAGACCGGCACGGAGGCCGTCGACGGTGTGGAGACGGACGTCTACACGCTGCTCGTGGACCCGGCCAAGATGACCGGCCCTCAGGTGGAGGGCATGCCCGAGGACGTGCTGGCACAGATGGGCGAGATGGAGATCGTCTACAACGTGGACGAGGACAACCTGGCGCGTGCGCTGGTCATGACGATGGACGTCGAGGGCAAGCCGCTGGTGGCCAGCGGCACCTTCTCCGGCTGGGGCGAGCCCGTCGACGTGGCCGCACCGACCGGCGACCAGCTCGTCACCATGGACGAGCTGACCGAGGGCATGCTCGGCTGACGATCGGTGTACCCGTGCGGCGTGCCGCACGGGTACACCGCGCTTGCCCAGCGGTTGGCCGCTTGCCCAGCGGCCGGCCGCTCTTGTCTATCGGCTGGCGGCGATCCAGCGGTCCAGGGTGGCCTGCGCCGCCCCGGAGTCCACGGCCTGGGCCGCGAGGTCGATGCCGGCGGTGAGGCGCTCCACGAGCGTCCCGGAGCCCGTACCGGGCAGCGTGCCGTCGGCGACGAGGCCCGAGGCCGCGTTGAGCAGCACGGTCTCGCGGACCGGGCCCGCCTCGCCCGCCAGCACCGCCCGGGCGACGCCCGCGTTGTAGGCCGCGTCGTGGCCGCGCAGGTCCTCGACCTTGATGCGCGTCAGCCCGAGGTCGTCGACGGGGTCGATGCGGTGCTCGGTGACCGTACCCCCGGACACCTCCCACACGGTGGCGCCCGCCGTCGCGGCGAGCTCGTCCAGCCCCTCGTCCCCGCGGAAGACCAGCGCGGACTTGCCCCGCTCGGCGAAGACGCCCGCCATCAGCGGCGCCATCCGCGCGTCGGCGCAGCCGACGGCGGCCGCGCGCGGCTGGGCCGGGTTGGTGAGCGGGCCCAGGAAGTTGAAGGCCGTGGGCACGCCCAGCTCCTTGCGGGTCACGCCCGCGTGGCGCATGGACGGGTGGAACGCCGCGGCGAAGCAGAAGGTGATGCCCGCCTCGCGCGCGATCTGCGCGACCCGCTCCGGCGGGTGGTCCAGGCGGATGCCGAGCTCCTCCAGCACGTCCGCGCTGCCCGACGACGACGACGCCGCCCGGTTGCCGTGCTTCACGACCCGCAGGCCGGCGCCCGCGATGACGACGGAGGCCATCGTGGAGATGTTCACGGTGTGCGCACGGTCGCCGCCGGTACCGACGATGTCCACCGACGGCCCGGGCACGTCGATGCGCACCGCGTGCTCGACCATGGACTCGGTCAGGCCCGCGAGCTCCTCGACGGTCTCGCCCTTGGCGCGCAGCGCCACGAGGAAACCGGCGAGCTGGACGGGCGAGACCTCACCGGTCATCACCCGGTCCATGGCCCAGCGGGCCTCCTGCTGGCTCAGGTCGGTGCCGGTCATCAGCCCGGCGAGCAGGCCGGACCACGTGGGTGCCTCGAGGTTCACGCGGTACCCGCCGGCGAGGGGGCGAGCAGGCGCGCGACGGCCTCCTGGACCTTGATGGCGTCGAGCGGACGCGCCACCACGCCGTCGGCCAGCGACCAGGTCGCGAGCCACGCGTCCGCCGGGCGGCCCGTGAGGACCAGCACCGGGGGGCACTCGTAGATCTCGTTCTTGAGCTGGCGGCACAGCCCCATGCCGCCGGCCTGGTCGGCCTCTCCGTCGAGGACGAGCAGGTCCCACGTCTCGTTGTCGGCCTTGTCCACCACGGCGGCCGCGGTGGCGGCCTCGGCCCACACGATGTCGGGCTCGCCCGCGTGCAGGCGCGGGCCCACGGCGAGGCGTACCTGCTCGCGCACCGTGCGGTCGTCGCTGTACAGGAGGACTCGCGGGCTCGACGTCGCGCTGGGGGAGGGCGTACCGCTCGTGCCTGCGCTGGTCACATCCGTCGTCATGCCGGTCATGCGTCGATCGTGGCACAGACCCCGCCCTGGCGGCAGATTTGTCCGCTCCCTTTTCATGGCACTCTGTTCAATCGCGTCAGCAAGAGACGGCCCACGTAGGACGTTGAAAGGACTTTGTGAGATTCGACGCGAGCGTCTGTGACGGTTCGGCGTTCGGGACACCCGAACGTCGGCCATAATGGCTGTCGTGTCGACCGCAACGGCTGCAGCCACCCCCACGCACCAGCACGTGACAGTCAATCGTCCGAACCCGGTCTCGGTCGGGACGATCGTCTGGCTCGCGAGCGAGCTCATGTTCTTCGCAGCGCTCTTCGCGATGTACTTCACCGTCCGGCAGACCATGCCGGCCGAGGAGTGGGCGCTACAGGCGGACAAGCTGAACATCACCTTCTCCACGATCAACACGATCGTCCTGGTGCTGTCCTCGTTCACCTGCCAGTGGGCGGTCTTCAAGGCTGAGCAGTTCAAGCCGTCGCGCTCCGGCAAGCTCTTCCAGTTCTGGACCTGGGGCATGCACGAGTGGCTGACCATGACCTACCTCATGGGTGCCTTCTTCATCGGCGGCCAGATCTTCGAGTACACCGAGCTGGTGCACGAGGGCCTGACCATCTCGTCCAGCGCGTACGGGTCGGTCTTCTACATGACCACCGGCTTCCACGGCCTGCACGTGACCGGCGGTCTGATCGCCTTCCTCTTCGTGCTCGGCCGGTCCTTCGCCGCCAAGCGCTTCGGTCACCACGAGGCCACCACCACGATTGTCACGTCCTACTACTGGCACTTCGTCGACGTGGTGTGGATCGCGCTCTTCGCGGTGATCTACCTGCTGCGCTGACCGGGCGCGCGGTCGCCCCCCGGGCAGCCGCGCCTCAGGGCCACGTGCGGTGGCATAGGTTGATAACAGAGAAGCTCAACACTCACAGCGAGACGAGGAAATTTTCGTGAAGGCACTCGCCGCCCGCAGGCATCACCGGCTGGCGCCGGTCGTTCTCCTGCTGCTGGCGCTGCTGACCACGGGCGGCGTCTACGCCGCCCTGGCTCCGAGCACGGCTAAGGCCGAGACCGTCAGCACCGCGGACATCGAGACCGGTAAGAAGCTGTTCCAGGCCAACTGCGCGACGTGCCACGGCGCGAATGCCGAGGGCACCGACGGCGTGCCGTCCCTGGTGGGCGTCGGCGCTGCCGCCGTCGACTTCCAGGTGTCGACCGGCCGCATGCCGATGCAGATGAACGGCCCGCAGGCCGAGGCCAAGCCGCCGCAGTTCGACGCGGAGCAGACCGCGGCGCTGGCCGGGTACGTCGCCTCGCTGGGCGCCGGTCCCGCCATCCCGACCGACGAGCAGGTCGACCCGACCAAGGGTGACCCCTCGAACGGCATGGCCCTCTTCCGCACCAACTGCGCCATGTGCCACAACGCCGTGGGCGCCGGCGGCGCACTCTCGGAGGGCAAGTTCGCACCCGCCCTCTGGGAGACGTCGGAGCGGAACATCTACCAGGCGATGCTCACCGGCCCGCAGTCGATGCCGGTGTTCAACGACGCGAACATCACGCCGGACGAGAAGCGCGACATCGTGTCGTTCCTCGTCGAGCAGCGCGAGGGTTCGGCCGGCGGTAACGCGCTCGGCGCCCTCGGACCGGTGTCCGAAGGCCTCTGGGCCTTCGTGATCGGCCTCGGCCTGCTCATCGGTGCCGCAGTGTGGATCGGAGCGAAGTCCTCGTGAGCGAGAACCAGAACACCCCCGCCGACACCTCGCACGAGGTGACGGTCACCCCTGAGGCGGGTACCGCCGTCGGGCACCCGGAGCGGTTCCCGGACCCGGGCGTCCCGGAGCACAAGCACCGCCTGACGGACACCGACCCGCGCGCCGCCAAGCGCGCCGAGCGGACCGTCACCATCCTGTTCGTCCTGTCGATCCTGGGCACGGTCGGCTCGATCGTCGCCTACGTGATGGTCCCGCCGGACGGCACGACCTCGGGCGTCCGCCTGTCGACCCTGCTGCTCGGCCTCGGCCTCGCGGTGTCGCTGCTCGGCATCGGCATCGCCGGCATCCACTGGGCCAAGTCGCTCATGGGCGACAAGGAGATGGTCCAGGAGCGGCACTCGCTCGCGACGAACGACGAGGACCGCGCCATCGCGGTCCAGGACCTGAACGAGGGTCTCGCCGACTCGGGCGTCGTCGGACGCCGCGGCGTGCTCAAGGGCGCCTTCTTCGGCGCCCTGGCGCTGTTCCCGCTGGCCATCGCGGTGCCGCTGATCGGCTCCGTGGGCGGTGACTGGAACGTCTCCAAGTTCAAGCACACCATCTGGAAGAACGGCACGCGCCTGGCGATCGACCCCTCGGGCCGGCCCATCAAGGCCGCCGACGTCACCGTCGGCTCCGTCTTCCACGTGGTCCCGGAGACCACCGAGGAGTTCCGCTCCACGCACGAGTGGATCAACGAGAAGTCCAAGGCCGTGGTCCTGATGGTCCGCCTCAACCCGGAGGACCTCCGCACGGACCAGTCGCCCGAGGGCGAGACCTGGTCGCACGAGGGAATCGTCGCCTACTCGAAGATCTGCACGCACGTGGGCTGCCCGGTGGCCCTGTACGAGCAGCAGACCCACCACCTCCTGTGCCCCTGCCACCAGTCGACGTTCGACATCGCGGACAGCGCGAAGGTCGTCTTCGGCCCGGCCAACCGCCGGCTGCCGCAGCTGCCGATCACGGTCGACGACGAGGGCTACCTCATCGCGCAGGACGACTTCGCCGAGCCCATCGGCCCGAGCTTCTGGGAGCGCCTTAAGTGAGCACCGCGACCCACGACACCAAGCCCGAGGCACCGGCCAAGCCGACGACGACCGTCGGCAAGGCTGCGGACTACCTCGACCAGCGCACCTCCATCGGCGTCGCCGTCAAGGAGTTCGCGCGCAAGGTCTTCCCGGACCACTGGTCCTTCATGCTCGGCGAGATCGCCCTGTTCTCGTTCGTCGTGCTGATCATCTCGGGCTTCTTCCTGACGATGTTCTTCGAGCCGTCGATGGCGCTCACCACGTACGAGGGTGAGCACCCCGCGACCATGCACGGTCAGCTCATGTCCGTCGCGTTCGCCTCGACCCTCGACATGTCGTTCGAGGTGCGCGGCGGCCTGCTGATGCGGCAGATCCACCACTGGTCGGCCCTGATCTTCATGGCCTCGATCGTGGTGCACATGATGCGCGTGTTCTTCACCGGCGCGTTCCGCAAGCCGCGCGAGATCAACTGGATCGTCGGCATCCTGCTCATGATCCTGGGCCTGGCGGCCGGCTTCACCGGCTACTCGCTGCCCGACGACGTGCTCTCCGGCAACGGCCTGCGCATCACCGACGGTGTGGTCAAGTCGATCCCGCTGATCGGCTCGTTCATGTCGTACATGATCTTCGGCGGCGAGTTCCCGGGCCACCACATCGTGCCGCGCCTGTTCACGCTGCACATCTTCGTGGTGCCGGGCATCCTGCTGGCGCTGATCGCGCTGCACCTGTTCCTGATGGTGCTGCAGAAGCACACCCAGTACCCGGGTGGCGGCCGCACCGACAAGAACGTCGTCGGCTACCCGGCGCTGCCGGTGTACGTCGCCAAGATGACCGGCAACTTCTTCATGGTCTTCGGCGTGCTGGCGCTCATGGGTGCCACGATGTCGATCAACAACGTGTGGAACTACGGGCCGTTCGACCCGTCGCCGGTCTCCGCGGGTGCCCAGCCGGACTGGTACATGCTGTTCCTGGAGGGCTCGCTGCGACTGATGCCGGGCCAGGGCACGGAATGGATCATCTTCGGCTACACGCTGCCGTTGAACGTGCTGATCCCCGCCGTGGTCATCCCGGGTCTGCTGTTCACGTTCCTCATCGTGTACCCGTTCCTCGAGGCACGGGTGACCGGCGACGACCGCGAGCACCACGTGCTGGACCGCCCGCGCAACAAGCCGGCGCGCACCGGCCTGGGCGTCGCGTTCCTGACGGCGTTCATCATCCTGGCCCTGGCCGGGTCGAACGACCTCATCGCCACGCACTTCGCGCTGTCGATCAACGCGATCACCTGGGTGTTCCGCGTCCTGTTCTTCGTGGGGCCGGTGTTCGCCTACTTCGTCACCAAGCGCATCTGCCTCGGGCTGCAGCGCAAGGACCGCGAGCTGGTGCTGCACGGCCACGAGTCGGGCCGCATCGTGCGCTTCGCCAACGGCGAGTACATCGAGGTCCACACGCCGCTCGACGAGCAGGAGCGCTGGCTGCGCGTCAACTACGAGGCGCCCGGCCCGCTGGCGATCGCCCCGAAGACCGACGCCCGCGGCGTGAAGCGCAAGGGCTACGGCGCCGACAAGCGCTGGCAGGGCCTGTCCCGGTTCTTCTACGAGGACCGCGTCTCGCCCGTGACCCCGGCCGAGGTGGCCGCCGCGCACTCGCACGGCGAGCACGACGAGCTGTCCGGCTCCGAGCGCCAGGCCGTCGAGGCGGGCGTCGGAACCACCTCGCGGGAGCACTGAGCGACCTGCGACACCAAGCGATGGCCTGTGTCTCCTGGTCCGCATCTGCGGCCGGGGACACGGGCCATTGCCGTCCCGGCGGGCACCACCTCGGCGCACGACCAGGACGGCGTCCCACCCTGCGCACCGTCCGGTGTGCGGACCGATCCTGGAGGTACCTCAGCAATGGCTGTTTACACGCTCCCTGACCTGACCTACGACTACGCCGCGCTCGAGCCGCACATCTCGGGCAAGATCATGGAGCTGCACCACTCCAAGCACCACGCGACGTACGTCAAGGGTGCCAACACTGCCCTGGAGCAGCTCGAGGAGGCCCGCGAGACGGGCAACCTGGCGAACGTCAACAAGATCGAGAAGGACCTCGCGTTCAACCTCGGTGGTCACATCAACCACTCGATCTTCTGGACGAACATGGCACCGGAGGCCGGCGGAGAGCCGACCGGCGACATCGCCACGGCGATCGACGAGCACTTCGGCTCGTTCGAGAAGTTCAAGGCGCACTTCACCGCCGTCGCCGCCGGCGTCCAGGGTTCCGGCTGGGCCGTCCTGGCCTGGGACTCCGTGGGCCAGAAGCTGGTCGTCGTGCAGCTGTTCGACCAGCAGGGCAACATCCCCTTCGCGCTCACCCCGGTCCTCATGCTGGACTGCTGGGAGCACGCCTACTACATCGACTACCTGAACGTCCGCCCGGACTACATCAAGGCCTGGTGGAACCTGGTGTCGTGGAGCAACGTCTCCGAGCGCCTGGCGCGGGCGAAGACGCAGACCGCGGGTCTCGTCGTCGCCTCGGCCTGACCGCCTGACCACAGATCCGGCGCACCCTCGGGAGGTCTCTCCCCGGGGTGCGCCGGATCTGTCATGTCACGTTCCGGTGCCCCGATTCGTCGCCGAGGGTGGAAGCAAAGCCCGGCACGGTGTCTACTGGAGGTCAACGGTAGGGCCCGTGCCGCCGAACTCAGGGGTGATGACGTGGCAACGAAGCAGCGTCCGAGTGCCGTCGGCAAGGCAGCCGACTACCTTGACCAGCGCACCACCATCGGGGTGCTGGTCAAGGAGCTGGCGCGCAAGGTCTTCCCCGACCACTGGTCCTTCATGCTCGGCGAGATCGCCCTGTTCTCGTTCGTCGTGCTCATCGCGTCCGGCTTCTTCCTGACGATGTTCTTCGAGCCGTCCATGGCGCTGGTGCGGTTCGAGGGCGACTATCCGCCGTCGATGCACGGGCAGCTCATGTCGGCGGCGTTCAGCTCCACCGTGGACATGTCGTTCGAGGTGCGTGGCGGTCTGCTGATGCGGCAGATCCACCACTGGTCGGCCCTGATCTTCATCGGCTCGATCGTGCTGCACATGTTCCGGATCTTCTTCACCGGCGCGTTCCGCAAGCCGCGCGAGATCAACTGGATCGTCGGCCTCACCATGCTGATCCTGGCTCTGGCGGCCGGCTTCACCGGCTACTCGCTGCCCGATGACGTGCTGAGCGGCAACGGCCTGCGCATCATCGACGGCGTGGTCAAGTCGATCCCGCTGATCGGCGCGTACCTGTCCTTCCTCGTCTTCGGCGGCGAGTTCCCGGGCGACCACATCATCCCGCGGCTGTTCACGCTGCACATCTTCGTGATCCCCGGGATCCTGATCGCCCTGATCGCGCTGCACCTGTTCCTCATGGTGGTGCAGAAGCACGGCCAGTACCCGGGCGGTGGCCGCACCGACAAGAACGTGGTGGGCTTCCCGGCCCTGCCGGTGTACGTGACCAAGATGACGGGCAACCTCTTCATCATCGCCGGGGTGCTGACCCTCATGGGCGCCACCATGGCGATCAACAACGTGTGGAACTACGGCCCGTACGACCCGGCGCCGGTGTCCGCCGGCACACAGCCCGACTGGTACATCCTCTTTGTCGACGGCGCCCTACGCCTGATGCCGGGACCGGGCTGGGAATGGGTCATCGGCGGCTACACGCTGAGCCTGAACATCCTGATCCCGGCGGTCGTGGTGCCGGGCATCCTGTTCACGCTCCTGTTCGCGTGGCCGTTCCTCGAGGCCCGCGTGACCGGGGACCATCGCGAGCACCACGTGCTGGACCGGCCGCGCAACCGGCCGGTGCGGACCGGTATCGGCGTCGCGTTGTTCGTCGCGTTCCTGGTGTGTGCCCTGGCGGCGACGAACGACATCATCGCCACGCACTTCTCGCTGAGCATCTTTGCGATCACGTGGGTGCTGCGCGTGCTCCTGTTCGTGGGCCCCGTGTTCGCGTTCTTCGTGACGAAACGGGTGTGCCTCGGGCTGCAGCGCAAGGACCGCGAGCTGGTGCTGCACGGGCACGAGTCCGGCCGCATCGTGCGCTTCGCCAACGGCGAGTACGTCGAGGTGCACACCCCGCTGGACCCGCAGGAGATCTGGCTGCGCACCCAGCACACGTCCCCGAAGCCCTTGGAGATCAAACCCGCGACGGACGCCCGCGGGGTCAAGCGCCGGGGCTACCGGTCCGACCGACGCTGGCAGCGGCTGTCCGAGTTCTTCTACGAGGACCGCGTGGAGCCGGCCACGCCCGCGGAGCTCGCGGCGGCCCACTCGCACGGCGAGCACGACGAGATCGAGGCCAGGACCCCGGCTGCTCTGGGGTCCGGGTCCGGGTCCGGGTTCGGCGCTGGCAGCGGCGGGCAGGGCACGTCCGGTCCGCGGGCTGCCGGACCGCGTACCTCCGGAGAGGGCGCCGCGAGCCGGGGCGACACGGGGCCGGGCGACGCCGGACGGGGCGAGGCGCCGCGGTAGCCGAGCCGCGGTAGCGGAGCCGAGCTAGCGGAGCCGCCGTGGCGGTGCCGAGCTAGTCGTCGAGCCCCAGGGCGAAGGCCTGCTCCAGGTCCGCCTTGGAGAACGCGCGGAACGCGATGAGCGTCTCGGTGTTCTGCACGCCCGGCACCTTGTTCACCGTGTCGGAGACGACGCCGGCGAGCTGCTCGTGCTCGGGCACGCGCACGATCGCCACGAGGTCGGTCTTGCCGGTCACGGAGAAGACCTCGCTCACACCATCGATGTTCGCGACCTCCTGCGCGACCTCGGGAATGCGGGACGTCTCGGCGTCGATGAGGACGATCGCGGTCAGCATGCCGTCATCGTATCCACGTGCCGCGGGTTCTCGGGTCCCGGGACGACGGCGACCTCGTCCGCGACCTCGTCCGCTGCGGCAGAGCCGTCGTCACCTGAGCCCTCGCCCGCGGAGTCCGTGGCGATCTCCGTCCGCACCCGCTCCGAGGCCCAGGTCAGGTCGGCGTGCGCCCCCGCCGCGCGCACCGGGCACGCCCAGGTGTCGCTGACGTGGACCAGCCGGACGCCGGGGGAGTCGAGCCAGGCGAGCAGCAGGTCGGTCTCCTCGGGGTGCGCGGCCGGGGCCGGGGCGACGGGCGGCTCGACGTGCTCCGCCGTCGTGCGCAGGGCGTCCACGAGGGGGAGCGGGCTGGCGCCCGGCGCCGACACGTCGGTCGCGGCGAGCCGGCCGTGCTTGATCACCACGATCTCCCAGCCGCCGGGCCTGCCCGGGGCGTCGCCGATGCCCGACGGGCGGGCGGCGACCAGCTCGGCGCAGGCGGCCAGCGGCCCGAGCCGCTGGGCGCGGTGCGCGCCCTGCACGAAGGCGCGCAGGCGTCGGGTGACCTCGCCGGCCTCCTCGTACCGTTCCTGGTGGGCGAGCGTCGCGATCCGGTCGGAGAGGGCCCGCACCACCGGGGCGGGGTCGCCGGTGAGGGCGGCGCGCGCGGCGTCGGCCACGTCGGCGTAGGACGCGTCGGGTGCCTCCGTGGCCACGCACGGGGCGGAGCAGCGGCCCATCCCCGCCAGGGCGCAGGGGCTGCCGGGGCGCTTGGAGACGAGCGGGATGCGGGCGGTGCACTGCCGCAGGTTCAGGGCGTCGTGCAGGGCGTGCACGGCCTCCTGCGCGGTGCGCCGGGACCCGAACGGGCCGATGTGCGCCGCGCCCGCCACGACGCCGCCCACGACCGACAGACGCGGGTAGGCCTCGTCGGTCAGGCGCACCCACGAGTGCCGCTCCGGGAACTTGGACCGCCGGTTGTAGCGGGGCGCGTGCTCGGTGATCAGCCGCAGCTCCCGCACCTGGGCCTCCAGCGGCGTGGCGCAGGCGACGGGCGTGACCCGCTCGGCGATGCGCACCATCTCGGTGATCCGCTTGCGCTTCTCCGCGGCGGTGAAGTACGAGCGCACCCGCTTGCGGATGTTGACCGACGTACCGACGTACAGCACCTCGTCGCCCGGGCCACGGAAGAGGTAGACGCCGGGCGACTCGGGCAGGCCGTCGGCCAGGTGCCGCTTGCGGCGCACCTCGGGCGGCACCGGATCGGCCGCCGTGGCGAGGTCCTCCAGGTGCGTGACGCCCATCGGCGCGAGGCGCTCGAAGAGCGCGTGCAGCACGTCGACGGTCGCGCGCGCGTCGGCCAGCGCGCGGTGGTCGGGGGACACGGTGGCGTGGAACAGGTTCGCCAGCGTGGACAGCTTGTGGTTGGGCGCCTCGTCCCGCGTGACCAGGCGGCGGGCCAGCGGCACCGTGTCCACGACGGTGAACCCGGGCCACGGGTAGTCCAGCCGGGCACACATCGCCTTGAGGAAGCCGACGTCGAACGGCGCGTTGTGGGCCACCAGCACCGTGTCGTGCGCGAACTCCAGGAAGCTCGGCAGCACCAGCGCGATGTCCGGCGCCGTTGCGACCATGGCGTTCGTGATGCCGGTCAGCCGGGCGACGAACGCCGGGACGGGCTGCCCGGGGTTGACCAGCGACTGGAACTCGCCCAGCACCTCGCCGCCGCGCACCTTGACCGCACCGATCTCGGTGATGCCGCCCTCTTTGGCGTTGGTCCCCGTGGTCTCCAGGTCAACGACGACGAAGGTCACGTCACGCAGCGGCGTGCCGAGCTCCTCGAAGGTGGCCTGGTAGGCCGACTGTTGGACGGATGCCGCGGTGCTCACGGGGCCGAGGCTAGCGGGAGACACTGACACGCTTGTTCGAGCCGCGCCGTCGGGCGGGGAAGGCCCCTGTACGGCCTCGTTCGTGGGCCCAGGAAGGAGCCACGAATCGGACCAGGTAGGTCGTCCGGATGGCGCGCTGTCCACAGGTGCGGCAAGCATGAGCACATGAACACAGACCTCGACCTGGACGAGACCGTCGACGAGTCCGACCTCGGTGCCGGGGCCGCCGACTTGCTGACGCGTGTCAGTACCGAGCATCTGAGGGTCGGGGTCGTCCGCGACGGCGAGGTCGTCGCGGTCCTCATCGACCCCGACGACGCTCGGATTCTCGAACGCTTGGAGCTGGCTGCCGAGGAGAAGTGGGCGGCCGAGCGGGACCCCGACGACGGGCAGCGTTTCAGCCTCGACGAACTGACGCGAGAACGGGACGCCTGATGGGCCGGTACAGGGTCGAGGTGACGAACGCCGCTGCGCGTGAGCTGCGCAAGTTGGAGAGACAGGATGCTGACCGCGTCAGCAGTGCGATCCGCAGGCTGGAGGACGACCCGCGACCTCATGGGGCAACCAAGTTGTCGGGCAGGGACGAGTATCGGATCCGGGTCGGTGACCACCGGGTGATCTACGAGATCGACGACGACAAGGTTGTCGTCACCGTCATCAAGATCGGCAACCGCAGGGACGTGTACAAGGGGGCCTGGTAGCGAGGCGGAGGTGTCCGAGACAGGCATGATGACGCGTGTGCAGCTTGCCCAGCGGCCCGTCAGGCCCAGCGTTCGCCCGTGAGCTGCTCGTAGATCTCGACGTAGCGCGCGCGGGTCTCCTTGACCACGTCGTCCGGGATCTCGGGGCCCGGGTAGGTGCGGTCCCAGCCGGTCAGGGTCGAGGACCAGTCCCGCACGAACTGCTTGTCGTAGGACCACTGGCCGCGGCCGGGCTCGTACTCGCTCGCCTTCCAGAAGCGCGAGGAGTCCGGGGTGAGCACCTCGTCGGCGAGGGTCAGGACGCCGTCGGCGTCGAACCCGAACTCCAGCTTCGTGTCGGCGATGATGACGCCGCGCTCGCGCGCGATCTCGGCGCCGCGGTCGTAGATCGCGAGCGTCAGCTCCCGCAGCCGGTCCGTCGTCTCGGTGCCGAGGTCCTTCGCGATCTCCTCGACGGAGATGTACTCGTCGTGCCCCTCGTCCGCCTTGGTGGACGGTGTGAACACCGGCTGCGGCAGGCGGTCGGCCTCGACCAGGCCCGGGGGGAACGCCACGCCGGACACGCTGCCGGTCGCGTTGTAGCTGTCCAGGCCGCCGCCCGCGAGGTAGCCGCGCGCGATGCACTCGACCGGCACGATGTCCAGCTTCTTGCAGCGGATCGCGCGGCCGGCCCACTCCGCGGGCACGTCCTCGCTGATCACGTGGTTGGGCACGAGGTCGGCGAACTGGCGGAACCACCACAGCGAGAGCTGGGTCAGGATCGCGCCCTTGTCGGGTACGGCCGTGGGCAGCACGACGTCGTACACCGACACGCGGTCGGAGGCCACCAGGATCACATCGTCGCCGTCCGCGTAGACCTCGCGAACCTTGCCCTTCCGGATCAGTTCCACGGGGCCAAGGCTAACCCGCCGGGCGGGGGAATCCGGGCCCCGTCCGCCTAGCCCGCGAGCGGTGCGACGAGTGCCGCGCCCAGGTCCTCGGTGGCGAGGTAGGGGTTCAGGTGCGGGTGCCGGCTGCCTACGGCGACGTCCCGCCAGACCCGCTGGAGCCGGTTGCCGGTGCGGAACCCGCTCGCCCCGTGCAGGTCCAGCATCAGCTCGACCGCGGCCCGGCAGTCGCGTGCGGCGTCCGCGAGGTCGAGGCGCTGCTGGTGGCCGTCCCGGTCGGACAGCACGCCGGTGTCCACCCGTGCGGCGACCGCGAGCATGGTGTTCTCGGCGCGGTGCACCAGGTGCGCCGCCTCCGCCAGCCAGTGCCGGACACCCGCCGACTCGCCCATCCGGGAGTGGGCGGACATGAACGGCCTGCGGTCCGAGGCGAACATCTCGGTCGTCGCGTCGAGCGCGCCCTGCGCCGCGCCGACCACGGGGGCGAGCACCGCGATCCCGTACAGCAGCCGGTCGCCGGGGCCGAACGGGCTCGCCGTGGCCAGCCGCCCGTCGGGCACGAGCAGCTCCCGTGCGACGAGCGTGTGGCTGCCCGTGCCCCGCATGCCCGCCATGTGCCAGGTCCGCTCGACGGTCAGCTCGGCGGTCGGCACGACGACGAAGAACATCGAGCCGTCGACCAGCACCCCCAGGCTGGCCCACCCGGCGTCCTCGCAGCCCGAGACGTTCGGCCAGCTCCCGGTGACGCGCACGCCGCCCGGCACGCGGTCGCCGCGCCCACCGGGGAGCCCCGATCCGCAGAACAGCGCGTCGGGGTCGGCGAACAGCTCCGCGGCCGTGGCCTCGGTGTAGGCGTGGCCGGCGAGGTTCTTCGCGGTCAGGCTCGTCCCGGCCACCCAGGCCGACGACGGGCACGCCCGTCCGACGGCGGCCAGCCGGCGCGCGATCGTCACGGCGTCCGCCTCGGCGCCGCTGTGGGCGCGCGGCGTCCGCAGCGCGAGGACGCCGAGGGAGCGCAGGGCGGCCAGGCTCTCCGGGGTCGGGCGTTCGTCCTGCTCGGTCTTCTCGGCCTGGTCCCGCAGGGCCGCGAGGAGCCCGTTCTTCGTGGTGTCGTCGTTCACGCTTCCGATCCCAGCAACCGGTGGGCCGCAGGGCCATACGCGAGAAGCGCGGGTCCATACGCGACCGTGCGCCGGGGCCACGGCGTTAGCATCTCGGCATGGACCTGGTCGGGGAGATGATCCGTTCCGTCCGCGTGGGCCACCCCGGTGCGCGGATGATCCGGCAGACCAACCGGCGCGGCGTCAGCTTCCCCGCCTTCGAGGGCAGCGGGTTCCACATCGTCCTTGCCGGCACCTGCTGGCTGATCACCGAGCACGACGACCCGATCGAGCTGCGGCCGGGCGACGTGGTGCTCACCTCCTCCGGTGCCGCGCACGGGCTCAGCCCGGTCCCCGCCCTGCTGCGGGACCTGACGCCCGTCGTGCTGGGCCCGTTCCCGCCGGAGCCCGGCCCGGCCGCCTTCGAGTTCCTGTGCGGCGCCTACCGGCTGGAGCACGGCGCGGTCCCGCAGTACCTGCGGGCGCTGCCCGATCTCGTCGTCGTGTCGCCGGACCCCCACCGCAGCCGGCGGCTGGGGGCGCTGACCGACCTGCTGCGCGCGGAGGTGTCCGCCAGCCCGGCGGGCGACGACGCGACGCTCCCGGCGCTGCTGGACCTGGTGCTCGTCCACGTGCTGCGGCAGTGGCACGAGGAGCACGACGTGGCCGGCCGCCCGGTGACCGACGACCCGGCGATCGCGGCCGCGCTCCGGCAGATCCACGAGAACCCCGGGCTCCCGTGGAGCGTGGAACGGCTCGGCCGGGCCGCGGGCCTGCCGCGCACCGCCTTCGCCCGGCGCTTTACCGAGGCGGTCGGACGGCCGCCCATGCGCTACCTCACGGACCGGCGTCTGGAGCGCGCGGCGAGCCTGCTGCGCGAGACGGACGCGCCGCTGGCCGCGATCGCCCGCCGCGTCGGGTACTCGACGGAGTTCGCCTTCTCGGCTGCCTTCCGCCGGGAGTACGGCACGTCCCCGGGCGGCTTCCGCCGGGGCCCGGAGAGCGGCCGGGCCCCGGCGAGCGGGCTGGGTTAGGCGGCGGGCGCGGGGTAGGGCGCCGTGCGGTCGGGCACCGTGTGGTTGGCTGCCGCGAGGTCGAGCACCGCGTAGCCGTGCCCCTCCAGGTGCACGACGTCGGTCCCGCCGTCGCCCGCCTCGCCGTCGCCGGCCTCGCCCACGCCTGCCTCGACCCGCAGGCCCCGGGCGACCAGCGGCCGCGCGCCCGCGGCGCCGTCCAGCGGGAGCCGCACGGCCGCGCGGCCCGGGTTGAGCACCACGGCGAGCGTGCCCCCGCGCACGTACGCCAGAGGGTATCCGGTGGCGAGCACCTCGACGGGGGCGGCCACGTCGAGCCGCTCGTCGCCGTGCCGCAGGGCGATGAGGTCGCGCACCAGCCGCAGCAGCGAGCCGTCGTCGTCGACCTGGGCGGCGACCGTGGGCCGGTCGGGGTCGGGGTCCTGCGGCAGGTACGTCGATGTCGCCGGCTTGCCGGGGCCATACGGGTCCGCGGGCAGGTCGCCCCACTGCATCGGCGTGCGCGAGCCCGCCCGGTCGTAGGCCGGGCCCAGCCGCGAGCCCTCCAGGGTCGGCGTGCCGGGCACGTATCGCATGCCGATCTCGTCGCCGTAATACACCGACGGCATCGCCGGCCACGTCATGGTGAGCACGTGCGCCACGCGCGCCTGCTCGGCGTCGCGCGGGCCCGCGACGAGCCGCGTGAAGTCGTGGTTCGACGTCGGCAGGCCCACGACGCCGCCGTGGCCCGCCGCCGCGATGGCATCCGTCGCCGTCTGCCAGGCCTGCACGAACGTGGCCGCGTCGCCGGTCCCGTCGGCTCCGGCCCAGGGCGCGAGCTCGCCCCAGCCGGGGCTCACCGTGCCGGCGCCGTTGTTCCACAGCGACCGCAGCGGCAGCCCGTCGTCGTCCCCGCCGAACTGGAGGAAGAAGTCGGCGTGGAAGCCCGCGGGGACGGCGACCTTCGGGTCGCCCCACTCGCTGATGATCACGCGGCCGGGGAACTCGCGGTCCAGCCAGGCGCGCATCTCGTGCCACAGCGTGGCCGTCTCCACGTGGCCGGGGTCGTCCTTGACCAGGGACGCCGCCATGTCCACGCGGAACCCGGCCACCCCCAGGCCGAACCAGTGCGCCATGATCTCGCGCAGCGCGGCCCGGTTGGCCAGCGGCCCTGGAGCGTCGACGGGCTGCCGCCACGGCTCGGCCGGGTCCGTCCGGGCGTACCCGAAGTTCAGCGCCGGCTGCACGGGGAAGAAGTTGGGCTTGAAGTACCCACCGCGCTTGCCGGGGCCGGGCTGGAAGCCCTCGGCGGGCACGTCGCTCCACACGAACCGGCCGTCCGCCGGGTCGTCGGCCGACGCGCGGAACCACGGGTGCTGGTCCGACGTGTGGCCCGCCACGAGGTCGAGCAGCACGGAGATGCCGCGGCGCCCGGCCTCCTGCGTCAGCCGCGCCATGTCCTCGTTCGTGCCGTAGCGCGGGGCGACGGTCATGAAGTCCGCGACGTCGTACCCGGCGTCGGCGAACGGCGAGACGAAGCAGGGGCTGAGCCAGATCGCGTCCACCCCGAGCCAGGCGAGGTAGTCCAGGCGGTCGGTGATCCCGGCGAGGTCGCCGATCCCGTCGCCGTTCGCGTCCGCGAAGGACTGCGGGTAGATCTGGTAGAGCACGGTGCGCCCGAGGCGCGAGGCGAGGTCCACGGCGTCGGTCACCTGTCCCACCCTACGGCGAACGTCTCCATCGCCATCAGTGGCCGGACGGTGCGCTCCAGGTCGCCGGGCGCGACGTAGCGGCGCATCGCGTCGTCGGCCAGCTCGTTGCCGAGCGCGGCCATGATCATGCCCTGGTCCAGCGACAGGTAGCGCTGCGAGACCTGGCCGCTGCGAACGGCGACGGCGTCGTAGAAGCCGCCCGGGCCGTAGGCGTCGAAGTCCGCCGTGATGTTCCGCAGGTTGCTCATCGCCTCCCGCGGCGCGTACCGCAGGGCGAGGAACGACGCGTGCGGCGTCACCACGCCGTCGCCGTACTCCGTGGGCGCCGGCGAGCCCTCGCGGCAGCCCTCGTACGGCTGGTCGACGGTCGTGCGCTCCTGGTCGGACGTGTAGCCCGGCCCGTCCATCCCGAGCTGGTCCACGCCGTACTCGCGGTATCCGCCGGCCGGGTTGTTCGACGGCGAGAAGCCCCAGTACCCGTAGTCCGCCTCCCGCAGGCCGTGCTCGATCTGACCCTGCACGTACAGCGGGTGGTTACGGCCCCACGACCGCGGGCCCCACTTCTCCTCGGGCACGAACAACGGCACCATGAGCGCCTCGAACATGCTGCCGCCCCAGGTCGGGACCACCCGCATGCCCCGGTACGGCAGCGCGCCCTCGAACACGGGAACGCCCAGGTACTCGGCCCACTCACCGACCGGGCGCGTCTCGGTCCACGACCAGTCGCACGTGTCCGGGAACGTCCGGTACGTACCGAAGTAGTGCTCCGCCGGGATCTGGCCCTCGGCGATGCCGAGGTACGAGGCGATCCGCGGCTCGGTGTTGAACGCGCCGTAGTGGTGGCCCGTGTACCAGACGTCGGCGCCCATCTCGCAGTAGTCGCCCGCGACGGGCGCGGTCTCCTGCGGGTCGACGTCCCAGAACCCGCCCCGGATCTGGTTCTGCGCCGGGTCGTAGTAGCAGCCGAAGTCCATGTCCTCGCGGACGGCGTCCGCCTCGTCGGCCAGGGACGGCTCCGCGCGGCTCGTCAGCAGCAGGCCCGTGGCCAGCCAGCCGTTGTCCACGCTCGACAGGAACGGCTTGATCCGGTCGCCGCTCGTCGGGAACGTCAGGAGCTTGTCGCCCGTCGCCGGGTCGTACCAGTTGTAGAACATGCCGCTGGGCTCGTGCTTCTCCAGCCCCGCCACGGTGTGCAGCGTGGTCGCCAGGCGCTCGCGGGCCTCCTTGCGCCCGATCAGGCCCGTGTCGCGCGCCACGACGGTGCTCCACAGGTACGCGCCGATGTTGGTCGGCGACGTGTAGCCGCCGCGGCTGGCCGGGTCCAGGTCGCCGCCGATGTTGTCGTCGGGCAGGCCCGTCTCCTCGTCGACCAGGGCCTCGAACGAGCGCCAGGTGTCGGCGGCCCAGGCGCGGAGCTGACGGCGGTCCTGTGCGGTGCTCCCGGCCTGGGCCTGCACTCCGGCCTGGGCGCTGCTTCCGGCCTGAGTCCCGGCCGGGGCCGACGTCGCCCCCGTGGCGCTCGCCGGCAGTGCGGCGAACCCCAGGGCGGCGACGGCGGCCGTCGCTACCGCGGTGCGGATCCTGCTCATGATGTGTCTCCTACGTCGTCGTAGTGGTGACAGGGCAGTGCTGGTGACAGGGCAGTGCTGTGCGGTCCAGCGGTGCGGGACGGGTCAGGCGGGCAGCTCGCCCGTCCGCGCGACCTTGCCGAGCCACGCGAGGCTCGGCTTGGGCGTGCGCTCGAAGGTGGTGCGGTCCACGGCGATCAGCCCGAACGTGGGCCGGAAGCCGCTCATCCACTCGTAGTTGTCGAGCAGCGACCAGTGCAGGTAGCCGTCGACGCGGCAGCCCGCGGACATCGCGCGGGCCATGCCCTGCAGGGCGCCGGTCGTGTAGTCGATGCGGCGGGCGTCGTCGGCGGTGGCCATGCCGTTCTCGGTGACGATCATCGGCACGCCGCCGGTGATCTTGTGGGTGTACTCCAGCGCCTCGCCGAGCGCCTGCGGGTAGTACTCCCAGCCGGTCAGCGTCTTCTCGACGTCGTCGCCGAAGGGGATGGGCTCGCCGTCGACCCCGATGATGGTGCGCAGGTAGCTCTGCACGCCCACGAAGTCGTCACCGCGCGCGACCTCCAGGAAGAAGTCCTCGCGCGGGTAGGCGTACGCGTCGCGGGCCTCCTCCGCGCCCGGCGCGGCCTGGAACACCTGGTTGGCGATGGTCCACCCGGCCTGCACGTGGCCCAGGCCGTGCAGGATGTCGACGGCGCGGCGGTGGGCCGTCGCCTGGATCTCGGAGGCGGCCTGGTCCGGGGCGGCGAGCCCGGCGGCGTCCAGGTTGGTGCGCCGGCTCGCGCCGAGCATCATCGAGGTGATGTTGGGTTCGTTGATGGTCACCACGTGGCGGACGTCGCCCAGGATCTGGCTGGCCGTCTCGACGTAGCGGCTGAACAGGTCGACGGCGTCGGGCGCGAACCACCCGCCGCGCTCGGCGAACCACCGCGGCAGCGTGAAGTGCAGCAGCGTGACCATCGGCGTCACGCCCGCCGCCAGGCAGGTGTCGATCATCCGCCGGTAGTGGTCGAGCTGCGCCCGCGAGAACTCGCCCTGCGCCGGCTCGATGCGCGCCCACTCGATCGAGAAGCGGTACGCGTTCAGGCCGGCGTCCGCCAGCAGCGCGATGTCCTCGCCGTAGCGGTGGTAGCTGTCGACGGCGTCGCCGGAGCTCTCCGCGCACAGCGACCCGGCGACGTGCTCCTTGGCCCACCAGTCGCTGTTGGTGTTGCCGCCCTCGATCTGGTGCGCGGCGGTGGAGGCACCCCACAGGAACGTGGGCGCGGTGGGCAGCGTGATCTGTTCGGTCACGGAAGAACTCCTACTTCAGGCCGGTGGTCGAGATGCCCTGCACGATGTGCCGCTGCAGGGCCAGGAAGACGATGAGGATGGGCAGCACGATGACGGTCGCGCCCGCCACGAGGAGGCCGTACTGCACGGTGTTCTGCCCCGTGGAGTACAGGGCCAGCGCGACGGGCAGCGTGTACTTGTCGGCCGACTGCACGGCGACCAGGGGCCACAGGAAGTTGTTCCAGGACCCGAGGAACGTCAGGATGCCGAGCGTCGCCAGCGCGGGCTTGGTCTGCGGCAGCACGACGGCGAAGAACGTCCGGAACTCGCCGGCCCCGTCGACGCGGGCGGCGTCGAGCAGCTCGTCCGGGATGTCGAGCATGAACTGCCGCATCAGGAACACGCCGAACGGCGCCGCCAGGAACGGCAGGATGAGGGCCGCGTAGGTGTTGATGAGGTCCAGGTTGGCCACGAGCACGAACAGCGGCACGAACGTGACCATGCCGGGGACCATGAGGGTGCCCATGATCAGCAGGAACAGGGCGCGGCGGCCGGGGAAGTCGAGCTTGGCCAGGGCGTAGCCGACCATGGCGCTGAACAGGACGGACCCGACGGTGACGACGAGCGCCACGATCACCGAGTTGGCGAAGAACCGCGGGAAGTCGAGCGACGCGAAGAGCTCGGTGTAGTTGTCCCACGTGGGCTGCTCGGGGAACAGGGTGGGCGGGAACTGCCGGATCTCGCCCTCGGGCTTGACCGACGAGACGACCATCCACACCAGCGGCCCGAGCGAGGCCGTCAGGCCCAGCAGGAGCACGACGTTGAGCAGGATCGCGCGCGGGGTGAAGCGGCGCGGGGCGGGCCCGCGCGTCGGGGAGGGACGCGGCGCGGTGCGGCGAGTGCCGGACCGCTCGGTGAGGACCGTCATCACTTCTCCGTCCTGAGCAGGCGGAACTGGAGGTAGGACAGGATCACGATGGCGACGAACAGCACGTAGCTCATCGCGGCCGACAGGCCGTAGTTCCCGAACCCGAACTGGTTGAAGATCTCGTAGGCCACCGAGTTGGTGGCCCCGAGCGGCCCGCCCTGCGTCATGACGAACGGCTCCTCGAAGAACTGCAGGTAGCCGATGCCGGTGATGACGGCGCAGAACAGCAGGGTGGGCCGCAGCAGCGGCACCGTGATGGACCGGAACTGCCGCACGGCACCCGCGCCGTCGATGGCCGAGGCCTCGTACAGGTCGCGCGGGACGCCCTGCAGCCCGGCCAGCAGGATCACCATGGAGTACCCGACGTTGCGCCAGGTCGCCATCATGATCAGCGCGGGCATGGCCCAGGTCTCGTCGGTGAGCCAGCGCGGCCCCTCGACGCCGACCAGGCCGAGGGCCGAGTTCACCAGCCCAAAGTCGGGCTGCAGGAGGAACCGCCACACCACCGCCACCGCGACGATCGACGTCACGACCGGTGCGTAGAAGCCGACGCGGAACACGGACCGGAACCAGGTCAGGCCCGAGTTCAGCAGGACCGCCAGCAGCAGCGCCACCCCGAGCGTGAGCGGCATGGCCACCCCGACGAAATAGAGCGTGTTGCCGGCGGCCTGCTGGAACTTCGGGTCGGCCAGCACGGCCGCGAAGTTGTCGAACCCCACGAAGTTCACGGCCCAGGGCGTCCGCAGGTCCTTGCCCTGCATGTCGGTGAACGCCATGTACAGCGAGGACGCCACCGGGACGAGCATGAACACGGCGAACAGGATCGTGAAGGGCAGCGCGAAGCCCCAGGCGGCGAGGCCCGTGCGACGGCGGCGTGCGGAGATGGCCACGGGTCAGTCCAGGCCCGTCCCGATCGAGGTGGCCGCTTCCTGCATCTTGGTGGCGGCTTCCTCCGGGGTCAGGTCGCCCGCGATGGTCTGCTCGATGATGAGGTCGAGCTCGTGCTCGATCTCCGACCAGGTGGGGATCGCGGGGGTGGAGCGCGCGGTCTCCAGCACGCCCTGGTACATGGCCACGGCCTCGTCGTCGGCCAGCGCGGGGTCGTCCCACGAGGTCTGGACCGCCGGCAGGTCGTTCGAGATGCCGAACCAGTCGACCTGGGTGGCCGGGTCGGTGGCGAACTGCACGAACTTCCAGGCCGAGTCGGGGTTCGCGGCGTCCGCGAGGACGGCGAGGTTGGAGCCGCCGATGAACGACGCCGTCGCCTCGTCGGCGGGCAGCGGCACCACGCCGAACTTGTCGGCGAAGTCGTCACCCGCGGTGGTCAGCAGGTTGGCGCGCTCCCAGGGGCCCGAGACGAACGAGCCGAGCTTGCCGTCGATGAAGTTCTGCACCTTCTCGTCCTCGACGAGCACCGGCGGGGCGAGCCCGTCGCGCATGAACGAGGAGTAGTACTCCAGCGCCTTGACCTGGGCGGCGTTGTCGAGCGTGAACTCGCCGGCGTCGTCCAGGATCTCGCCGCCCGCCTGCCAGTAGAACGGGAAGTACATCAGGGCGGTCGAGTTGCCGCGCGTCTGGAGCGCGATGCCGTGCTCGGCCCCGGCGTCCTGCAGCCCGGCCGCGAAGTCGGTGAGGCCCGCCCAGTCCGCGGGCGCCTCGACGCCGGCCTCCTCGGCGAGGTCGGTGCGGTAGTAGAGCACCCGCGACTCGACGTACCACGGCACGCCGTACGAGGTGCCGTCGACCTCCGTGGTCTCCCAGGCGCCCGGGAAGAACGCCGAGGAGTCGATGCTCTCGGGCGTGGGCGCGAGGCCGTCCAGGCCCACGAACCCGCTCATCAGGGTGGTGCCGACCTGCATGACGTCGGGCACCTCGCCGGTGGCGATGGCGGTGTTGATCTTCTCGGTGGACGACTCCCACGGCACGGGCGTCACGTTCACGGTGACGTCGGGGTTGTCGGCCTCGAACTGCTCGGCGAGCTCGGGCAGCAGCTCACCCTCCGTGCCCATCGCCCACACCTCGACGGTGCCCGTGGCGGGGCCCTCCGAGATGTCGCTGGCGCTGTCTGCCGTGGTGCCGGCCTCGTCGCTGCGTCCGCACCCGGTCAGGGCGAGGGCCAGCGTGAGGGTCGACGCCGTCGCCGCTGCGGCGAGGCGAGGTGTCCTGTTCACGATCACTCCTTTGTTGACCTGCTTCCGAAATTTCGAAGCCGAATCTCGGAAAGACCCCGGGAGGTTAGACGGGCCGCAGGGTGGTGTCAACCAGCCCGAGCCCCGCTACCGCTTGGTTTACCGGAGCACGCGACGCGATGGACTACCATCCTGATTTCGGAAACGCTCGCTTCTCGCTTCACCGATGTCCGACGGAGGACCCATGGCAACCGACCAGCCGCACATCCCGCTCGCCGTCGTGGCGGCCGAGGCGGGCGTCTCGGTCCCGACGGTCTCCAAGGTCCTCAACGCGCGCCCCGACGTGTCCGGCAAGACCCGGGCGCGCGTCACCGAGGCGCTCGCGCGGCACGGCTACGAGGTGCGTCCGCCGCAGGCCAAGCCCACCGGCATCATCGACGTCCGCATCGTCGACTTCGAGGGGACGTGGTCCGAGGCCGTGGTCCGGGGCGCCGTCGCCGGCGCCC
Source organism: Promicromonospora sp. NPDC059942 (assembly GCF_042731755.1). Classification (NCBI taxonomy): domain Bacteria; kingdom Bacillati; phylum Actinomycetota; class Actinomycetes; order Micrococcales; family Promicromonosporaceae; genus Promicromonospora; species Promicromonospora sp. NPDC059942. The sequence continues at coordinate 28,991 of NZ_JBHWLR010000001.1, forward strand.
GCCGGTTCGGGCTCGACGTCGTCCTGGCGGTCGAGCCCGACCCCGACGACTGCAGCTCCTGGGTGCGGCACGCGCTGGAGCGCGGCACGGACGGCCTGGTCAGCATCGTCGCGGTGCCCGACGCCGAGGCGCGGCGCGCCCTGGAGCAGACCGGCACCCCGCTCGTCGTCGTCGACCCGCGGCAGCGCCCGCCGGAGGGCATGCTCAGCGTGGGCGCCACCAACTTCCAGGGCGGCCTGGAGGCGACCGCGCACCTGCTGTCGCTGGGCCACACGCGCATCGCCACCATCACCGGCGCACTGGAGCAGGACAACGCCATCGCGCGGCTCGCGGGCTACCGCGCCGCCATGATCCGGGCGGGCCTGACCACCGACGACGACCTGGTCCACGTGGGCGCCTACGGCGTGACCTCCGGGTACGAGGGCGCGCAGCGGCTCCTGGGGCTGGACGACCCGCCCACCGCGATCTTCGCGAGCAGCGACGACACGGCGCTCGGCGCGCTGCGGGCGCTGCGCGAGGCCGGGCTCGTCGTGCCGCGCGACGTCTCGCTCGTGGGCTTCGACGACCTGCCCATCGCGCCGTGGATCGACCCTGCGCTCACCACGGTGCGCCAGCCGCTCGCGGAGATGGGCGCCACCGCCGTCGACCTGGTGTACCGCGCCCGCACGGCGAGCGGGCACACGCTGCGCACCGAGCTCGCGACCAGCCTCGTGGTGCGGAGCTCCACGGCGGCGCCGGTTCGCTAGGGACCAGCGCGGACCTGGCTCGTCAGCGGCGGCTGCGCGTCAGCGGCGCCCGGGCGTCAGCGGCGGCCGGGCGTCAGCGCTTGGGCCGGCGCGGCTTCTCGACCTCCGGCAGGGGCAGGCCGCCGGGGCCCTCCTCCGCCGTCGGGATCGCGGGCTCGCCGCGGGCCGCGCGCTCCTTCGCGCTGGCCGCGTACGCGTCCACGTACTCCTGGCCGGACAGGGCGAGGATCGCGTACTCGATCTCGTCGGCGACGGCGCGCAGCACGAACTTGTCGCTCTCCATGCCCTTGTACCGGCTGAAGTCGAGCGGCTCGCCGATCACGGCGCCGAGCGGCATGAACGTTGGGATCGTCTTGCCTACCGGCTGGGCGACCTCGGTGTCGACCATGGCGACGGGGATGACGGGGGCGCCCGACTCGAGCGCCATGCGGGCCACGCCCGTCTTCGCCTTGTAGAGGCGGCCGTCGGGGCTGCGGGTGCCCTCGGGGTAGATGCCGAACAGGCTGCCCTCGCGCAGCACGCGCAGGCCGGTGCGCAGCGCGGCCTCGCTCGCGGCGCCGCCGGAGCGGTCCACGGGGATGACGCCGATGCCCGTCATGAACCAGGCCACGATCTTGCCCTTGAGGCCCTTGCCCGTGAAGTAGTCGGACTTGCCGAGGAAGGTCACACGGCGCTTGATCAGCAGCGGCAGGATGAACGAGTCGATCACCGCCAGGTGGTTGCTGGCCACGATCGCGGCGCCGCTACGGGGCACGTTCTTGCCGCCGACGACCCACGGCTGGTACGCGAGGCGCAGCAGCGGGCCGACCAGCACGTTCCTCATCACCCAGTAGAACAAGATTCCTCCTCAAGACCCGCCCCCGCGGGCCCCCTGACGACAATAGAGTGTGCCCATGGCCGCATCGAACACCGACGACCGAGACGACGACGTGCCCGGCGACACCCCACGCGAGCTGGGCGACGACGACGTGGCATCGCGCTGGGCCGACATCGTCGCCACGCTCGGCGACATGGACGTCTCTCGGGCCGACGGGGAGACCGACGGCGCGGAGAAGTCCGCCGAATCTTCTCAGACATCGCGGCCCGATGACGAGGGCAGCGACGACGACGGGCGCGCGGACGGCGACCGGTCCGGTGACAGGTCCGGTGACGCCGGCGCCGGCCGGGGCGGCCGCCAGGTGGGCGGCTGGTCGGACGGCGGCTGGGCCGGCGGCGACTGGACGAGCACGGGTGACGCGGCCGACGAGCCGGGGTCGGGCTCGGCGTCGGCCGCGTCGTCGGACGCAACCGGGTCACGCACGCCCTCGGGCCCGCGCGACTGGCCGCTGTCGCCCGACGCCGAGGCGCTCGAGGAGGCGGAGTCCCACTTCACGCCGCCGGAGCCGCCCGCGCTGCTGTCCCGCGACCCGCTGCTCACCATGGCGTGGAGCTTCGTGGTCGGCGTGCCCGTGCTCGCGGTGATCGGCATGATCGTCTCCGCGGCGGTGCCGGCCGTCTCGATCCCGCCGCTCGCGGGTCAGATCGGGCTCGGCCTGTTCGTGGCCGGCCTGGGCGTGCTGATCTGGCGCATGCCGCACCAGCGCGACCCGGACGACGACGGGCCTGGTGCCGTCGTCTGAACCGGAGGCGCAGCGCAGGGTGAGGGCCGAGGAACGGAGGCATCTCGCCCGGAGCGGAGCCGCAGGTTCAGACGACAGAAAGCATCGTCTGAATGGTCAGGAAATGTCAGACCCTCAGATCACCCGGGTGATCTGAGGGTCTGACACGTTACGGGGACCGAGTCAGCGCCGCGCCAGGTCCGCCGCGCCGACGATGCCGGCCTCGTTGCCGTGCTCGGCCAGCTCGATCTTGGCCACGGGCCGGTGGCCCATCGCCGAGAGCTGCGCCTCGAAGCCGCGGCGCACCGGGCCGAGGAGCAGGTCGCCGGCCGCGCCGACGCCGCCGCCGATCACGATGAGCTCGGGGTCCAGCAGGGCCGCGACCGACGCGGAACCCTCGCCGATCCAGCGCCCGAGGGTCGCGAGCAGCTCGATCGACAGCTCGTCGCCCTCCTGGGCGGCCTCGGTCACCATCTTGCCGCGGATCTTCTCCGGGTCGCCGCCCGCGAGCTCGAGCAGTCGGCCCGCCTGGTCCACCCGGGCGACGGCGGCGTGCTGCGCGTCGCGCTCCAGGGCCCTGCCCGACGCGTACTGCTCCCAGCAGCCCTCGTGGCCGCACCCGCAGTAGTGGCCCTCCGGCACGACGCGCATGTGCCCGACCTCGGCGGCCATGCCCCACTTGCCGCGCACGAGCTCCCGCTCGGAGATGACGGCGCCGCCCAGGCCGGTGCCGACCGTGAGCATGAGCATGTCGGTGGCCTCGCGGCCCGCGCCGAACCGGAACTCGGCCCAGCCGGCTGCGTTGGCGTCGTTCTCGACCACGATCGGCAGGTCGGCGTCCACGAGCTCGGCGACCTTCGCCGCCAGCGGGTACTCCCGCCAGGCGATGTTCGGCGCGAAGTTCACGGACGTGCGGTCTGGGCTCACGAAGCCGGCCGCGGCCAGGCCGATCGCCCCCACCTCGTGCTCCTTGACGAGCTCGTTGCACGCGTCCGCGATGGCCCTGTCGATGTGCGCGACGTCGTCGGCGTCGGTCTCCCGGCGCACCTGGGCGAGGATCTTGCCCTCCTCGTCGACGACTCCCACAGCGATCTTGGTGCCGCCGATGTCGACCCCGATGGCGTGCATTCGTCCTCACGTTCTCTCGTTGCGCGACGGCCGCGTGGACCGTCGAAAAGGGGGCTGCACCGAGAAGGTGCGCACACCCAGGGTAGCGACCGCGAGGAGTGCAACACGCGGAGTCCGTTTCCCGGTATCTTTGCAGGCACGGTCAGTACTGCCACTGGAGTCAGAATGGACGAGATCTTCAGCCCGATCCTCATCGAGCTGCCCCCCACCTCCAATCTCAACGATGTTCTCGCCGAGCGGGTCGGTGCCGGCGCCGACAAGCCGATGATGGAGGTTCCTGCGGGGAAGGGCGAGCCCTGGCGGGTCGTCAGCGCCGGCGAGTTCGACGCCCAGGTGGTCGCTGTGGCGAAGGGCCTGGTGGCCCACGGGATCGAGCCCGGGGACCGCGTCGGCATCATGTGCCGCACGCGGTACGAGTGGGCCGTGCTGGACTTCGCGGCGTGGGCCGCGGGCGCGGTGCCCGTCCCGGTCTACGAGACCTCCTCGGCCGAGCAGGTCGAGTGGATCCTCTCCGACGCCGAGGTGAAGCTGGTCTTCGCCGAGACCGCGGCCAACGCCGCCACCGTCGCCGAGGTGCGCGACGCGACCCCGCTCGTGACCGACGTGCTCGTCATCGACGACGGTGCGCTCGACGCGGTCGCGGCCGAGGGCGCGGACGTGTCCGACGACGAGATCGCCCGGCGCCGGGGCCTGTCCGGCCTCGACGACCTGGCCACGATCATCTACACCTCGGGGACCACGGGTCGCCCCAAGGGCGCCGAGCTGACGCACCGCAACTTCGCGTCGCTCGCCGTGAACGCCGTCGAGGCCGTGCCGGAGGTGTTCGCCAAGGAGGGCGGACGCACCCTCCTGTTCATCCCGATGGCGCACGTCTTCGCCCGCTACATCCACGTGCTCGCGGTGGCCGGCGGTGTGGTCACCGGGCACTGGGGCGACACGTCCACGCTGGTCGACGCGCTGGGCGAGTTCAAGCCGACCTTCATCCTCGCGGTGCCGCGGGTGTTCGAGAAGGTCTACAACACGGCGGAGCAGACGGCGGCGGCCGGCGGCAAGGCGAAGATCTTCCACTGGGCCACGGCGACGGGCATCGCGTGGTCGCGGGCGCTCGACACGCCGTCGGGCCCGGGGATCGGTCTGCGGCTGCAGCACGCGGTCGCCAGCGCGCTGGTCTTCTCCAAGCTGCGCGCCAAGCTCGGCGGGCGCGCGGAGTTCGCGGTGTCCGGCGGCGGTCCGCTCGGCGAGCGGCTCGGCCACTTCTACCGGGGCCTGGGCCTGAAGGTGCTCGAGGGCTACGGCCTCACCGAGTCGACCGCCCCGACCAGCGTGAACCGGCCCACGGCGACGAAGATCGGCTCGGTCGGCCTGCAGCTTCCCGGCTGCGGCGTCAAGATCGCCGCGGACAGCGAGATCCTGCTCAAGGGCCACCACATCTTCCGGGCGTACCACAAGAACGAGGCCGCCACGGCGGAGGCGTTCACCGAGGACGGCTGGTTCCGCACCGGCGACCTGGGCGTGCTGGACGACGACGGGTTCCTCACGATCACCGGCCGCAAGAAGGAGATCATCGTCACGGCCGGCGGCAAGAACGTGGCGCCCTCGATGCTGGAGGACCGCATCCGCGCACACGCCCTGGTGAGCCAGTGCGTCGTGGTCGGCGACGGCAAGCCGTTCATCGGTGCGCTCTTCACGCTCGACGCCGAGGGCCTGCCGGGCTGGCTCAAGATGCACGGCAAGCCGGCGATGTCGGTCGACGAGGCGCGCAAGGACCCCGACGTCCTCGCGGCCCTGGACGGCGCGGTGCAGCGGGCGAACAAGGCGGTCTCGAAGGCCGAGTCGATCCGCAAGTACACGGTGCTCGCGGGCGACCTGACGATCGAGAACGGGTACCTCACGCCCAAGCAGAGCGTGAAGCGGGCGGTGTTCCTCAAGGACTTCGACGCCGACGTCGAGCGCCTGTACGCGGACAAGAACAAGGACAGCCTGCACCTCCTCAACTGAGGGTTCGGGGTAGGGGACTCGACTTCGGTCGGTTGCTTCGAGATCGGTCCGACGACGGACCGATCTCGAAGCAACCGACCGATCTCGTTCCTAGCTGGTCGTGAACGAGATCCAGGTGTCCGGCGGCAGGTCCGGGCGGCCCGGGACGGCGCGGTGCTCCTCCGTCCAGGCCGCGCCGACGGCGTCCGTGGCCACCGTCCGCCAGAACCGGACCGCCGGCGGGTTGGCGTCCTGGAACGCGACGTCCCAGCGGCCGGGGAACGCGGCCAGCACGTGGGCCGCGAGCTCCCGCCCGACGCCGATGCTCCGCACGCCGCGCACCACGAAGAACGAGCTGAGCACGCGGGTCGGCTCGTCGAGCCCGCGCACCAGCGCGAACCCGACGGGTGACGGCGGCGCACCGGCGGGTTCCAGGTGCGCGACGACGCCGCGCCAGCCCGGTTCGGTGAACGCCGCGTCCAGCCGCTCGCGCCGGAACTGGCCGCTCGGATCGGGCAGCGCGCCGGAGACCTCGGACATGTCGTGCCGGAACAGGAGCCACAGCCGTTCCAGGACCGGCTGGTCGGCCGGGGTCGTGGGCCGGATCGTCAGTCGTGCGGGCGGGGTCTGCGGCGAGTTCGTCATCACGTAGTTCGTCATAACGGAAAGCCTCCCGGGCCGCTAGGCGCCGGGAGGCTCATCGACATTCTCTCATGCGCGGGCCGCCGTCCGACAGTGCCCGTCCGGAAGTGCCGTCCGACAGGGCCCGTCCGGGGGTGCTCAGTCACCGGACGTGCCGAGCGCCACCCCCGGCGCTCAGTAGGATGACGACGAAGGGTGCCGCGCGGGCGAACGCCGGCCGTGGTGCCCCCGAAATTTCCCTGATGAGAGGTGCTCCTCCGATGGCTGTTCGTCGTGTGGCCCTGCTGACCGCCGGCGGCTTCGCGCCCTGCCTGTCGTCCTCGGTAGGCGGTCTGATCGAGCGTTACACCGAGCTCGACCCCGAGATCGAGATCATTGCCTACCTGCACGGCTACCACGGCCTGCTGACGGGCAACAAGATCGAGATCGGCGACGAGGCTCGCAAGCAGGCCCCTGCCCTGCACAAGTTCGGCGGCTCGCCGATCGGCAACTCGCGCGTGAAGCTGACCAACGTCAAGGACGCGATCAAGCGCGGCCTCGTCAAGGAGGGTCAGGACCCGCTGCACGTCGCCGCGGAGCAGCTCAAGGCCGACGGCGTGGACGTGCTGCACACCATCGGTGGTGACGACACCAACACGACGGCCGCCGACCTCGCCGCCTACCTGCACGAGAACGGCTACGAGCTGACTGTCGTGGGCCTGCCCAAGACGATCGACAACGACGTGGTGCCGATCAAGCAGTCGCTCGGTGCCTGGACCGCCGCCGAGGAGGGCGCGAAGTTCGCGGCCAACGTCATCGGCGAGAACCGCGTGGGCCCGCGCATGCTGATCGTGCACGAGGTCATGGGCCGCCACTGCGGCTGGCTGACCGCGGCCACGGCGCAGTCCTACCGCGGCTGGCTCGACGAGCAGGAGTGGGCCCCGGCCCTCGGCCTGTCGCGCGAGCGCTGGGACGTGCACGCCGTGTTCCTGCCGGAGCTCGAGATCGACCTGGAGGGCGAGGCCAAGCGCCTGCGCGGCGTCATGGACGAGATCGGCAACGTCAACATCTTCCTGTCGGAGGGTGCGGGCATGCACGAGATCGTGGCCCAGCTCGAGGCGGCCGGCGAGACCGTGGAGCGCGACCCGTTCGGGCACGTCAAGCTCGACACGATCAACCCCGGCCAGTGGTTCGCCAAGCAGTTCGCGGAGAAGCTGGGCGCCGAGAAGGTCATGGTGCAGAAGTCCGGCTACTTCTCGCGCGCCGCGGCCGCCAACTCCGAGGACCTGCGCCTCATCAAGTCGATGACCGACTACGCGGTCGAGTGCGCGCTGCGCGGCGAGTCCGGCGTCATCGGCCACGACGAGGAGGACGGCGACCGGCTCAAGGCCATCGCGTTCCCGCGGATCGCCGGCGGCAAGGCGTTCGACGTCTCGCAGGAGTGGTTCGGCCAGATCCTCGCCGAGATCGGCCAGCCGCTCGTGCCGGCCGCTCCCGCGGAGCACTGAGCACCGTGCGGGCACCACTGGCGTCACAGGCAGTAGCGGTATCGCTGGTAGCACCGGCACGGCGGGCGGCGGTCCGATGAGCACCGTCGCCGACCCGGCCGAGCGCGCCGCCGGTCCGGCGGGGCTGGACCACTACCGCACGCTGGAGGCGCGCCAGCAGCCGACGTGGCCGGACCCGGCCGCGCTGGCGGCCGCCACCGGCCGCCTGGCCCAGGCCGCGCCCATCGTGGTGCCCGCACAGGCCGACACCCTGACCGAGCGGCTCGCCGCCGCCGGCCGGGGCGAGGCGTTCCTGCTCCAGGGCGGGGACTGCGCGGAGACGTTCGCCGAGGCGAACGCCGACCGCATCCGCAACAAGATCCGCACCATCCTCCAGATGGCGGTGGTGCTCACCCACGGCGCGAGCACGCCCGTGGTGAAGATGGGCCGCATGGCGGGCCAGTACGCCAAGCCGCGCTCCAGCGACACCGAGACGCGCGACGGCGAGACGCTGCCCGCCTACCGCGGCGACATGATCAACGGGTTCCCGTTCACGCCGCAGTCCCGGATCCCCGACCCGGAGCGGCTGGAGCAGGCCTACCGGATCTCGTCGGCCACGGCCAACGTCGTGCGGGCCTTCACGCAGGGCGGCTTCGCCGACCTGCGGCAGGTGCACGAGTGGAACCGCGGCTTCATGAGCAACCCCGCCTACGCGCGGTACGAGAAGACGGCGGACGAGATCGACCGGGCCATCCGGTTCATGCACGCGTGCGGCGCCGACTTCGACGCGCTGCGCTCCGTCGAGTTCTACCTGAGCCACGAGGCCCTGGTGCTCGACTACGAGCGGGCGCTGACCCGCACCGACCAGCGCACAGGCAACGCCTACGACACCAGCGCGCACTTCCTGTGGATCGGCGAGCGCACGCGCCAGCTCGACGGCGCCCACGTCGACTTCATGTCCCGGATCGCCAACCCCATCGGCGTGAAGCTGGGCCCGACGACGACGCCGCACGACGCGCTGGCGCTCACCGAGCGGCTCAACCCGGACAACGTCCCCGGGCGCCTCACGTTCATCACGCGCATGGGCGCGGGCCGGGTCCGCGACGTGCTGCCGTCCCTGGTCGAGGCCGTGACCTGGTCCGGCGCGAACGTCACCTGGGTCACCGACCCCATGCACGGCAACACCATCACGTCGGACAGCGGGTACAAGACCCGCCGGCTGACGGACGTGCTCGACGAGGTTGCCGGGTTCTTCGAGGTGCACAAGGCGCTGGGCACCGTCCCGGGCGGCCTGCACATGGAGCTCACGGGCGACGACGTCACCGAGGTGCTCGGCGGCAGCGAGGAGATCTCCGACGCCGGCCTCGCGCTGCGCTACGAGACGCTCGTCGACCCGCGGCTGAACCACCAGCAGTCGCTGGAGCTGGCCTTCCAGGTCGCGGAGATGCTCCGCCGGTAGCGGGGCGGAGCAGCGCGGGTCAGAGCAGCGTCTGCGCCACCCGCCGCACCGCTGCGCGCTTGCCGCCGATCAGGGCGTCCACGGGCCGCTCACCGAGCTCGTCGTTGGGCGTGAACAGCCACTCGAGGATCTCCGCCTCGGTGAACTGCGCGTCGGACAGCACCATGATGGTGCCGCGGAGCGTCGGGATCACGCCGGGGCGGCCCTCGACGTCGGGCAGCACGAAGATCGCCGGGACCTGGAAGGTCGTGCGCTCGCCGCGCTTGATGCCGACGACGTGCCGGTCGCTCACCAGGCCGCGGGCCTTGCCGACCTCGATGTCGAGGGACTCGGCGAGGTCAGGGAGGGTCAGCCATTCGCCCACGAGGGCGTCGAGATCTGTCACGGGAGAAGCCTAGGCGACGCGGCCCGGGCCCGTGACACGGCAACGATCCGGCAACGGCCCGCCGTCCGGTATGCGCGTTCCGGCCTGGCCGTGGGTGGTCACCCGTACACTCCCACCCGTGGCTCAGGTGACGGCAGACCCTCTCATCGGCCGCCTGGTCGACGGGCGGTACGAGATAGTCGCGCGCGTGGCGCGCGGAGGAATGGCCACGGTGTACCGCGCCCACGACACGCGGCTCAACCGTGAGATCGCCCTGAAGGTGATGCACCCGCACCTCGCCGAGGGGGACCAGGCCGCGAGCTTCCGGCAGCGGTTCGAGCGCGAGGCCCGGTCGGCCGCCGGCCTGCAGCACCACGGCGTCGTCGCCGTCTACGACCAGGGCACCGACGGCGACATGCGCTACCTGACCATGGAGTACGTGCCGGGTACCAACCTGCGCCAGCTCATCCGCGACGGCGACCTCACGCTGCGCCGCTCGTTCGCGATCCTCGACGTGGTGCTCTCCGCGCTCGCCGCCGCGCACGCCAAGGGGATCGTGCACCGCGACATCAAGCCGGAGAACGTGCTGCTGGAGGAGGGCACCGGGCGGCCCAAGGTGGCCGACTTCGGCCTGGCCCGCGCCATCTCCGAGGTGTCGAACACGACGACGGGCACGATCCTCGGCACGGTGGCCTACCTCGCGCCGGAGACCATCGCCACGGGCCACGTCGACGCGCGCGCCGACGTGTACGCCGTCGGGATCCTCGCGTTCGAGCTGTTCACCGGTCGCCTGCCGCACGAGGGGGAGGGGCCCATCCAGGTCGCGTTCGCGCACGTCAACACCGACGTGCCGCCCGTGAGCGCGTTCGCCGGCCACCTGGGCCGCCCGCTCGACGTCCTGGTCCGCGCGCTGACCGCGCGGGACCCGGACCGGCGCCCGCACGACGCCGCGGTGGCGCTCGACGCCCTGCGCAGCACGTTCCGGCAGATCCCGAACGAGGTGCTGGACATCCCCACGAAGGCGGCGCCGCCGCCGTCGTCCGCCGCGGTGAAGGCGGCGCGCACCGCGGTCGTGGAGCGGCCGCCGGCCGGCCAGTGGGCGGTGCCGCGGCAGCAGACGCCGCCGCCTCCGCCGCCGCCCGCGCCCCGGCCGCGCCGCGCCGGCAAGATCCTGCTCGGCATCGCGCTGGTCGCGGTCCTGTTCAGCGCCTGGTGGTACACGCAGTACGGCCCGGGCGCCTACGCGGTGGTCCCCGACGGCGTGGTGGGCGTGGCCGTGGCCCAGGCCGAGGAGGCGCTGAACGAGGCCGGCCTGACGTCGAAGAACGTGAAGCAGCACGACTCGGACGTGCCCGAGGGCGAGGTCATCTCGGTGGCCCCCGACGAGGGGCGGCGCTCGCTGCGCGACGAGCCCGTGCGCCTGGTGGTCTCGCTCGGGCCGGAGGTGGCCGAGGTGCCGGCGGGGCTGGTGGGCATGACCGAGGAGCAGGCCCGCGCGGCGCTGCGCGACGTCGGCCTCGTCGACGTCGAGGTCTCGCGGGAGTACTCCGCCGACGTGGCGCGCGACCAGGTCATCTGGGCCTCCGTGCGCGACGGCGGCACCGTCCCGACCGACGAGACCGTGCGGCTCACCGTCTCCGACGGGCCCCCGCCGGTGACCGTGCCGGAGCTGACGGGCCTGTCCGCGGCCGAGGCCGAGGACGCGCTGGCCGCCCAGGGGTTCGACGTCGCCCGGGAGGACAAGTTCGACAAGAAGGCCGAGGCCGGGACCGTGATCCGGACCCAGCCGGGCGGGGGCAAGGGCGCCGAGCCGGGCAGCACCGTCACGATCGTGGTGAGCATGGGCGCCCAGGGCACCGTGCCCGACGTCGTCGGGATGTCCGTCGAGGACGCCCAGGCCCTGCTCGACGAGGCCGGCTACACGTCGACGGTGCGCGGGTTCGGCGAGCTGTTCGACGAGGGTGTCAAGGAGACCGAGCCCGTGGCGGGGGAGAAGCTGAAGAAGGGCGAAGAGGTCACCATCTGGACCTGGTGAGCTGGACCTGGTGAGCCGGGCCTGGTGAGCCGGGGCTCGGTGTGAGGCTGGGCTGGACTGGGCCGGTGAGGCTCAGGCCGTCCGGTCGACCGCCGCGTGGGCCAGGTCGGTGAGCAGGCCGCGGCCGGGCTCCGCCAGGTCTGCCAGGTCCAGCAGCGCGTGGCCGCGCACGGCGAGGTCGGCGATGAGCTGCTCGACGGCGTCCAGCGCGCCGGAGCCGACGATGACCTCGCGCACCCGCGCCACGTCGTCGTCGGACAGGTCGGGGTTGCCGAGCGCGGCGACCAGGACGGCCGCCTCGGGGCCGTCGGCGTCGGGCAGCAGCGCCAGGGTGCGGGCCACGACCACCGTGCGCTTGCCCTCGCGCAGGTCGTCACCGGCGGGCTTGCCCGTGACGGCCGGATCGCCGAAGACGCCCAGCACGTCGTCGCGGAGCTGGAACGCCTCGCCCAGCGGCTTGCCCGCCGCCTCGATCCCGGCCGCCGCCTGCGGGCCCGCGCCGGCCAGCAGCGCCCCCAGGGCGAGCGGGGCGGCCACGGAGTAGCTCGCGGTCTTGGCGCGCAGCACGTTCCGGGCGCGCTCCTCGTCGGCGGCGGGGTCCTGGCCCCACGGCTCCGCCTGGACCAGGACGTCGAGGAACTGGCCCACCACCACCTCGCTCTGCATCGCGTCGAAGCGGGCGCGGGTCGCCTCGGCGACGTCCGCGGGCAGCGGCGCGAGTGCCGCCGACAGCTCGCGCTGGGCGGCCAGGAGCACCAGGTCGCCGATCAGGATGGCGGCGGAGTCGCCGAACCGCACCGGCTCGCCGGCCCAGGCCGCGACGGCGTGCTTCGCGGCGAACGCGCGGTGCGCCGTCGGGCGGCCGCGGCGGGTGTCGGAGTTGTCCATCACGTCGTCGTGCAGCAGGGCCGCGGCCTGGAACAGCTCGAGCGCGGCGCCCACCCGGACCGTCGCGATGCGGGCGGGGTCGGCCGGGTCGGCGGAACCGCCGTGCGCGCGGAACGACCAGTAGCAGAACGCGGCCCGCAGCCGCTTGCCGCCCGCGAGCAGCCCGGCGGCCTCCTCGACCATGGCCTCGGCGCTCGGGCTGATCGCCCCGACCTCGGCCGCCAGCCGGGCGAGGTGGGCGCTCACGGCGGCGTCGACGTCGCCGCGGAGATGCTCGGCGTCGACGAGGGCGGCGGGGTTCAGGGGGGTGGGGCTCAGAGCGGTGGGACGGGCAGGTGAGACGGGCACGGCACCAGCCTATGGGGTGCGGACGGTGCCGCTGATCGAGCCGAGGCGGCGCTCGCCGTCGTCGAGCACGCCCACCACGAGCGACTCCTGCACCTCGCCCGACTTCTCCTTCGTGATGCGCAGGAACGCGGTCTGGGCGGTGAGGCCGCTCGCGTCCGGCGCGTCGATGCGCCGGAAACCCTGCGCCGTGAGGATCTTCTCGGCCTGCTTGATCACCTGGTCCGTCGGCCGGCTCGACGACAGGTTGAGCGTGACCTGGGTCATCGGGACGCCCTTGGTCTTCGACCCCTTCGACCCCGCGGCCGCGGGCACGGGCTGCGCCGACGAGGCGAGCAGCGTCGCGTCGTCGGGCATCGGGAACAGCTCGGGCGGGAAGCCCTGCGCGTAGGTGGCCACCGCGGACGACGGGTCGAAGGTCGGCAGATCGGTGGGTCCGCCGGTCGCGGTGCTGCTCGGGCCTGGGCTGGCAGTGCCGCCCGTGGTGGTGTCGTCCGTGGTGCTGCCGGTGGTGCTGCCCGCCGCGGACTGCTCGGTCCCGGCGCCGCACCCCGTGGCGGCGAGCGCCAGCCCGACGGCGGCGGCGAGCGCGGCCGTGCGGCGGGCTGTGGCGAAGCGGGGCACGTCGCACACCGTAGCCGTACGGGCCCGGGTGACGACAGCGTGCGGTGTTCGGTGGTGATGCGCGTGCCGTCATGAGCGTGCGTGATGAGACCGTCGGGACGGGGCGGTGCGGGAGCGAGCGCGACCACAGGAAGCGCGTTGTCCACACGGCCCGCCCGGGCGCGCAGCGGCCCCGCCGGCGGGCTGAGATCGTCCACATGAACCCCGACAACGGCACGGACCGGGACGGCGTCCCGAACGACAACTCCGCGTATGCCTGCCCTGCTCATGCCGGCCCTGCCTCTGCCAGCCCTGCCTCTGCCAGCCCTGCCTCTGCCAGCCCTGCGTACGGCGGCCCCGCCAACGACAACTCCCGTCGCGACCTCCCGGGGAACGCCATCCCCGGGTACGGCATCTCCCCGGACGACCTCCGCCGGACGGCGGTCCCGAACCCCCGACAGGTCTCTAGCGCTGTACAGGTCCCGAACGCTCTGGTGGTCCGCGTCGCCGGGCCGGAGGACCTCCTCGCCTACGTCCCGTACCGGCTCGGTTTCGAGCCCGTCGAGTCCGCGGTGGTGGTGAGTCTGACCGGCCCCCGCCAGCGGGTCGGGCTCGTGGCCCGGGTCGACCTGGGCGACCTCCGCCTGCGCCGTCCGGGCGACCCCGACGGTCCCGACGGCGCGGCCACGGCCCGCTGGCTCGCCGACCACGTAGTGGCGGACGGTGCGGACCGCGCCGTCGTGGTGCTGTACACCGCCACGGACGTCACGGCGCCGTCCGGTGCCGCACGGCGCGCGGCGGACCTGCTCCGGGCGCGGCTCGACCGGCGGCTCCCGGGGACCGAGGTCTGGCTCGTGACGCCGACGGGTTTCCGGGCGCTCGACTGCGCCGACCCCATGTGCTGCCCCGCGCAGGGCCGGCCGCTGTCCGCGCTCCAGGGCACCCGCGTCGCCGCCCACATGGTCCTGGAGGGCCGCACCGTGGCCGGCACCCGCGAGGAGCGGTACACCCTGCGGGCCGCGCCGGAGGGTGCCCGCACGCAGGCGCGGCGGGCCGCGGCGCGCTGGACCGACACCTACCGCCGGCTGCTGAGCCGGACCAGGTTCCCGGGCGGTGGCGGCCCGGTCGGCGGTCCCGTCGCAGGCGCTGCATTCGGCCTGCGGCCGGCCGGGAACACCGCCGGAACCTCCGCCGGAGGCACGGCCAGCAGCACAGCCGGCAGCACGGCCAGGGGCGCGGCCCGGACCGCGGCCGCAAGCCCCGCCGGGGGCACCGCCCGGAGTGTCGCCCGGAGCGCCGGCCGAGGCATCGCCGTGCGGGCCGAGCAGGTCGCGCAGGCCGAACGGGCGCTCGCCGACTGGGGAGCGGAGAGCCTGGGCCTGTGGCGCGCCGCGGTGCGGGCCACGGCGCGCGCGACGCCCGGGGAACGCGTGCCGCTCTCCCCGGTGGACCTGGGCAAGATCGGCGCGGCGCTCGCGGACACGCCCGTCCGGGACGCGGTGCTGCTCAGCCTCGTGCCGGGCACGGCGGAGACGGCGCTCCGCACCGCGCGGCGGGAGGCCGACGGCGACACGGACCGGTCCACCGGAGCGGTCATGGCGCAGATCGTCGACCCGCAACGGGGCATCCCGCCCGACGAGGACATCACCCGGCCGGCCCGCGCCGTGCTGGAGGCCGTGGTCAGGCACGTGCCCCGGAACCGGAGGGCCCCGGCGTACCTGCTGCTGGCGCTCGTGGCCTGGTGGCACGGCGACGGTGGGCTGGCGACCGAGCGGGTGTCGGACGCGCTGGGGGTGGACCCGGACTACCGGCTCGCGCTCCTGCTGCGCAGCGCGATCGTCGGGGGTGTCCCGCCGGGCTGGGTGCGGCGGGAGCAGGCCCTGTTCCACGGCGACTCCCGGAGTGACTCCCGCAGCGATTCCCGCGGTGACGCCCGCGCCGACGCCTGCGCCGATTCAGGTGCCGATTCTTGCGCCGATTCGTCAGGCGACCCTCGCGGCGACGGCGGTTCGGACGCGATGGCTGCCGTGTGAGTGCGGTGCGAGCGCCGTGTGCGGCATCGACCGGGCCGCGGTGTGGGGTAGCGTCGGCTGACATGACGATCGTCGTCGGCCACCTCGCCACGTCCGAGGGCCGTGAGGCCCTCAGCACCGCTGTCACCGAGGCCCGGGAGCGCAGTGCCCCGCTGGTCGTCGTCACGAGCGGGAAGCGTCCCGTCGGCGAGTGCCAGGCCGAGCTCGACGAGCTCGCGAGCGGCCCGGCGGCCGGTCTCGACGTGCGCGTCGAGGAGGGCACCGGCGATCTCGCCGAGGACTTGATCCGTGCTGCCACGAGGACCGGCGCCGAGCTGATCGTGATCGGCCTGCGCAAGCGCAGCCCCGTCGGCAAGCTCATCCTCGGCGCGGGTGCGCAGCGGATCCTCGTCGAGGCGCCGTGCCCGGTGCTCGCCGTCAAGGTCTGAGTTCGCGACGCCTGATCCCGCGGGCGTCCAGTCCCGCGGCGTTCGATCTGCTTGCGGGTGATCCTGCGGCGACTGATCCTGCCGGCGACTGATCCGGCCGCGACTGATCCGGCTGAACGGATCCGGCGGCGTTGGCCCGGGCGGCGTTGGCCCGGGCGGCGTCGGCTCAGTCGGCCGCGGGTGAGCTGCGGGTGATCCCGAGGCGACCTTCGATCAGGTCCGGACCCGGTCGGTCGTCCGGGTCTCGACCAGGTCGAGGCCGGCCCTGACCAGGTGCGTCAGGCCATGATCGGGTCCAGCGCTGCCGGACCGCCGGCCTGGGCCCGGTCCCACGCCTGGTCTCGCGCCTGGTCCAGGACGGATTCGCCGCAGATTCGCCGAACTGGGAATGGTGCGGGGGTGCCAGTCGTTGACTCTTGGCACGCGAAATCAGAAACCCCGTGGGATGGTCCCGCCCGACGTGACTTCGCACTGACTTTGCCCATATCACCGCGTTCGTCGCGGGGTACAGGGAGGCCGACGGTACAATATATATGTTCGCCGGCGGAAGAAGAAGGTCCAGTGACGGCCCCGCCGGCGGTACACCGCCCCCTCGAATGCCGAAAGGTCGGTTTGTGGCGCCCACTCCGCTGAAAGCCCCCCAGGACACCGCTCCTGTCCCTGCACGCGACAACCTGCCCCGTGAGTTCGAGCATCCTGCCTTGCAGGAGCTCCTCGCTCGCGGTGCCGCCGACGGCTCGGTCGACGCCGAGAACTTCCGGCGTGCATGCGAGACGGCGCAGGTCGGTGACGCCAAGCGGCTGAAGGCGGTGCTGCGCGCACTGGCCAACGCCGGTGTGCAGGTGGGGCTCCCTACTGTTACCAAGGTGGCCGCGGCGTCGGCCACCCGTTCCACAGCGGTCGCCGCCAAGGCGCCCGCCGACGAGGCGGAGGCCTCCGCGAAGCCGGCCCGGCGCACCCGGGCGACGGCGGCGAAGACCACGACCGCCAAGAAGTCGACTCCGGCGCGCTCCACGGCGAAGCCGAAGGACGACGACGAGATGCCCGACGACGTCGATCTCGAGTTCGACGACGTCGACGAAGATGATGACGAGGCAACGACGAGCACGCGCAAGAAGCCGGCGGCGAAGGCCGGCGCGAAGAAGCCTGCTGCTCGGGGCAAGTCGAAGTACGACAACATCGAGCCCGACGGCGTCGCCGTCGAGGACCCCGAGGACGAGACCGACTCCGGTCCCGAGACCGTCACCAAGACGACTCGCGGCCGAGCCGGCAAGACGGCCAAGGAAGGTGACGAGAGCTCCGGCTTCGTCGTCTCCGACCGGGACGACGACGACCAGCCCGCACAGCAGGTCGTCACCGCCGGTGCCACGGCCGACCCGGTCAAGGACTACCTGAAGCAGATCGGCAAGGTCGCGCTGCTGAACGCGGAGCAGGAGGTCGAGCTCGCGAAGCGCATCGAGGCCGGCCTGTTCGCGGAGGAGCGCCTTGCCACGACGGAGTTCGACCGGAACGACAAGGACCAGCGCCGCTTCGAGCGCGACCTCAAGTGGATCGCGCACGACGGCAAGCGGGCCAAGAACCACCTGCTGGAGGCCAACCTCCGCCTCGTGGTCTCGCTCGCCAAGCGCTACACGGGCCGCGGCATGCTGTTCCTGGACCTGATCCAGGAGGGCAACCTCGGTCTGATCCGTGCGGTCGAGAAGTTCGACTACACCAAGGGCTACAAGTTCTCGACCTACGCGACCTGGTGGATCCGGCAGGCGATCACGCGTGCCATGGCCGACCAGGCCCGCACCATCCGCATCCCGGTGCACATGGTCGAGGTCATCAACAAGCTGGCCCGCGTCCAGCGCCAGATGCTCCAGGACCTGGGCCGCGAGCCCACGCCGGAGGAGCTGGCCAAGGAGCTGGACATGACCCCCGAGAAGGTGGTCGAGGTCCAGAAGTACGGCCGCGAGCCCATCTCGCTGAGCACCCCGCTCGGCGAGGACGGCGACAGCGAGTTCGGTGACCTCATCGAGGACTCCGAGGCCGTCGTCCCCGCGGACGCCGTGTCGTTCACGCTGCTCCAGGAGCAGCTGCACCAGGTTCTCGACACCCTCTCGGAGCGTGAGGCCGGCGTGGTCTCCATGCGGTTCGGCCTGCAGGACGGCCAGCCCAAGACGCTCGACGAGATCGGCAAGGTCTACGGCGTGACGCGCGAGCGCATCCGGCAGATCGAGTCCAAGACGATGTCGAAGCTGCGCCACCCCTCGCGGTCGCAGGTGCTGCGCGACTACCTCGACTGACCGCGAACGACTGGGCGCGATCTACCCAGCCCCGGGCGACGACCCGGGACCGACGCCGGGCGGGTGAACTTCTTCGGAAGGTCACCCGCCCGGCGTCTTCGTATGGGAGCGTGCCCGATGTGTCCCCATCGATCAGCGCCGCTCCCGGAGCACGACGTGTCCGGACGCTCGCGGCAGTCCTCGTCACGTTTCTCACCGCCACGTTCCTCACGGTCGGCCTGTCCGCCGTCCCCGCCGCCGCGGCGGGGTACACGCTGACGGCGTCCGGCACGGCCACGACCACGGCGGCCACCGCCAAGACGCTCTCGGTGGTCTACCGCTACAACGGCGCCGCCCGGAAGAACGCGTCGGTGGCCGTCCAGCAGTACCGGGACGGCGCCTGGGTCCGGATCAAGACCGTGACCACGGGCTCGACCGGCAAGGCGACGACGTCGGTGAAGCCGTCCGCCACCACCAAGTACCGTTTCAAGACGGTCAATGCCACCAGCGCCACCCTCACGGTGACGGTCGTGCCGGGTTCGTGGGCGATCGCCGGCTCGGGCAACGGGCACGGCGTGGGCATGGCGCAGTACGGCGCCTACCAGATGGCGCGCACCGGGAGCACGGCGGCGCAGATCCTGGGGTACTACTACCCGGGCGCGACCGTGGGCACCGCCGCCAACCCGCTGACGTCGATCGACGTCCAGGTGCTGGGCAAGGCGGCCGACCCGGCCACCACCACGATCAGCCTGTCCGCGGGCTCGTGGCGGCTGCTCGACGGCGCGCAGGCGCAGCTCGCCACCGGCACGTCGGCCCGCAAGCTCTCGATCGCCCGGACCACGGCGGGCGTGACCGCCAAGATCACCGAGAACGGCACGGTGCGCCAGACGATCAGCGCCCGCCGCACGCTCTTTCTCGAGTGGACGGGCACCGACTACTGGACGGGTACCCCCGGCACCGTGACCGTCTCCGGGGCGCAGGGCAGCTACCGGCACGGCCGCCTGCGGCTCACCAGCCCCAACCCGCGGCCCAACGTGGTCAACCAGGTGGTCCTCAACGACGAGTACCTCTACGGGCTCGACGAGATGCCGTCCCTGTGGGGCACCAGCGGCTACGGCGGCGCCGCCGCGCTCCAGGCGCAGGCGATCGTCGCGCGCAACTACGCCGTCCTGGCCAAGACCGCGGGCCTGAAGACCTCGTGCGACTGCCACCTCTACGACGACACGAGCAGCCAGAACTACACCGGCTGGAAGAAGGAGGGCGGCGAGGCGGGCTCGACGTGGCGCGCCGCCGTCGACGCGACCCGGCAGGACGCCGCCTCGACCGTCTCGATCGTGCGCAACCCCGCCGGCGGGATCGCCGAGACGCCGTACTTCGCCTCGACCGGCCGCGGCGGCAGCTACTCCGGCACCACGAACAACCAGGACGCGTTCGGCACCGCCGCGCAGTCCCACCTCGCGCACGTCGCCGACCCCTACTCGGCGCAGGCGCCGGGCAACCCGAACACCTCCTGGACCGGGACGCTCACGCAGACGAAGGCGAAGGCCGTCTTCGACCTGGCCTGGGTCAAGTCCGTCAAGGTCACGGCCCGCTACTCCAGCGGCCAGATCAAGACGATGCAGGCGGTCTCGGTCCAGGGCACCACCCGGAACCTGACCAAGACGGCGGAGGGGTGGCGCACGACGCTCGGGTTCCGGGCCTCGTGGGCGGACACGGTGACGGCGCGGAAGTGAGCTGAATGTGGGGTAGGCGGCGCGACAGCCGGACGTTACGGTAGCCCCTGGCAACGATGCCTCCGTGTTGCCGACCGTGTTCGGGACCAGAAAGGTGACGCCGATGTCGCTAGCAAGGTCGCACCGCAGCCCGTCGTCCGCCCACCCCGCACCAGCCGACGCCCCACCTCGTGCAGGCCGTCGTCCCACCCGTCAGGCGAGCCGCCGCACCCGACGTCGCCTCGGCGCGGCGTTCGCGGCCCTGGCCACGAGCGCCGTGCTCGCCGTCGTACCGGGGACGGCCGCTCCGGCCGCCACCCCGGAAGCGAGCCCGGCTGCCGGTCAGGCGACGTGGCCGGTCACCGACGCCCACCTGCCCACCCCGTGGACGCAGGACGTGACGCCCGACAACGCGCTGCCGGAGTACCCACGGCCGCAGCTCACGCGCGACCGCTGGGAGAACCTCAACGGCCTGTGGGAGTTCGCGGGAGCGGCCGAGGGCGAGGCCCCGCCGTTCGGCGAGACGCTCGCCGAGGAGATCCTGGTGCCCTACCCGACGGAGTCGGAGCTGTCGGGCGTCGACCGGCACGAGGACCACATGTGGTACCGCCGCACGGTCGAGGTCCCGGCGTCCTGGCGCACCGGCGGCCAGCGCGTGGTGCTCAACTTCGGCGCCGTGGACCACACGGCCACCGTCTGGGTCAACGGGCAGGAGGTGGCCCACCACGAGGGCGGCTACGGCCGGTTCTCCGCGGACGTCACCGACGCCCTGACGGCGTCGGGCCCGCAGGAGGTGCTGGTCGGGGTCGCCGACCGCACGGACGCGACCTGGCAGCCCGTCGGCAAGCAGCGCAACGTCCCGGACCGCGGCATCTTCTACGAGGGCGCTTCCGGGATCTGGCAGACCGTCTGGATGGAGCCGGTCGCCGCGAGCCACGCCACGAGGCTCGACATGACCACCGACGTCGACACCAGCACCCTGACGCTCACCGTCGAGGGCAGCGCGCCGGCCGACGGCCGGCAGGTCGACGTCGTCGTCCGCGCGAGCAGCACGAAGGGCAGCGCCGTCGCGAAGGGCAAGGCCGGCAAGGGCAAGGCCGTGGCCCAGGCGGCCGGGACCGTGGGCGACGCGATCTCGGTACGCGTGCCCCGCGCCCACCTGTGGACGCCGGACGACCCGTACCTCTACGACCTGGAGGTCCGCGTCCGCGACGCGCGCGGCAAGGTCGTCGACACGGTCGGCTCGTACTTCGGCATGCGCGAGATCGGGATCGCGCCGGGCGCGGACGGGCGCAACCGCGTCACGCTCAACGGCGAGGTCGTCTTCCTGCTCTCCACGCTCGACCAGGGCTACTGGCCGGACGGCATCTACACCGCGCCGACCGACGAGGCGCTCGCGTTCGACCTGGAGCAGCACAAGGAGCTGGGTTTCAACACGGTGCGCAAGCACATCAAGGTGGAGCCGGACCGCTGGTTCTACCACGCCGACCGGCTCGGCCTGCTGGTGTGGCAGGACATGCCGGCGATGAAGCCCGGCCGTCCGCCGGTCGAGGCGCAGGAGCGGTTCGAGCGCGAGCTGCACGAGATGGTCGACCAGAACTCGAGCTGGACCTCGGTGATCGGCTGGGTGCCCTTCAACGAGGGCTGGGGCGAGTGGTCCCAGGAGGCGACCGGGCGGATCGCCCGTGAGGTCAAGGCGCAGGACCCGACCCGGCTCGTCGACGCGCACTCCGGCGTCAACTGCTGCGACTCGCTGGGGGACAGCGGCGCGGGCGACGTCATCGACTGGCACCAGTACGTGGGCCCGGCCCAGCCGGTCCCGGACGCCACGCGCGCCTCGATCGACGGCGAGCACGGCGGGTTCGGCCTCGAGGTGGACGGCCACATGTGGTTCGAGGACGGCCACGCCTACGAGATGACGCCCGACGTCGCCACCCTCACCCGGCGCTACGTCGAGAACCAGGAGGACGTGCTCACCGCCGCGCAGCAGTGCGGCATCAGCGGGTCGATCTACACGCAGATCACGGACGTCGAGCACGAGGTCAACGGCTTCTTCACCTACGACCGGCAGGTCGAGAAGATGGACTTCGGGCAGGTGCGTGCGGTGAACGACTCGATCATCGAGGGCGCGGACGGCTCGGGCGCGGAGCCGCCCGTCGTCGACCCCGGGACGCCCGGCCTGGCCGGGGTGCACGCGTGGGGCCTCGACGAGGGTGCGGGCACCGTGGCCGCGGACGGCGTCGGCGATGCCGACGCGACGCTGGCGGGCACCACCTGGACCGATGGCGTGACGGGCGGCGCCCTGTCCTTCGACGGCGCCGGCGAGGCCGACACGGGGCGGACGCTGGTGCGCACCGACGGCTCGTACAGCGTCTCGGCGTGGGCTCGGCTGGACGTGGCCGACGGCGGTTTCCAGACCGTCGTCAGCCAAGACACCGGCGGCAACAGCGCGTTCTTCCTGCAGTACTCGGGGCAGGACCAGCGCTGGGCGATGAGCTTCGTGGGTGCGCGTGCGCTGTCGCCGACCAAGCCGGAGCCGGGCCGCTGGTACCACCTGACGGGCGTGCGCGACGCCGCGACGGGCGAGCTGTCGCTCTACGTGGACGGTGAGCGGGTCGCGACGAGGAACGTCTGCACCGCGCCGGAGACGCAGGGGTCGCTCGTGATCGGCCGCGGCCAGTACGGCGGCAACGAGGTCGACCACCTGCGCGGTGACGTCGACGACGTCCGGGTCTTCGACCGGGCGCTGACCGCCGAGGAGGTCGCGCAGCTCGCCGCGGGCTGAGGCGGCGGGCCTGACGCCCTGCGGATCTGTCCCGACATGAGTCGGGCCCGGACATGACGACGCCGGCGGTGGGTCACCCTTCGGGGTGGCTCACCGCCGGCGGCGGTCTGTCGGCGTCTGTGGTCCGGTGGTCGTCCGGCCTGGGTGTCAGGCCTGGCCGTGCTCCGCGTGGAGCCGGTCGGTCTCGTCCTGGACATGGGTGGCGACGTCCGCGTAGGCGGACGCGTGTGCGCGCGCGTGGTGGCCGCAGAAGAGCAGCTCGCCCACGGGCAGAACGACGCGCACGTAGGCCTGCGCGCCGCAGCGGTCGCAGCGGTCGAGGGCGGTGAGCGGTTCGGTCGTCAAGGTCGTCACATCTCCATCCAACCATTCGCTCGCGCGGTTCATGCCGGCCCGGGTGGGCGGTTCGCTGCGAGCATAGCGGCGTCGCTCACACTTCTGGTCCCCTTCCGCCCCCAATTGCGCTGAAAGGGTAATTTCCGTCATCGGGTGAAAACCGGCGTCACACGGCCGTTCGCAGGGCGTTCGCGTCGCGTCACGGGGTGCCTGACGTGGGTTGTCGGTGACCTCGTCTACGCTGTCGCCGTGACCGCAACGTCCGAGTCGTACACCGCTCGCCACCTGTCCGTCCTCGAGGGCCTCGAGGCGGTTCGTAAGCGTCCCGGTATGTACATCGGGACCACCGACTCCCGTGGCCTGATGCACTGCCTCTGGGAAGTCATCGACAACTCCGTCGACGAGGCCCTGGGCGGCCACGCCACGAAGATCGGGGTCGTGCTGCACGCCGACACCTCGGTGACCGTCTCGGACGACGGGCGCGGCATCCCTGTCGACATCGAGCCAAAGACGGGCCTGAGCGGCGTCGAGGTGGTCTACACCAAGCTGCACGCGGGCGGTAAGTTCGGCGGCGGCTCCTACCAGGCGTCCGGTGGTCTGCACGGCGTCGGCGCCTCCGTGGTGAACGCGCTGTCCTCGCGCCTCGACGTCGAGGTGGACCGCGGCGGCAAGACGCACCGCATGACCTTCCACCGGGGCGAGCCGGGCACGTTCGCCGACCCGGCCTCGGGCCCGAGCCCGGACGCGGCGTTCCACCCCTTCGTGGACCACTCCGAGCTCGGCGTGGTCGGCAAGGTGCCGCGCGGCCGCACCGGCACGCGCGTGCGCTACTGGGCCGACCGGCAGATCTTCCCCAAGTCCGCGGTGTTCAGCTACGACGAGCTGGTCACCCGCGTCCGGCAGACCACGTTCCTGGTGCCGGGCCTCGAGATCGTGGTGCGGGACGAGCGCGGCCTGGCCGGCACGCCGGGCGAGAACGGCCCGCACGAGGAGTCCTTCAAGCACACCGGCGGCGCGGCCGACTTCGTGGAGTTCCTGGCCCCCGACTCGCCCGTCACGGCGACGTGGGTGCTGCAGGGCTCGGGCAGCTTCACCGAGACGGTGCCGGTGCTGGACGAGCGCGGCCACATGTCGCCGCGCGAGGTGCAGCGCGAGTGCGAGGTCGACATCGCGCTGCGCTGGGGCACGGGCTATGACACCGAGGTGCGCTCGTTCGTCAACATCATCTCGACCCCCAAGGGCGGCACGCACCTGACGGGCTTCGAGCAGGGACTGCTCAAGGTGATCCGCAAGGGCGTGGAGACCAACGCCCGCAAGCTGAAGGTCTCCACCAAGGACGGCGCGGAGCGCATCGAGAAGGACGACGTGCTCGCGGGCCTCACGGCCGTGGTCACCGTCCGTCTCGCGGAGCCGCAGTTCGAGGGCCAGACCAAGGAGGTGCTGGGCACCGGCCCGGTGCGCCAGATCGTCTCCCGCGTCGTCGAGAAGGAGATCCAGGCCCGCCTGACCTCCGCGACGCGCGACGGCAAGACCCAGGCCTCGCTGCTCCTGGACAAGATCGTCGCCGAGATGCGCGCCCGCATCACGGCCCGCAAGCAGAAGGAGATCTCGCGCCGCAAGAACGCGCTGGAGACCTCGTCGCTGCCGGCCAAGCTGGCGGACTGCCGCTCGAACGACGTGGACCGCTCCGAGCTGTTCATCGTCGAGGGCGACAGCGCGCTCGGCACCGCCAAGCTGGCCCGGTCCAGCGACTTCCAGGCGCTGCTGCCGATCCGCGGCAAGATCCTGAACGTCCAGAAGGCGTCGATCAGCGACATGCTCCGCAACGCGGAGTGCGCGGCCATCATCCAGGTGCTCGGCGCGGGCTCCGGCCGGTCCTTCGACATCGAGGCCGCGCGCTACGGCAAGATCATCATGATGACCGACGCCGACGTGGACGGCGCGCACATCCGCACCCTCCTGCTGACCCTCTTCTACCGCTACATGAAGCCGATGGTGGAGGCCGGCCGGGTGTTCGCGGCGGTGCCCCCGCTGCACCGGGTCGAGGTGATCGGCAACGGCCGGCGCAAGAACGAGTACATCTACACGTACTCCGAGGCCGAGCTGGGTGTCACGCTGAAGAAGCTCGACCGGGCGGGCCGGCGCTACAAGCCGGACATCCAGCGGTACAAGGGCCTGGGCGAGATGGACGCCGACCAGCTCGCGGAGACCACGATGGACCCGCGCCACCGCACGCTGCGCCGCGTGACCGCGGAGCACGCCGAGGCGGCCGAGCGGGCCTTCGAGCTGCTCATGGGCACCGACGTGGCGCCGCGCAAGGAGTTCCTCATCGCGGGGGCCGCCGAGCTCGACCGGTCCCGGATCGACGCCTGAGATCGACGCCGGGATCGACGCCTGAGACGGCGGCGCCGTCGTGTGCACGCCGACCTAGACTGGCCGGCGTGAACACGACCTTCCGCCATCCCCTCCGGACCGTCGCCTCCGCGGCGGCCGCCCTGCTCGTCGCCGGCCTGCTCGGGGCCTGCGCCGGTACGACGGCGGAGCCGGAGCCGATGGTCTCGGCCACGCTGGGCCAGCAGTCGGCCGCCGGGGCGGCGCCGTCCGCCGAGGCGTCGCTGTCGACCGATGCGTCGGGCGAGGTCGAGGGCCTGACCTACGGCGGCCGGACCGGTGCCACCGCCCTGGAGCTGCTGCTGGAGGCGGACCCGTCGGCCGAGGTCACGGGGGAGGGCGCCAACGCGTTCGTCACCGCTATCGGCGGCCGGGTCGCCGACGACTCGAAGAGCGAGTTCTGGTCGCTCACCGTGGACGGTGAGCTCGCGCAGGTCGGCGCCGGGGCGCTGGAGACCGAGGACGGTCAGGAGATCACGTGGACCCTCGAGACGTACTGATGCCGGCGTCGGACGGGCGCGACCAACCGGGCCATGATGCGGCGCGTCGTGACCTGACCTTCCAGGAGCTGGCCCACCGCTGGTGGCGGCCCGCCATCGTGGTGCTCGTGCTGGCCGCCGCGGTGGTGTGGCGGCTCGTCGCGCCGGGGCTCGGCGCACCCCCGAACCTGGAGATCGCCACCGCGGCGACCTTCCTCGCCGTGCTCCTGCTGCGCAACCGCTGGGCGGCCGTGGTGCCGTTCGCCGTGGTCGCGGTGAGCGACGCGGTGCTCGGCAACACGCAGATCATGTGGTTCACCTGGTCGGCGTGGGCCGTGGTGGGTGTCGGCGCGATCCTCGCGCGGCACCTGCGCGGACCCGGCCGGTACGCGGCCGCACTCGGGGTGGGCGTGGGCGGTTCGCTGTGGTTCTTCGCGTGGACCAACTTCGGCGTCTGGCTGCTGGACGGGATGTACCCGTCGACCCTGGACGGGCTGCTGGCGAGCTATGTGGCGGGGCTGCCGTTCCTGCGCACCATGCTGCTCGGCAACCTGGTGCTGGTGCCGTTCGCCGCACTGCTCGCCGGCCTGGTGGAGCGCGCCGAGACGGCCGCGTCGCCGGCCGCTGCGGTCGCCAAGGGCTGAGCCGCGCCTGCGGCTGAGCTCGGCTGATTGCCGTGCAGCTGTTCCCGACTTCGGTCGGTTGCACCGAGATCGGTCGGTTGCATCGAGATCGGTCCATCGAGCGACCGATCTCGGTGCAACCGACCGATCTCAGTTATCCGGGGCTGGAGGCCGGCCAGCCGTGCCAGCCGTGCCAGCCGTGCCAGCCGTGCCCGGCGTGCCAGCCGTGCCGGGTGTGCCAGCCCTTGATCGCAGTGCTGGGCTCCGGCGGGGAAGCGGACACTTTTGTCCGGCTGCTGTTGTCTGCGCGCTATTGCGGTTAGAGTCAGTAGCGGCCCGCTCGCGGGTGCGGGCGCTCAATGCCGAGCGTCCGAGGACCTCACCGAGGAGATCCGATGCCGCTCGTCAACCGTTCGAACGCTTCCCACGCCTCGTCCGCCGTCCCGGAGGCCGTACCCGACGCCGTCCGCGAGAGGGGTCGCAGGGCTGTTTCCCCGGCAGTCCGGCGCCGAGTTCCGCTGCGCTGGACCGCCGTCGTCGCGGCCCTGACCGTGCTGGCCCTGCCCGCGGTCGCCGTCCCGGCCGCGGCGACGTCCGACCCGTCCGGCCCGTCCGGCGCTGCGTCCGCGTCGTCCGGCCCGTCCGATCAGGCAGACTCGGCGACCGGCCCTGTGTCCAGCCCTGCCTCTGACCCGGCGTCCACCCCTGCGTCCGACGTGCCCGACGTCCCCGTCGTGCCGAACCAGGCCGTCCCGCTCGACGACTTCTACACCCCGCCGACGCCCCTGCCCGACGGCGCGAACGGCGAGGTGGTGCGGTGGCGCGAGGAGCCGCGGCAGCTCAGCGCCCGCAACTACCTGGTGATGTACCACTCGACGAACGCCACCGGCCAGGACATCCCCGTGACCGGCCGGGTGCTGGTGCCGACCACGCCCTGGCGGGGCGAGGGGCCGCGGCCGATCGTGTCCGTGGCGAGCGGGACGCGCGGCGTCGGCGACACGTGCGCGCCGTCGCGGTGGCTCGACTACGAGCGGCCGTTCATCGAGCCGATGCTGCTGGCGGGCTGGGCGGTCGTGGTGACCGACTACGAGGGGCTCGGCACGCCGGGCGGGCACACCTACGTCGTCGGGCAGTCGGAGGGGCGCACCGTCATCGACATCGTGCGCGCCGCGACGAACCTGCCGGCCACCGGGCTGCAGGCCGGGGGCAAGGTCGCGTTCTCCGGGTACTCGCAGGGCGGCGGGGGAGCGATGTGGGCGGGCGAGCTGCAGCCGGAGTACGCGCCGGAGCTCGACCTGGTCGGCGTCGCGGCGGGCGGCGTGCCCGCCGACCTCAGCGAGGTCGCCGACGGCCTCGACGGGAAGGTCGGCTTCGGGTTCCTCCTGTTCGCGGCCTACGGGCTCGACGCCGCCTACCCCGAGCTCGATCTCGGGTCCTACCTCAACGAGCGGGGCCGCGAGACGTACGAGCGCGAGAAGGACGCCTGCGTCGAGGCGACGATCGCCCACGCGTTCCAGAACATCGGGATGTTCACCTCGTCCAACCCGCTCAAGTCGCCGCAGTGGCAGGCTCGGCTCGACGAGAACCGGCTCGGGGCCAACCCGCCCGACGTCCCGATCCGCCTCTTCCACGGGACGCACGACGAGATCGTCGCGCCGGGCCAGGCCAGGGCGCTGCGGGACGAGTACTGCGCCGCCGGCGCGGAGGTCCAGTGGGAGTGGCACCTCGGCGAGCACGTCTCGACGATGGTGACCGGGGCGCCCGGCGTCATCACGTTCCTCGACCGGCGCTTCAAGGACCGGCCGTTCCTCGCCCACTGCTGAGCGCACTGCCGGGCGCACTGCTGAAGTCCATGCAAAAGCGCAGGTAGAGGCCACTTTTCGCGCGACCGACGACGGGTCCGGGGTGATCCCCGGGCCCGTCGTCGCCATGCCGTGTGCCGTTCCCCGGCTGTTCACTCTCGCGTCGCCGTCCGGTTAGTCCGGTTGATGACGATTACCGCGTACGTGAGTCCGTCCGAGAACGACCAACGCACGAGGGGTTCTGCCATGGCCAACATCAATGTGACCTTCCAGCAGATGGAAGACGCTTCCCAGCGCATGAAGCAGGAGGCGGACGACATGCAGGCGAAGCTGGACCAGCTGCGCACCATGGTCGACAACCTGGTGCAGGACGGCTATGTCACGGACAAGTCCTCCAAGCGGTTCGACGAGTCCTACAAGGAGCTCGACAAGGGTGGCAAGCAGGTCATGGAGGGTCTGACCGGCATCGGCGAGTACCTGAAGCAGGCCGCCGAGGCGCTCCGCAAGACCGACGAAGAGCTCGCGAACGCCCTGAACAAGTAGTCCCGTGGCCGACCTCGTAGTCACGTCGGTCGCCGTCGACGAGGCCGCCGAGCAGCTGGCGGCGATCATCGACGAGTTCAAGAACATGGGAAAGCTGTGGGAGGACGGCACCGTCTGGGGCCACGACACGGTCAAGAAGGCCATGGACGACTTCGTCGAGGACTGGTGGGTCAAGCGGGAGAAGCTGACCACCAACCTCTCTGACCTGCAGAAGAAGATGGCGCAGGCCGCGGAGCAGTGGAACAACCTGGAGATCGAGCTCGCGGCGTCGTTCGACGAGCAGTAGTCCCACGAGCAGCAGTTCACGAGCAGCAGGAGGACGACGAGGATGGGCGACACCCGGGCCGGGGAATGGCATCTGCTCGACTACGACTCCGACCCCGTCCCGGCCGACGTGGCCGGGTTGGACCCGGTGATCAAGCACTACGAGGACATCGCGCTGGCGATGTCGACGCAGGCCAAGCTGCTCAAGAAGATCGGCGACGGCGACGAGACCCTGCTCAAGGGCAAGGCCGCCGACGCCATGCGCAAGCGCTCCCGGGAGAGCGCCGACGCGCTGAACAAGGCGTCCGGCCGGTACGACGACATCCGGGACGCGCTGCGTACCTTCCGCCCGGAGCTGGAGTACGCACGCTCGGAGACGGGCCTGGCACTGACGGCGGCCCAGGACGCGGCCGCCGCCCAGAAGGGTGCCGAGGGCCTGCCCGACCCGGTGAACGCCGACCGGCCGGACGACGCCCCGCCGCTGACCGACAAGGAGAAGCAGGAGTCCGAGAGCCGCAGCGGCAAGATCAACGAGGCCAAGGGTGACCTGGAGGCGGCAAAGGCCAAGGCACGCGCGGCCATGGTCAAGTTCGACGCCGCGGCAACCGCCGCCGCGAACAAGATCCGGGAGAACTGGGGCGACGACGGCCTGCACCACAGCGGCTGGGAAGCGTTCCTGCACAAGCTGAACAAGTTCCTCAAGAAGCTGGTCGAGATCCTGATGTACATCGGGATGGCGCTGGCGATCCTCAGCATCCTCATCCCGGGCCTCGGCATGCTCACGCTGCTGAGCGTGATCGCGACCGTGGTCTCTGTCGCCGCGAGCTTCATCCTGGCGGTGCAGGGCGAGGGCAGCTGGCTGAGCGTCATCATCGGCATCCTCAGCCTCGGCCTGATCGGCGTCGCGGCCAAGATGGCCGGCTCGCTCAAGACCATCCAGGCCGCGCAGCTCGGCTCCAAGGTGAAGTTCACGCCGGGGGCGATCAAGGAGCTCAACAGCCTCGCGAGCCGGTTGGCCATCTACTCCAAGAACCCGATGCGCCCGTTCGACCGGTTCATGACCGGCAAGCTCGGCGCCGCGATCAAGCCGTTCACGAACTGGGGCAAGTTCATCCAGACCACTCGCGTGTCACCCGGCTGGTGGCAGATCGGCAAGCCGAACGCGTGGGTCAAGGGCGACTTCAGCAAGTTCGGCGCGTGGTTCAAGAACGACTCGAGCCGGTTCCTGGCTGCCGTCAAGGGCGGCCCGTGGCGCTGGGACCGGCTGATCGGCATCAGCGACATCAAGGACGTGCAGAAGATCAACGCGGCCCTCGGCCAGCTCGGGATCACCGGGTTCGCGATCAAGCCGTGGATGTACATCGGCCCCATCTCCTACACGTTCGGGTGGTCCATGCGGCCGTTCAGCCTGATCAACCCGTCGAACTTCAACCCGACCGACCCGCGCTGGAGCCTCGACGGCTGGCGCGACGCCGACTACAGCGGCCTCTACTCGGAGCAGACGGGCCTGTGACGACACCGGAGACGAGCACCTCCAGCACGTCCAGCGGCCCGGCGTCGTCCTGGGAGTGGCGGCTGGACCTGCCCGACGGCTGGCTCGAGGTTCCCGGCGGCATCGCCGGGGCGGCCGAGGACCTCGCCGCCTGGGAGCGCGGGGCGACGGCGGTCGTGCGGGAGTCGCTCGAGCCCGAACCTGACGAGTCCGGCACGCCGGTCGAGCTGGACGACGACGCACGCGCCCAGCTCGACCAGCTGGCCGCCGTCTCGGTGGCGAACCTCCGGGAGTTCGCCGACGGCATGGCGCCCGGCGACCACCGCGTCGTGGCGGCCCTCGGGGTGCTGGGGCGCGGCCCGGTGCCGGTGCTCGTCGCCGTCGGGATCAGCGACCCGGCGACGCCCGACGACGACCTCATGGCCGCGCTGGGCGCGACGGGCGGCTACCCCGCGGCGCCGCCCGCCGTCGAGTACCCCGACATGCCCGACGGCGACGGGGTGCGCGTGATCCGCCTCGACATCGGCGAGGAGTCCGGCGGCGCCTGGATGAGCGTGGGACTGGGGCGGCGCACCGAGCACCCGGACGCCGTGGTGGACACGGTGCTGGTCTGGCGCACCCAGGACCTCGTGCTCGGCGCGGCGATGGTGGAGCTGCTCGACCAGCTCATGCCCGCCGTGCGGATCGACCGGGCCGAGTCGTGACGGGGCAGGCGACAGGACCGACCGCGGGGCCCACCGCTGGGCCGACCGACACCTGGGCCTTCCTCCTGCCCCCGGGATGGGCGCGGTTCCCGCTCGGCGAGGGGCGCGGCAAGGAGCGCGACGCCGCCGTCGACGAGGTGGTCGCCCGCGCGCTGCCGGAGGACCGGGCGCTCGGCGGCGGTCCGCAGGACACCGGCGTCGCGGCGCACCGGGAGCTGCTCCGGGCCGCGCTCCGCGTGGCGCTCGCCGGCACGAGCACCAGCACGAGCACCGGCACCGGCGCCGACACCGGCGCCGACACCGACACCAGCACCGGCGCCGTGTACCTCCCGACCGCCCCGATCGCAGGCATCGCCGTCCCGGCGTCGATCACCGAGACCGAGCTCTTCGGCGAGGTGGGGCGCAGCCCTGCCGAGCTGGCGGAGCGTGTGCTGGGCCGGACCCACGACACGTGCGAGGTGGTTGACCTGGACGGACGTCCGGGTGCGCGGGTGGTGCGGACCGGGCACGATGTGCACCGAGAGGGCGGTCGGCCGGCACGCTCGACGCGTGAGGTGACCTATGTCGTCTCCCGGGACGAGGCGGCGGGCGACTGGCTGGTGCTGTCCTTCGGCACCAGCTGGAGCAGCCGGGACACCGAGCGGCTGGCCGAGACACTGGTCGAGTTCTTCGACGCCGTCATGGCCACGTTCCGCTGGACCGGACCCGGTTCGAACCCCGTGCACCTGCCCGAACGGAGGGTCCCCGGATCCGCGTAAGGGATTACCCGAAGATTCACCCCAGGGGTGTCCGGTTCATGTACGATCGCCCTGTTTTCCACGAGGCAACCCGAGAGGACCGATCATGGCCAACATCAATGTGACCTTCCAGCAGATGGAGGACGCTTCCCAGCGCATGAAGCAGGAGGCGGACGACATGCAGGCGAAGCTGGACCAGCTGCGCACCATGGTCGAGAACCTGGTGCAGGACGGTTACGTGACGGACAAGTCCTCCAAGCGGTTCGACGAGTCCTACAAGGAGCTCGACAAGGGTGGCAAGCAGGTCATGGAGGGTCTGACGGGCATCGGCGAGTACCTGAAGCAGGCCGCCGAGGCGCTCCGCAAGACCGACGAGGAACTCGCCAACGCGCTGAACAAGTAGTCGTCGGATGGCCGACCTCGTCGTTACCTCGATCGCCGTCGACGAAGCTGCCGAGCAGCTGAAGTCGGTGCTCCACGAGCTCGAGAACATGAAAGAGCTCTGGGACGACGGCGACCTCTGGGGTCACAGGACGGTGAAGAACGCCATGGGCGACTTCGTCGACAGCTGGTGGGTCAAGCGGGAGAAGCTCCAGGAAAACCTCAAGGACCTCCAGGACAAGATGGAGAAGGCCGCCGAGACCTGGAACGACACCGAGATCGAGCTGGAGAAGTCGCTCACGCCCGAGAGCTGAGCCGACGGACCCGAGGCTCGAAAGACCCGAAGACCTGGTCGCCGCCGGACGGCGCGACCAGGCCCAAACTATGAGGAGGCCGGATGAGCGCCGCCCGCGTGGGTGAGTGGCATCTGCTGGACTACGACGACGACCCTGTTCCGGCCGAGGCGTCCGGTCTGGATGCGGTGATCAAGCACTACAAAGACATCGCCGAGATGATGACCACGCAGGCGGCGCTCCTCAAGAAGATCGGCGACGGCGACGAGACCCTGCTCAAGGGCGAGGCGGCCGACGCCATGCGGGGACGCGCCGGGGAGAGCCACGAGCACCTCGCCGCCGCCGCGGGTCGGTACGACGACGTCCGCGCGGCCCTGGAGGGCTACCGCCCCGAGCTGGAGAGCGCGCGCTCGGAGACGGGCAAGGCCCTGGCGAAGGCCGAGGACGCAGCCGCGGCCCAGAAGGGCGCCGAGGGCATGCCGGACCCGGTGAACGCGGACCGGCCGGACGACGCGCCGCCGCTCACCGAGCAGCAGAAGCAGGAGTCCCAGAACCGCGCGAACAAGATCGAGGGCGCGAAGGGCGAGCTGGCGGCGGCCAAGGCCATCGCCGTCGCCGCGATGTCGGCCCTCGACTCGGCCGCCGAGCGGGCAGCCGCCAAGATCAAGGAGAACTGGGGCGACGACGGGCTCAAGCACAGCGGCTGGGAAGCCTTCGTGCACGGGTTCAACAAGTTCCTCAAGGGGCTGGTCGAGATCCTCGGCTACATCGGCATGGCGCTCGCGGTGCTCGCGATCCTCCTGCCCGGGGTGGGGGCGCTGGCGCTGGCCGGCCTGATCGTCGGCGTCGTGAGCCTGGTCGCCTCGATCGTGCTCGCGGCCCAGGGCGAGGCGAGCTGGATGGGCGTCATCCTCGGTGTCATCGGTGTCGCGGCGGCCGGCGTCGGCATGGTGGTCGCGAAGTCGATCACGGCGTCGGTGAAGGCGGCGCAGGGTGCGGTGCTCGCCGGCAAGGGCGGCTCGACCACCTTCATCGGCACCCTGGGCGGTTTCATCATCAAGCCCCTGGCGATCCAGAAGATCTCGATCATGATCTCGACCAAGCTGCCCGGCTGGGCCTCGATCGTCGCCCCCATCAAGTCCTGGTCGCTGAGCGGCGCGCTCGGCCTCGGCGGGCTCAAGGAGCTCAGCCTGCTCGGTCTCTGGGGCGCGAACTTCACGATCAAGCCGTGGATCTACGTCGCCGGCCCGGGCGCCATGCTGTCGGGTCTCATCAGCGGTCTCTGGGGTGCCGTGCCGCCCACGAGCTTCCCCGGCGAGGACCACCGCGGGGACTGGACCGGAGAGACCGACTACGAGTACAACCACCTCACCACCTGACCCAGGAGCCGATTCAGTGATTGCGACTTCGCCGTGTGCGACGAGACGTAGGGGGCCGGCATGAGCGGCGTCGCCGTCCAGGACTGGACCTGGACCATCGAGCCGCCGGCCGGCTGGCTGGTCGTGCCCTCCACGGTGACCGAGCCCGCCGAGACGGTCGGCGCGTGGCAGGGAGAGGCCGTCGAGCTCCTGCTCACGTCGTTCCTCCCGGAGGAGGCGGACGGCGGGACGGCGCAGCCCGAACACGTGGAGCTCGTGCGTGGTTCGTTGACGCAGACGGTCGCGAGCCTGGTGGCGTTCGCCGACGAGGCGGCGACCGAGGGCGCCCGCGCGATCGCGGGCCTCGGCCTGCTGGACCGCGGCCCCGTCCCGGTGCTCGTCACCGTCGGCATGATGGACCCGGACGAGTCGGACGACGCGCTGATGACCGTGCTCGGCGCGACCGGCGGCAACCCGGTGAACCCGCCGAGCATCGAGTACCCCGAGCTGCCCGACGGCGACGGCATCCAGGTCACCCGCGTGGACATCGACGAGGCGGGCGGTGCCTGGGTGACGGTCGCCGTCGGCCGGCGCACCGAGCACCCGGAGGCCGTGGTGGACACGGCCCTGATCTGGCGCAGCCAGGACCTCGTGCTCGTCCCCACGATCCTGGAGACGCTCGTCGGCCTGCTGCCGGCCGTGCAGATCATCCGGAGCGAACCGTGAGCGAGAGTCCCGTGAACGAAAATCCTGTGAGCCAGAACCCCGCGAGCCAGAGCCCCGCGAGCCAGAGCCCCGCGAGCCAGAACCCCGCGAGCGAGTCCCCGGGGACCGGGCAGTCGGGCGGCAAGCCGACCGACGCCTGGGTGATGCTCCTGCCGCCCGGCTGGGCCCGGTTCCCGACGGGTGAGGGCCGCCAGCGCGAGCTGGACGAGGCCGTCGAGCAGGTCGTCGCCCGGTCCCTGCCGGACTCCCTGCCCCGCGACAAGGCCGAGCCGTTCCGGCGCATGCTGCGCGAGGAGCTGCACAAGACGCTCGGCCAGGCGCGCGACGCCGGCACCGGCGCGGTCTACCTGCCGACCGAGCCCATGGAGGGCGTGATCGTCCCGGGCTCGATCGCGGAGATCGAGGTGGTCAGCGACGTCGGCACCGACCCGA
Source organism: Promicromonospora sp. NPDC059942 (assembly GCF_042731755.1). Lineage (NCBI taxonomy): Bacteria > Bacillati > Actinomycetota > Actinomycetes > Micrococcales > Promicromonosporaceae > Promicromonospora > Promicromonospora sp. NPDC059942. Next base: position 64,028 of record NZ_JBHWLR010000001.1, read on the forward strand.
CCCGGATCGTCACCAGCATCCTGAGCGACGGGTACGAGCAGAGCGAGCTGGTCGAGATCGACGGACGCCCCGGCGTCCGCGTGGTGCACACCGAGCACGGCGTCAAGAACGAGGACCTGGAGCTGTCGACCCGGCAGGTGCTGTACGCGGTCTCCCGGGACGAGGCCGACGGCGAGTGGCTCGTGCTGTCGTTCACCACGATCTGGAACAGCGAGAACACGGAGCGGCTGGCCGAGGCCATGGTGCTCTTCTTCGACGCGGTGATGACGACGTTCCGCTGGGCCGGCCCCGGCACGAACCCCCTCAAGCTGCCGGAGCGCAGCGTTCCCGGCTCGGCCTGAGCGACCTTCCTGAGCGATCCTCCTGAGCGACCCGGGCCTGAACACCCGGCGCACCACCCGGGCCTGAACCACCCGGCGCACCACCCCTGACTGACGCGGCTCACCTGGAGCGCGACACATCTGAAGACGGAGCAACTGTGCAGCACGCACCCCGCATCGCCGCCGCTCTCGCAGCGGCGGCCCTGTTCACGACAGCCGTCACGGTTCCTCTCGCGGCCGCCGCACAGGCGGCCACCACGGGTCCCGTTCTCGTGGGCGCCGCCCCTACCGCGGTCCACGCCGGCCCTGCCGCGCACCACCCCGCCACGAACCATCCCGCCACGAACCATCCCGCCACAGGCACGAAGGACGGCGAGAAGGTCAAGTACTACGTGGTGCCGGCCAAGCCCGAGGGCGAGCAGGAGTTCCTGTTCGACATCGCCCAGCGCCTCCTCGGCGACGGCAACCGGTACAAGGAGATCTTCGAGCTGAACAAGGGCCGCACGCAGCCCGACGGCGACGCCCTGGTCGACGAGACCGTCCTGCTGCCGGGCTGGGTCCTGCAGCTGCCCGACGACGCCGCGGGGGAGGGCGTCGAGACCGGCGTGCTGCCCACGGGGCCCGCGGACGGCGCCGGCGAGCCGAGCGCCTCGCCCGAGGCGTCGGTCGCGCCGTCGGTCCCGTACTACGTGATCGGGGAGACGCCCGAGGGCGAGCCCGAGTACCTCTACCTGATCGCCGAGCGGTTCCTGGGCGACGGCGAGCGGAACACGGAGATCTTCGAGCTGAACAAGGGCCGCACGCAGCCCGACGGCGGCAAGCTCACCGACCCGGCGGTCGTGACGGTGGGCTGGGTGCTCCAGATGCCGGAGGACGCCAAGGGTGAGGGCCTGCAGAACGGCCCGCTCCCCGGCCCGAGCGCGGCGCCCGAGGCGAACGCCCCGAGCGAGGCGACGGACCCGGCCGGCGCTGACGGCGCGGGCGGCGCGGACGAGCAGTCCACCGGCGGGTCCGGGCTCGAGCCCGTCCTGATCGGCGTCGGCCTCGCCGTGGTCGCGGCGGCCCTCGTGCTCCTCGTGGTCTACGCGGTGCGCCGTTCGCGCTCCGGCCGCGCGCAGCCCTTCGACGACAGCCTGCTGCGCACCGACACGTCGGCGTCGTGGATGGTGGACCGCGCCCTGCGCGTGCTGCTCGCGTCGTGCGAGCGCGACGGCGTCGAGGTGCCGGGCATCACCGGCGTCTTCATCGAGGGCGGCGCGATGCGGCTGCGGCTGGCCGGCCCGGTCTCCCCGGCGCCCGAGCCGTGGGTGGCGAACGAGGACGGCCAGAGCTGGTCGGCGCCCCTGGCCCGGCTGCAGGCGGCGCCCGCCAGCGAGGCCTCGACCGCGCGGTTCTCTCGCCTGGTCACGATCGGCGTGGCCGAGACCGGCCGGGTGCTGGTCGACTTCGCCCGCGCCCGCGGCGTCATCAGCCTGGACGGATCCACCCGCGCGCGGCACGAGGTGCTGCGCCGCTGGCTGGGTGAGCTGACGGGCAACCCGTGGTCGAACGACCCCCGTGTGGTCATGGTCGGCAACGGCCTGCCGCAGCCGGAGCAGGTGGAGCACCTGGCGGCGATCGAGCAGGTGATTCCGGAGCTCGACGCCACCGCCGGCGGCGTGCTCGTGCTGTCGCAGGCGCCGTCGGTGGCGCAGCAGGACCTGCTGGCCGCCCGGTTCGCCGACCCGCGCTTCGCCTGGGTGGTCATCGTGCTCGGCGAGTCGACGTCGGCGAAGTGGCGGATCACCGCCGGCGACGACGGCTGGCTGCGCAGCGGCTTCCTGCCCGACGTCCGCTACACGGAGCAGACGGCGGTGCGTCGGGCCGGTGAGTGAACGACTGACAAGGGTCGCGCGCCTCTGCCTGGCGACGACCCTGGTGACAGCGCTGCTCGTCGCGCTCGTCGGCACCGTCCTCCCGGGGGTCACCCCGGCGCGGGCGGCGGAGGACCCGGTGCTGCTCTCGCAGGGCAGGCCGGCCCTGTCGTCGTCGCTCGAGAACAACGAGCACCTCGCGAGCAACGCCGTGGACGGCAACCCGAACACCCGGTGGTCGAGCTCCTTCAGCGACCCCCAGTGGATCCGGATCGACCTGGGGCGACGCACGGTCGTGCACCGCGTCGAGATCGACTGGGAGGTCTCGTACTCCACCAGCTACCGGATCGAGCTGTCCGACGACGGCGAGATCTGGGAGACGCACTGGTCCGGTGCGGGCGACGGCGGCACCGACGTGCTCGACATCCTCGGGGAGGGCCGCTACCTGCGGATGTACTCCGACTCGCGGGTGAGCGAGGCGGGCAACTCCATCTGGGAGCTGCGCGTCTTCGGTGACCCCCCTCCGAAGCCGTCGCCGTCGCCGTCCCCGAAGAAGCCGGACCCGAAGCCGAGCGTGACACAGCAGGTGGAGGCCACCCCGACGCCCACGCCGACGCCCGTCCCGAGCCGCAGCGGCCCGCCGGGCTCGGTGCTGTACTACGTGGTCCGGGCGACGCCCGACGACAACGTCGAGAAGCTCAACGACATCGCGGAGCGGTTCCTGGGCGACCGGGAGCGCTGGCCGGAGATCGCCGCGCTCACCGAGGGGCACCGGCAGCCCGACGGCGAGTACCTCACCGACCCGAGGACCCTGACGCCCGGCTGGGTGCTCCGGATGCCGAAGGACGCGGTGGGCGAGGGCCTGGAGTTCGGCCCCCTGCCGGGGTACGAGGGGCCGTCTCCCTCGCCGTCGGCCACGCCCTCGCTCGAGCCGACCCCGACCCCGGCGCCGACCGGCGACGTGGCCGGGGCCGCGGACGCGGGCTTCTCCGTGCCCGTCGTCCCGATCCTGCTGGTCGTCGGCGGGCTGGTGCTCCTCGGGCTCCTGGGGCTGGTGCCGTTCTGGCTGGTGCGCCGGCGCAAGCGGCACGAGCCGTTCGACGACAGCCTGCTGCGCACCGACACCTCGGCGGCCTGGACGGTCGACCGTGCGCTGCGGGTGCTGATGGCGGCCTGCGAGCGGGACGGCCTGGACGTACCGGGCACGACCGGAGTGTTCATCGAGGGCGGCTCGCTGCGGCTGCGGCTGACCAACCCGGCCTCGCCCGCCCCGGCCCCGTGGCAGGTGAGCGAGGACGGGCAGAGCTGGTCCGCGCCGCTGGCGAAGCTCCAGTCCGGGGCGGCGTCCGAGAGCCCGACCACCCGGTTCGCGCGGCTGGTCAACCTGGGCATGGGGGAGACGGGCCGGGTGCTCGTGGACTTCTCCGTGGCCCGCGGCGTGATCAGCCTGGACGGCCCCACCCGGGTGCGGCACGAGGTGCTGCGCCGGTGGCTGGGCGAGCTGACGGGCAACCCGTGGTCGAACGACCCGCGCGTGGTCATGGTGGGCAACGGCCTGCCGCGGCCCGAGCAGGTGGAGCACCTGGCGGGGATCGAGCAGGTGCTGCCCGAGCTGGAGGTGGGCGACGGCGGCGTGCTGGTCCTGTCGCAGGCGCCGTCCGCGGCGCAGCAGGACCTGCTCGCGGCCCGGTTCGCGAGCCCGGAGTTCACCTGGGTGGTGATCGTCCTCGGCCAGGCCCCGTCCGCGAAGTGGCGCTTTACCGCGGGCGACGACGGCTGGCTGCGCAGCGGGTTCCTGCCCGACGTGCGCTTCGACGAGCAGACCGCCGTGCGGCGGGGAGGCGAATGACATGCACGCTCTGATCACCGTGCGCCACGGCGCGCGCGAGACGCTCCTGTCCCTGGACCTGGACGAGCGCACCAAGGCGGCCGACCTGGCCGAACGGCTGGCGGCCGAGGTGGGCGCGCCCCGGGGCAGCACCATGTACGTGGACGGCCGCGCCGTCCAGGGCTACGGGGTGCAGGACCGCTCCGTGCACGGCGCCGCCGTCGCGACCGGCCCGGACGCCGAGCTGCTCGTCGCCGACTCCGGCGTCCGGGACGGCGTCGTCGTCACGTTTGCCGAGCCGGGGCTGGGGAGCGCCGGCTCGGGCGGCCCCGTCGACCTGTGCGTCACGGGCGGCACCGGCACCGGCGCCGTCGTCCGCCTCGGGGTAGGCGAGTCCATCCTGCAGGTGGGCCCCGACGGCCGGGTCCGGGTCGACGAGCCGCGCGAGGGCGGGTTGGCCGCCGTCGCCGTCGTCGTGGGGCTGGACGGCGCCGTGCGGGTGCGCCGCGTGCCGGACCCGCGCTCGGTCGGCCGGCTGGTGCACCTGGACCGGTCCGAGGACCCGCTGGGCGAGGAGGACGCGCCGTGGCCCGCGGGCACGCAGCTGCGGATCGGCCCGAGCGTGCTGACGGTGCAGCCCGCGACGCGGCCCGACGCCGACCTGCGGCCCGCGAGCGAGCCGGGGCACCTGGACTACAACCGGCCGCCCCGTCTGCTGCCCCCGATGCCCGCCACGCACTTCCGGCTGCCGGCCGAGCCGTCGGCGCCCAGCCGCAACCCGCTGCCGTGGCTCGGCATGGCGATGCCCGCTGTGCTGGGCATCGTGATGGCGATCGTGCTGAAGCAGCCGTACTACCTGTTCTTCGCCCTGGCCTCGCCGCTGATGGGCTGGGGCAACTGGTGGATGTCCAAGCGCAACGGCGTGACCACGCACAAGGATCGGCTCAAGCAGCACGCCGAGGAGCGGGCCGCGCTGGAGGAGGAGGTGCTGGACGCGGTGCGGCGCGAGCAGCACCGGCGCCGGGTCTCCAGCCCGGGGGCCGCGGAGCTGCGCCTCATCGCCACCACGCCGACGCGCCGTCTGTGGGAGCGCCGCAGCACGGACGCCGACCACCTGACGGTCCGGCTGGGGCTCGCGGACGCCACCAGCCAGGTCGAGGTCGAGGACAGCGCCGAGCCGGAGCACCGCCGCAAGACCCGCGCGACCGTCCGGTCCGTGCCGGTCACCGTGTCGCTCAAGGAGGCCGGCGTGGTCGGCCTGGCGGGCCCGGGGGACTGGCCGCGCCGGCGCGCGCGGTGGATGGTGGGTCAGCTCGGGGTGCTGCAGAGCCCGCGCGACGTGCAGGTCTACGTGCTGACCAGCTCCGAGCACGTGCCGGAGTGGGCCTGGGCGGCCTGGCTGCCGCACGCCCGCCCGGCGTTCGGCCAGGAGGCCGTCGCCCTCATCGGCACGACGACGGACACGCTCGCCGCCCGCGTCGCCGAGGTGAACTCCCTGATCACGCAGCGCCGCGCCGCCATGGAGGGGGGTGGCGGCAAGGTCATGTCCGGCCCGCAGGTCGTCGTGGTGCTCGACGGCGCCCGCCGCCTGCGCGCCCTGCCCGGCGTCGTGTCCATCCTGCGCGACGGCCCCGGCGTCGGCGTGAGCGTCGTCTGCCTGGACGGCGACGAGCAGATGCTCCCGGAGGAGTGCACGGTCGTGGCGCTCGCCCGCGTGGACGGCGGCATGACGCTGCGCCGGCAGGACGCCGACGACCTGCGTACCATCCTGGTCGACGAGGTGAACGACGACTGGTACGAGCCGGTGGCCCGCGCCGTCGCCGCGGTGCACGACGTGACCGCCAGCGAGGGCGAGGGCCTGATCCCCGACTCGGCGCGTCTCGTGGAGGTGCTCGACATCGAGGAGGTCGACGCCGAGCAGATGGTGGCCCGGTGGCGGATGATCTCGAGCACCGGCAAGGGCAGCACGGCCGCCGTCGTCGGCGTCTCCCTGGACGGGCCGTTCGTGCTCGACATGGTGCGCGACGGGCCGCACGCCCTGGTGGGTGGCACGACCGGCTCCGGCAAGTCCGAGTTCCTGCAGACCGTCGTCGCCTCGCTCGCCGTGGTGAACACGCCGGAGACCATGAACTTCGTGCTGGTCGACTACAAGGGCGGCGCGGCGTTCAGCCAGTGCGAGCAGCTGCCGCACACCGTCGGCATGGTCACCGACCTCGACACCCACCTGGTGGAGCGCGCGCTCGACTCGCTGCGTGCCGAGCTCACCTTCCGGGAGCACGTGCTGGCCGCCGCGGGCGCGAAGGACCTGGAGGACTATCTCGACGCGCAGAGCCGCGGGTACGTCGGCCCCACGCTGCCGCGCCTGATGATCGTCATCGACGAGTTCGCCTCCATGGTGCGCGAGCTGCCGGACTTCGTCACCGGCCTCGTCAACATCGCCCAGCGGGGCCGCTCGCTCGGCATCCACCTCATCCTCGCGACGCAGCGCCCGTCCGGCGTCATCTCCCCGGAGATCCGGGCCAACACGAACCTGCGCATCGCGCTGCGGATGACGGACAAGAGCGAGTCCAAGGACGTCATCGACGCGAACGAGGCCGCGGAGATCGCCAAGTCGCAGCCCGGCCGCGCCTACGCCCGGCTCGGGCACTCGTCGCTGGTCCCGTTCCAGTCCGCCCGGGTGGGCGGGCGGCGCCTGTCGCTGTCCGACGTCGGGCAGGTCGAGGCGCCGTTCGTGGCGCGGATCTCCGTGACCGACCTCGGGGCCCCGGCGCCCGTCCGCCCCCGGGTCAAGCGGAGCGAGGACATCGAGACCGACCTCGCGGCGCTGGTCGAGACGCTGCGCGAGACGGCGCGCGTGGGCGGCTGGGACGACCCCCGGCGGCCGTGGCTGCCCGCGCTGCCGGACCTGCTGCCGTTCGACGACCTCGTGCAGTCCAGCGCGCCGTCGCAGTTCGCCTGGGCGCTGGAGGACTCGCCGTCCGACCAGCGGCAGGGTCCCGCCCAGATCGACCTGGACGAGTTCGGGCACCGCTACGTGGTGGGCGCGCCGGGCAGCGGCCGCTCGACGGTGCTGCGGACCAGCGCCTTCGCCGCGGCCAGCCAGATGTCGGTGGCCGACCTGCACCTGTACGCGATCGACTGCGGCAACGGTGCGCTGACGGTGCTCAACGAGCTGCCGCACACGGGCGCCGTCGTGCAGCGCGGGCAGGCGGAGCGGGCCAAGCGCCTGCTCACCCGTCTGCAGGCCGAGCTCGGGCGACGCCAGCAGGTGCTCGCGGCCGGCAACTTCGCCAGCGTGACCGAGCAGCGTGAGCTCGCCGAGCCGGGCACCAGCCTGCCGCGCGTGCTCGTGCTGATCGACCGGTGGGAGAGCTTCATGAGCACCTACGGCGAGGTCGACAACGGCAAGCTGGTCGAGATCGTCCAGGAGCTCCTGCGCGACGGCGCGAGCGCCGGCATCCACCTGCTGGTGTCCGGCGACCGCAGCCTGCTCTCCAGCCGGATGAGCGTGCTGACCGACGACGCGCTCGTGCTGCGGCTCACCGACAAGTTCGACTACGGGATGGTGGGCATCGACCACAAGAAGCTGCCCGAGGAGATCCAGCCGGGCCGCGCGTTCCGGTCGGGCAGCGGGCTCGAGGTGCAGGTGGCGATCCTCGGCGACGACCCGTCGGGCCGCGCCCAGACCAGCGCCGCGCGCCTCATGGCCGCCACGATCCGGGAGCGGGAGGACGTGGTGCCCGGCACCGGCCCGTTCCGCGTGGACGACCTGCCCTCCACGATCACGGTCGACGCCGCGTACCAGTACGTCGGTCCCGAGGCGGCGCAGCCCATGTGGGCGCTGCTCGGCGTCGGCGGCGACGACCTGACCGCGTTCGGCATGGACCTCGCCGGGGACGCGCCCGCGTTCCTGGTGGGCGGCCCGTCCAAGTCCGGGCGGTCCACGATGCTGGCCGTCATGACGGAGTCGCTGCTGCGCGGCGGTACCGAGGTGGTCATCCTGGCGCCGCGCCCGAGCGTCCTGCGTGACTTCGAGGGCCGCGAGGGTGTGCGCGCGGTCCTGACCGGCACGGAGCTCACCGAGGAGGAGCTGGCGCCGCACCTCGACCCGGACGGCGAGCCCGTGGTGCTCGTCGTGGACGACGGCGAGCTGGTCGCCGACGCGCCGGCGAAGACCTGGCTGCGCGCGTACCTGCGCACGGCCGCCGACAACCGGCGCGGCCTGATCCTCGGCGGCAACGCCTCCGAGGTGGCCAGCGGGTTCTCCGGCTGGCAGGTCGACGTCAAGAAGAGCCGGCGCGGCGCGCTGCTCAGCCCGCAGGACCGGTTCGACGGCGACCTCGTCGGGGCGAGCCTGCCGCGGTCGGCGGTCTCGACGCAGGTCACGCCGGGCAAGGCGCTGGTGCACCTGGGCTCGGGCGAACTGATGACGGTGCTGGTGCCGACGCTGTAGGGCTGTTGCTGCTGTAGGACTGTTGCTGCTGTAGGGGCTGTCGGGGGGGGGGGAGGGGGGGGTGGGGGGGGGGTGGGTGTGTTTTTTTTGGTGGGTGTT
>NZ_JBHWLR010000001.1:72590-111254 GCF_042731755.1 Promicromonospora sp. NPDC059942
CTTGGGCGGGGAAAAAGGGGGGAGGGGGTGGGTGCAGATGTGGGGGGGTTGTTGTGGTGGGGGGGTTGTTGTGGGGGGGGGGGTGGTGGGGAGCGGGGACCGGGATGCCGGTCCCGGCTCGCTGCGTCTGTTCGCGGGGCGTTCGCGGACCGTTCATCCCGGTGGTGGATGGTGCCCCGCGTGCGTCGCTCTCTGACTGTTGCGGCAGCCTCCGCGCTGCTCGCCCTCCTCACCCTGCCCGCGCTAGCCCCCTCGGCGGGCGCGCACGGCTTCACCTCCACGGTCTACGCCGACGCCTCGACCCCCGAACCGGGCGTCGTGCGCACCGAGCTCGCCCTGGAGTACGACCTGCTCGTCGTCTCCGCGGCCGAGTACCAGGACGACCGTGCGTTCTTCGACGAGGGGATGGCCCTCTGGGAGACCGGCGAGGAGCCGACGGCGCTCGCCGCCCACGCCGACACCGTGCTCGGCTACGTCACCGACCGCTACGAGGTGACGGCCGACGGCGCGGCGTGCGCGCCCGCGCAGGTCGGCGACTTCGAGATCACCGACCGCGAGGGTGTGCCGTACGCGGTGCTGGTGCTCGACCACGACTGCGGCGCGGTGGAGCCGGGAGAGCCGGGCGAGCCCGTCGACTACGCGGTGCGCAGCACTCTCTTCGCCGACGACGAGGGCTACGTCACCGGCACCACGACCATCCTCGACTACGAGCTCGACGGCGCCGCGGGCAGCGCGGCGCTCACGCAGCACACGCCGTCCTTCTCGACGGTCGAGCACTGGTACGAGCGCATGGGCCACTTCTTCGTGCTGGGCGCGGAGCACCTGCTGCTCGGCCCGGACCACCTGCTGTTCCTGCTCGCGCTCATCGTCGGCTCGCGCCGCCTGCGGGACGTCGTGCTCGCCGCGACGTCGTTCACGCTGGCGCACTCGGTGACGTTCCTGCTGGCCGCGCTGGGCGTGGTCAGCGCGCCGGCGGCCGTCGTCGAGCCGGTCGTCGCCCTGTCGATCGCGGTGGTGGCGGCGTGGCACGTGTGGGGGATGTGGCGGGGGCGGGGAGCGGCGTCGCACGCAGGAGTCCTGGGGCGCGGCGTGCTGGAGCCGGTGCGTGCCGGACGGCTCGGGCTGGATCGGGTTGGACCGGATCGGGCTGGGCTGGATCGGGCTGGGCTGGATCGGGCTGGGCTGGAACGGGCCGACTGGTTCCGGCTCGCCGTCGTCTTCGCGTTCGGCCTGGTCCACGGCCTCGGGTTCGCGGGCGCGCTCGGCATCGACGAGCCGTTCTCGTGGACGCTGCTGTGGTCGCTCCTGGTGTTCAACGTGGGCATCGAGGCGGTGCAGCTCGGCATCATCGCCGTCGTCTTCCCGCTGCTGACCCTGCTGCGCCGCCGGGCGCCGCGCACCGCGCTGTGGACGGGCGTCGTGGTCGCGGCCGGGGTGACTCTCGTCGGGCTGTTCTGGTTCGGCCAGCGGCTGCTCGGGCTGGGCTGACCAGCACTGACGCGCCGTCGGGCCAAAGATCACCCGCCGCAGCGCCGCATGTTCATCTGTCGCTCATCCCGGCGTCGGCACCGATTCGTCTCCCGGGGCAAGTGTCGGCTCGGCGCCGCTCGGCGCTCCCTTCACTGGAGGACTCATGCAAGCGAATGACCATCGCCCGGCCGCGTCCGTGCGCGGCTGGGGTCGTTCAGCCGTCGCGGCGGTGGGGCTCGTCTCCGTCGTCGCCGGCGGCCTGACCTACGCCGCGACGTCGGCGGGCGCAGCCGACCTGCCCTCGACGTTCCTGGGCGGCACGACCATCTGGGCGTACTCGGACGACAACACCGACCCGGCCGCGGGCAGCAGCGACCGGCTCACCTGGACCTACGCCGGGTTCGACGACGCGAGCTGGCAGCGCGCCACCGGGCCGTTCGGCGCGAAGAACGGCTCGGCCACGCCGGACCTCGGCTCCGGCTTCCCCGTGACCACGGTGCTCGACCACTACGTGGACCCGGCCGCGGCGACCAAGGTCGCGATCCCCACGTACCACCTGCGCACCACGTTCGACGTCACGGCGGACCAGCTCGACCGGATCGCGTCGCTGCGCGGCGACGTGACGTTCGACGACGCGGTGCAGATCTTCGTCAACGGCACCAAGGTGGCCGGCTTCGTCGACGAGCGTGTCGAGGCCGTCCCCGACGCGCAGAAGAACCTCACCTACGCCGGCGCCAGCGCCGGCAACCCGGTGAACCAGCAGTTCAGCGTCCCGGCCGACGTGCTCCAGGCCGGCGTGAACACGCTGTCGATCGGCCTGTACAACGACCGGGCGAGCAGCTCCGACGTGTACCTCGACCTCAAGTCGCTGGTCCCCGTCGAGGTGCCCGTGGAGGAGCCGACCACCACGGTGACCGACCTTGTGCTCGGCATCGGTGCGACCCAGGCCGAGCGCAACCTCGCCTGGTACTCGGACCAGGACACCGAGCAGGTCGCCCAGATCGCGCCTGCGGGCGAGGTCGTGGACGGCGTCTTCCCCGCCGACGCGATCAGCGTCGCCGCCACGGGCGGGCCGTCGTCGAGCGGGGAGTTCTACCGCCACGCGACGTTCACGGGGCTGCAGGAGAACACCGCGTACTCCTACCGGGTCGGTACTGCGGGCCAGGCCGGCGACGAGGGCTCCTGGTCGGCCGTCTCGACGTTCCGCACGCAGGCGTTCGACGGCGACTTCGACTTCCTGTTCTTCGGCGACCCGCAGCTCGGCTCCTCGGGCAACGTGCCGCGCGACACCGAGGGCTGGGTCGACACGCTCGACGTCGCCACGGCCGCCTACCCGGACGCCGAGATGCTCTTCTCGGCCGGTGACCAGATCGAGTCGGCGAGCAGCGAGGCGCAGTACGAGGCCTTCCTGTCGACCGACCACCTGCGCCAGATCCCGTTCGTGGCGAACAACGGCAACCACGACGTCGGCAACAAGGCGTACCGCCAGCACTTCAACACGCCGAACCTCGACGAGACGGCCGGTCCCGGCTCCGGCACGAGCTCGGGCGGCGACTACTGGTTCGTCTACAACGACGTGCTCTTCCTCAACCTCAACTCCAACAGCCGGGACTACGCCTCGCACGAGCGGTTCGTGCGCGACGTCGTCGCGGAGCACGGCGACGAGGCGAAGTGGAAGGTCGTGTCGTTCCACCACTCGATCTACTCGGTGGGCCCGCACGCCACCGACAGCGACGTGATCGACCGCCGCAACACGTGGCCCACGCTCTTCTCCGACCTGGGCATCGACCTGGTGCTCCAGGGCCACGACCACAGCTACGCCCGCTCGTACCTGATCCGCAACGGTGAGAAGGCCGACCCCGCCGAGGAGGCGGGCGCCGACGTGCTCACCCCGGGTCCCGGCGGCGTGCTGTACGTGACGGCCAACTCGGCGTCCGGCTCGAAGTACTACTCGGCGAACGCTGCCGGCTCGTGGTGGCTCTCGGCCTTCAACCAGGAGAACGTGCGCAACTACACGGCCGTGGAGGTGTCCGACGACGCCATCTCGGTGCGCACCATCCGCTCCGAGGCCAAGGACGCCGACCGCCCCGTGAACTCGGTCGTGGACCAGGTCACCATCGCCAGGCCGGTCGACCCGAACACCCAGAAGCTCCAGGTCGTGGTGCCGCAGGGCGCCCCGGGCGAGTTCGTCTGGAGCATCGACGGCGCTAACACGCTGGTCGACCTCGGCACCGCCGAGGCCGCCGGCGACCACTACGCCGCAGAGGGTTCGATCAACCCGATCCGGGTGACCGACACGCGCCGCGGCGGCCCGCAGTGGTCGCTCTCGGCCCAGGTGGGCGACTTCACCTCCGGTGACCGGTCGTTCTCCGGCAAGTACCTCGGCTGGACCCCCGACGTGATCGAGGCGGGCGGCGGGTCACTCGCCGGCGCGCAGGTCGCGACCGGGTTCAGCGGCGGTCCTGGGCTGTCCGAGTCGGCGACCCTCGGCCGCGCCGCGGCCGGGCACACCACGGGCTCGGCGCTCTTCGGCGCCGACCTCGACCTCAAGATCCCCGTCGACGTCACCGACGGGACCTACCGGGCCACGCTCACGCTCACCGCGTTGAGCTGACCGAAGCGGGGCTGCCCCGCGCCGGGCGGGCGGCGCTCTCACGAGGAGCGTCGCCCGTCCGGTGACCCCGGTCGATCCCCTTCCCGAGAACTTGTCTGACTCGCACCATCGAAGGAAGCTCCATGCCCGTGCCCGCCGCCCGCGCGACCACGCGCCGTGTCGCCGCTCGCTCCTCAGCCGCGTTCGCGGCCCTGTCCGTGGGGCTCGCGGCCCTGGTCGTCACCCCCGGGACGGCGTTCGCCGGGCCGGCTGTCGCGGTACCGATTACTGATGCGCGGGTCACCGCCGCGCCCGCGACCGCGCCCACCGACGACGTCACCTGGGGTGTGCGCACCGCCACCAACGACCAGGGGACCGAGCGGGAGAACTTCCGCTACACGGTGGACCCGGGGGCCAAGGTGTCCGACGAGCTCGTCGTCACCAACCACGGCGAGACCCCGCTGAAGCTCGACATCTACGCCGCCGACGGCTACACGACGACGGCGGGACAGCTCGACGTCCTGACCCGGGGCGACGCCGCCGACAGCGGGGACGAGTCCGGCTCCGACGACGCCGCGTCCGACGACACCGGCTCGAACGAAACCGGCTCGAACGAAACCGGCTCCGTGAACGTCGGGTCCTGGCTCGACCCCGCCGTCGACCAGGTGCGCCTCGCGCCCGGCGAGAGCGCCGACGTCCCCTTCACGCTCCAGGTGCCCGACGACGCGACGCCCGGCGACTACGCCGGCGCGATCCTCACCTCGCGCACCGTCACGGCGGAGGAGGCGGGGCTGGACTACGAGACCCGGTCCGGGATCCGCGTGTACCTGCGGGTCGCCGGCGACCTCGCGCCAAACCTGACGGTCACCGACGCGCACGTCGAGTACCACCAGACCCTCAATCCCTTCGGGCCTGGCGACGCGACCGTCACCTACACCGTCCGCAACGACGGCAACGTCCGGCTGGCCGCGAACCAGGACGTCGGCGTCGCCGGCCCGTTCGGCTGGCTCGGCGCGCAGGGCGCCGCCGACGACGTGCCCGAGCTGCTGCCCGGAGAGTCCTGGCCCGTGTCCGTGCCGGTCGACGGCGTGGCCCCGCTGTTCTGGCTCGGCGCCGACATCGTGCTCGTCGCCCAGCTTCCCGACGTCGCGGGCGCGACCCCCGGCGTCGCACCCGTCGAGGCCCACGCGTCCGGCTGGGCCGTGCCGTGGCTGCCCCTCCTTGTCGTCGTACTGCTGGCCGGAGCCGTCGTCGTCATCGTGCGCCGCCGCCGGACCCGTGGGCAGCGCGAGGACGCCCGCGTGCAGGCCGCCGTCGCGCAGGCGCTCGCGGAGCGCGCGGCGGCGGAGGGCGCGGCAGACGGCGCGGCGGCGGACGGCGTGGCGACCAAGGACGCAGCGGTCGCGGACGAGGATCCGAGGAGTCCCGAAACGACAGCCGCAGGCGAGTCCGAGGGGCCCGCGAGTCCTGTCGCGGCAGCCGCCGAGGAGTCCGAGTCGCCGAGGCCTGAGGTTTCGAAGCCTGAGGTTTCGAAGCCTGAGGCGCCAGGGTCTGAGGCACCAAGGTCCGAGGCGCCGACGTCCGGGGCGGTCGCGCCGTGAGGCGGCCGTCAGCGCGCCTCGCCGCGAGTCTGGCGGCGGCCGCCGTCGCGCTCACCCTCGCCGCGTGCGGCGCGATCGCGCCCGGCCCGACGCCGGACGACGTCGCCAGCCCCGCGCCCCTGACCGGGTTTGCCGCGCGGTTCGTCGGGTCGAGCCACGAGCCGGCGCCGGAGGCGACGGTCCGTCCCACGCCGGGCACGTGGGACGACGTCGCCCTTCCCGCTGGGTACACGATCGTCGTCGTCACCCGCGGCGACGACGCCGCGACAGCGACCCGCACGGACGCCGTCGAGCACTACGCCGCGGAGCACGGGGCGGACCTGACCGTGCTGGAGGCGCGGAGCGACGACGAGGTCGAACGGCGCATCGACGAGGCCGTGGCCGCCACGCCGGACCTCGTGGTCGGCGTCGGTGACGGTGTCGTGGACGTGTTCGCCCTGATCACGGCCCAGTACCTGGAGACCGACTTCCTGGTGGTCGGCGCGCAGCTCCCGGAGCCGACCCACAACGTGACCGCCGTCGTCTGGCCGGGTGCGGAGTTCCGCGGAACCGGGCTGGGGAACGACGACGCCCACCCGGCCGCCGTCACGGCGGAGCGTGCCCGCGAGGCCGTCGCCGCCGGGGCGGCGAGCGTGCTGCACGACCTGACGGGCATCGTCATCGAGCTCGGCTAGCTTCTCCTGGGTGTCGGTCGCCCCGGTTACAGTCGGGAGATGGCACGACACCGGATCTTCGCGATGAGCTTCGCCAGCATCTACCCGCTCTACGTGCAGAAGGTGGAGCGCAAGGGCCACACCACTGCCGAGCTGGACCAGGTGCTCACCTGGCTCACCGGCTACGACGACGCCGGCCTGCGCCAGACGATCGACAGCGGGGCGGACCTGGAGACCTTCTTTGCGGAGGCCCCGGCGATGAACCCGAACGTGTCGCTGATCAAGGGCGTCATCTGCGGGTACCGCGTCGAGGACATCGAGGACCCGCTCATGCAGCAGATCCGGTACATGGACAAGCTGGTCGACGAGCTGGCGCGGGGCAAGAAGATGACGTCGATCCTGCGGGGGAGCGAGTCAGCCGCGATCTGACGTGCGGCGTTCTCTGATCGGGCTGAAGCAGGGACCGAAGCCGCTCGTCCAGGACGCGAAGGGTTATCCACAGATTTGAAGTGTGCCTCGCGATGCGTATGAATGTTCGAGACAATGGTGTCAGGTGAACATGACGGGCGGGCGAGGGGGTGGCACGGATGGACTCGGTAGAGAGCATGGTGTCCGGTGGTGTGTCACCGGGTTCGTTGGAGGGGGTGCTGGCCCGGATCGAGACCGCGGTCGGTGAGCTGGCCGCCCTGGTGACCCCGGGTGTGTTGGATGGTTGGGGCGCGCCGACGGTGGCCCGGTTGATGCAGGCGCACACCCGGATCCGCAGGGTGACCGGGCGTCTGGACGGGGTCCGGTGGTCGGTGCTGCCACGGATCGAGGACGACGGTTCCTGGCGCAGTGGTGGCATGTCGCGCACGTTCCCTGCGTGGTTGCGGCTGCGTGAGGGCGTCTCGGCGGGCACGGCCCGTAAGGACGTGACCACCGCCCGGCGTCTCGCGCAGGCGCTGCCCGCGACACGGGAGGGTCTGGTGGCCGGCACATTGGGGGTGGATCACGCCCGGGTGATGACGGAGGTCGCGCCCACGAGCCAGACGCGCCAGGACGCGTTGGCGTGGTTGATCGAGACCCGCACGGGGCAGACCACGACGCCGGAGGCGTTCGTGGACACGGTCGCGGTGGATCTGCCGGACCCGGCCGATGACCCGAACGGTTCCCGCACCCGCGACCAGATCACGAAGGTGCTGGAGACAGCGATCAGTGAGGGGGCGCTGGTCACGGGTGAGGGCCTGGTCCTGCGCGAGGCCGGGGTGCTCAACGCGGACCAGTTCCGGGTGGTCGCGCGCCGGTTCGCCACGATCACCGACCCGGACACGGACGACGTGGAGGACGACAAGGCCGCTGAGGGTGAGTTCCTGGACGTGTCCAAGACGCTGGGCGGGTTCCACGTGGCGGGGTTCTTGACCGACGAGCACGGCCTGCTGCTGACCACCGCGTTGAACGCCGTGACCGGCGCCCCGGCGGTGGGCGATGACCGGACGCCGGGTCAGCGCCGTGCCCAGGGCCTGGCCGACATCGCCCACCTCGTGCTGGACACGAACCAGGCCTCGCCGGGTGCGTCGATCCCTGCGCACCTGAATGTCACGGTGTCCTTGTCGGAGCTGCTCACCCAGGTCACCCGCACCCGTGAGGGCCTGTGCCTGACCTGCGGACAGACGGTCCCGGGCCGGGAGGGCACGCCGAACGTGGGCGGGTCAAGCACGGGTGCTGGTGCTGCTGGCTCGGTCGCAGCTGGTGCTGGTGCTGGTGTGCCAGGTCCGGGTGTGCCAGGTCCGGGTGTGTCGGGTCCGGGTGTGTCGGGGTTGTTGGGTTCGGGTGGTGCGGTGTTCACGGAGTCGGGTGGCCGGGTGCCGGTGGGGTTGTTGCGTCGGTTGGCGTGTGACAGTGCGGTCACCCGGGTGGTGTTCGGTGCGGATGGTGCGGTGCTGGATGTGGGGCGTGCGCAGCGCACGGTCACGGGCCAGATGCGGCGGGCGGTGATCGCACGCGATGGGCATTGTGTGTTCCCGGGCTGTGATCAGCCGCCGTCGCGGTGCGAGGTGCATCATGCGGTGACGCACTGGGCCCAGGGTGGTGGCACGTCGGTGGCCAACAGTGCGTTGCTGTGCTGGTTCCACCACCAGCTCGTCGACGCCCGCGGGATCGCCATGTCCTGGGCGGGCAAGCCCACGACCGTCAACACCTCGGGCGTGCTGGTGGAGACGGGGTGGGTCTTCACCGACCCGCGTGGTCACCGCATCCGCCTGCCCGAACCCATCGACCCACCCGCCGCAGCACCCGCACCCGGCGAGGCTGCCGACCCCGACGACCCGTCCGTCATGCCACCAGCCACGGCAGCATGACGGATGGGCTCGCTCACATCTCGGCTGTGCTGGCCGACCCACGTGACGGCTGTGTTCGGCCGACCCACGTGACGGTTGTGCTGGCCGACCCGCGTCTCGGCTGTGCTCGGCCGATCCACATCGCGTCCGTGCTCGGCCGGCCCACGGGGCACACGGTCTGCCGCGCTGCCGTACGCGCGACTCGTCGATCCCGCACGGGCCCGTCCACCAGCTCCGAGCAGGCCCGGCCGGAAGGCGTTGGCACGGCACGACGGCACTCGTGCCGATCGGGGCCTTGCCCGGTCTGCTCCGGCCAGGCCCTGGCTCTGCCCCCTCGCTCCATCGAGAGCTGTGCGAGGTCGGGACGAGGCAGGGCCAGGGCGACCGGTCAGACCGCGGCCGGGGCGAGCGCGTTGAAGATAACCTCGCGTTCGGCTCCTGTGGCGATGCGCCAGACCGCGTCGGCGAGGTCGTCGGGGTCGAGTACCGGCATGGGAGCCGAGCCGGGAGCAGCGTCGGGAGCAGCGTCAGACGGCAGACCGGTTGCCGGTTCGGGTGTTGCCGTCGGCGCATCCGCTCCTCCGATGCCTGTGCCTGCCTGGCCCGCGGTCAGCAAGCGGTGGATGTCGCCGCGTTCGATGAGCCCGCCCACCACGAGCGAGCCCACGTGGACGCCGTCGGGTCCGACAGCCTCGGCGAGGGTCAGGGCGTAGGTGCGCAGGGCGGCCGAGGCCGGCGCGAAGGGCCCGAGGAACGGCAGCGGGAGGACGGCGCTGAGCCCCGACACGTAGACGATCGCCCCGCTGCCGCGCTCGCGCATGCCCGGCAGCACCAGCCCGGCGAGCTCGACGGCGGGGTCCACGACCTGGGCGGCGGCGGCGCGGACGTCGTCGGCGCGCGTCTCCAGGATGCCGATCGGGGCGGCCGCAGGATTGTCGGCGCCCGGCCCGTGGTAGACGACGTCGACGGTCCCGAGCTCGGCCTCGACCTCCTCGACCGCACGCCGCAGGCCACCGGGCCGGCGCACGTCCGCGGCGACGGCCACCGCGCGGACCCCCGCGGAGCGGAGGTCGTCCAGGTAACCGGGGTGCCGGTCGGCGCTGCGGGAGACCAGACCGACCTGGTACCCCTCCTTGCCGAATCGCCGGGCCACCGACATGCCGAGGCCGGGTCCGGCGCCCAGGACCAGCAGGGTGGGGGAAGTGCTCATTCTTGTCTCCTCGTCGTCTTGCCGCCGGGCTGCCCCGACGTGACCGTTGGGTACGGTGACGTCATCGATCCTCACGGCACCACGGACGTCTCGGAAGAAGGCACTTTCATGTCAGATGGGAACACCGGTGTGCCCCACCCCGACGCTCACCCGGACGCCCACATGGTGGCGGCCGCCGTCCGCGGCCGGCTGCCGGGGCGGGTCCCGACGGCGGACTACGAGGCGTGCCCCGTCACGCACACGGTGCGGATGCTGGGCGACAAGTGGACGCTGCTCGTGCTGATGCTGCTCGCCGAACGCGCGCACCGGTTCAACGAGCTACACCGGCGCGTCGACGGGATCAGCCAGCGGATGCTGACCCGCACCCTCCGGGCTCTCGAGGACGACGGGCTGGTCGCCCGGACCGTCTTCCCCACCGTTCCGCCCGGGGTCGAGTACGAGCTCACCGAACGGGGCCGCGAGCTGTTGGTCCCGCTGTCGGCCCTCGCGGACTGGGTCGTGCGGGACCGGGCGGCATAGCCCGCTCGTTCGCGTGGCGCCCGCTCGGGCGCGCCCGGCGCCGCGCCTCGTTTCCCGGACCCTTCATCGACCCCTCCCTGACCTTTCTGTCACGTCTTGAGCGGCGGAATTTCGCCGATTAGCGTCGCGTCGGATGCGCGACGGCGGCGTCGCGCCTGGAACGGAGGGCGTGCCCATGACAGGTCCAGCGAACGGATTTCCCGTCGACCGACGGTCGCTCCTGGCGGGTGCCGCCGGGGTAGCCGGCTCCCTGGTGGCGGGCCTGGCCCTGCCCGCCGCGACCGCCTCGGCGGCGGGCGTGGCAGCACCGGGCCGGGCGCCCGACGGTACGCCGGGCGGCGGGACGACCGGAGGGGCGGCACCCGGTGCGGCGTCGTCGTCGGGCCACCCCGCAGGCCGCCATCCCGCGAACTGGCCCGACCCGGAGCCCTACGGCCTCGCGGACACCCGGCCGGACCTCTGGCCGCGCGACGACAACTCCTTCGTGCTGCCGCTGGAGCTGCGCCCGCGGGACCGGGAGCTCGGCCGGGCCTGGATCCGCGACACCTACGTGAACTGCTTCGTCGTCGACGGCAAACCCGTCTACGTCGCCACGGGGACCACGCGGGTCCCGGGGCTCCCGGCAGCCGGTCCCTGGAACGACGGCATCTTCCTGTGGCTGGCCCCGTCGCTGCGCGGGCCGTGGCGGCTGGCCGACACGACGGCGATCCGGCCCGACTCCGGCCAGGCCGCCGAGAAGGGCAAGGTCTGGTCGCCCGAGTTCGTCGGCGAGAACCGGCCCGGCCGCACCGTCGTCGCGCCGTGGCAGGAGTACTGGGACGACCACGGCCAGTTCGGCAAGCGCGGCAACGTCTGGGCTCCGGAGGTGCACTACTTCCGCGGCACCTGGTACATCGTGGCCTGCATGGGCGACCACTCCACGAAGGTCGGCTCGTTCCTGCTGATCAGCGAGGGCGGCCCCGAGGGGCCGTACCGCCTGGCCGAGGGCAACGTCGACAAGCCGTTCGGCGACCCGTTCATCGGCGGGCCGTCGTTCATCGCGCCCGGGGCGTACCACCACATCGACGGCAGCATCTACACCGAGGACGACGACGCGTGGCTGGTGCTGCACAACCACCTGTACGCCCCGTTCCGGGACGACATGGAGGACATCGTCCCGACGACGAACCTGCCGCTGTTCCAGCAGACGTCGTACACGCCCGAGCCGTACCTGGAGGGTGCGTACGTGTTCAAGCACGGGGGTAAATACTTCCTGGTGCACGCCGCGTGGGACCGCACGTCCACCAACACCGACGGGACCACGCGGAACGCCTACGACACGGCCGCGCCCGGCCGGGTGCAGTACCAGTACGACGCCGTCGTCGCGGTCGCCGACCGGTTCGAGGGCCCGTACTCGGAGCGCTGGACCGCCGGGGTGGGCGCGGGGCACAACAACTTCTTCCTCGACCACCACGGCCAGCCGTGGGCCACGTTCTTCCGCAACCCGGCCGCCGGCTACTGGGCCGACCCGTCGCGGGTCGCCGACGCGGCCGCGGCCGGCGTCGTCCGGCTGGAGTGGACGGGACCGGAGGGCAACCGCCTGTACGCCGCCCGCAGCCCGGGCCGGTCCGCACGGGACTGACCCACCCGCCCGGCCACAAACCCCGCCCAGCCACAAACTCCCGCCCAGCCACAAACCGTTGAGTGCTGGGTATTTGCGGGATCAGGCATTCAGATCACGCAAATACCCAGCACTCAACGGTTTGGTCGTGCGGGCGGGGTCGGGGTCGGGGTCCGGGTCGGTGTGGGTGGGGTTGGCTCGGGCGGGGTCAGCCCTGGCGGTCTGCCAGCGCCGTCTGGTACTCGTCGCGGATGGTGTCGCCGCCGCCCTTGGCCCACGCCGCGGCGGCGTCGGCCCAGGCGGTGACGGGCTTGCGCCCGGCCAGGATGTCGCCCTCCACGGACCCCAGCTTCTCGCCGAGCTGGCCGCCCTTGCGGCTGGCCGTGTCGCTGAACAGGCCCTGCACCGGGTTGCGCACCGCGGTGGGGACGACGGCGGCCTGGGCGTCGTGCTCCGCCTGCGCGACGTCGGGGTCGCCGGCCTGGAAGTTGACCCAGGGGCCCTCGACCACGTACTTGAGCCCGAGCTGGATCTCGGTGCGGCCCTTGTCGGTGAGCACCGGGTCCGTGCCGTCGAGCTCGTGGTGCACGCCCTCGACGCCGTAGGTCCGGAACAGGTGTTCCTCGGAGCCGAACGGGGCGGCGAGGTAGTTGATGAGGCTGAGCAGCGCCTCGACGCGGCCCTCGGACTTCTTGCTGATCGACGTGATGTTCTGGACGGGCGCGCCCAGGTGGATGCCCGCCGTGCCGCCACCCTCGGCGAGCGGGGGCGCCGCGACGGCGAGCCGGAAGTTCTCGTCGATCGGGTAGTTCGAGAAGTCGGGCCACGCGCTGAACGTGTCGTCGAGCATGCGGATTGTGCCGTTGACCAGCCAGGTCTTGCGCTGCGGCTGGGTGGCCGGGACGCCGTCCGGGTGCACGAACCCGTCCGCGACCAGGCGCCGGCCGAGCTCCAGGGCCTCCTGCTGGCGCTCGTGCAGGTTCGCGCTGGTGAGCTTGCCGCCGTCCTCGGACCAGCCGTTCGGGATCTCGTACATCTGGCGCAGGTAACCCAGCGGCACGCGCCCGAGCGCCCAGGTGTTGCCGCCCGAGAGCTCCTTGCACAGGTCGTAGAACTCTTCGGCCGACGTCGCCTGCGGGTCGATGCCCTCGCCCTCGAACCAGTCCTGGCGCGCGTAGAACACGGTGCTCTGCGCCGGGCCGCGGGGGACCGGGACGGCGAAGATCTTGCCGTTGTAGACGCAGGACTGCCAGCTCTCCGTCGGGATGTTCGCGAGGAACGGGTACTTCTTCACCGCGTCGCCCGAGAGGAACTCGGTCAGGTCGGTCGCCCGCTCCTCCAGCAGGCTCGGCAGGCCTGGGACCTCGCCGGGGAACATCTCGAAGATGTCCGGCAGCCGGTCGCCGGCCACCGTCGTCTGGAACCGGTCGGAATAGTCGCCGGCGGGCGTGAGCGCGATCGTCAGGGCGAACCCGAGCCGCTCGTGCAGCTCCTGCCAGTAGGCGTTGTTGTCGACCGACGGCGGCACCGGCGTGTTCGTCAGCCCGAAGATGCCGACGTCCTTGCCGTCACCGATCGTCCCTTCCGCCACCTGCTGGGGGCTGGCCGGATACTTCAGCATGGTGTCGGGCACGCCGTCGGTGCCCTTGATGTCCATCGGCACGCCGGCGTACGGGACGTACGTGGGCAGGGCGACGGTGGCGCTGCCGGTCAGGGCACCGCCGCCGCGGCCCTCGTTGCTGCAGCCGGCGAGGCCGAGGACGGCGAGCGCGCCGAGGCCCATGCCTCCCATCAGCAGGCTGCGGCGGCTGATGTTCGTCTCCGTGAGCAAACGGTTCATGACTACTCCTCATCGAGCGGGGTAGAGCGGGGGGAAGAAAAGAAAAGCGAGAGCACAGCAGGATCGGGATGCCGGACGGCGCAGGCCGGGTCAGCCCTTCACGGCGCCCGTGAGCATCCCCTTGGCGAAGTGGCGCTGCAGGAAGGGGTAGACCAGCAGCACCGGCACGATGGAGACCACGAGGATCGCCATCTGCAGCGACGTCTGGGGCGGCAGGGCGGCGGCGTCGATGCCCAGGTCCTGGGAGCCGAGCTGGGCGCCGTCCACCACGTAGGTGCGCAGCACGAGCTGCAGGGGCCACTTGCTCGCGTCCGACATGTAGAGCAGCGCGTTGAAGAACGCGTTCCAGTAGCCGACGCCGTAGAACAGGCCGACGACGGCGAGCACCGGCTTGGACAGCGGCAGGCCGATGCGCCAGAAGAGCTGCCACTCGGTGGCGCCGTCGATGCGGGCGGCGTCGATCACCTCGTTCGGGAGCTGCACGAAGAACGCCCGGACGACCACCACGTTGAAGGCCGAGACCGACGTCGGGATGATCAGCGCCCACAGCGTGTCCAGCAGGCCGAGCTGTTGGACCACGAGGTAGCTGGGGATGATCCCGGGGTTGAAGAGCAGGCTGATCAGCACCACGAGCAGCATCGCCCGGACGCCGAACGCGCCCTTGCGGCTCAGGGCCCAGCCGAGCGTCGTCGTCAGCGCGAGGCTCAGCGTGGTGCCGATGGCCGTGACGACGACGCTGATCCACAGCGCCTGCGTGACGACGCCGCCGGCGAAGATCATCTGGTAGGCGCTCAGGTCGATCCCGGTGGGCAGGAGCACGAAGCCGCCCGCCTCGGTGACCTGCTCCGGCGTGGCCAGGCTCGTCGAGATGATGCCGACGAACGGCAGGATCACCAGGGCGCAGGCGATCGTCAGGACGATGCCCTTGACCGTGCGTTCCATGGGGCCGGGCATCGCCACGCCGTCGATCACCGCCCGTGTGCCCGTGCGCGTGCGGCCGCGCGGCCGGCTGTCGTTCATGTTCGGGCCCGGCGTGGTCCGGGCGGGCCCTGCGGTGGTGGTCGTGCTCATGCTCGGTACACCCCTTCCTCGCCGAAGGCGTGGGCGGTCTTGTTGGCGACGAGGACCAGGACCAGCCCGATCGCTCCCTTCACGAGGCCGACGGCGGCCGCGACGCCCCAGAACCCGCCCAGGACGCCCTGGTTGTAGACGTAGGTGTCCAGCACGTCGGACACGCCGAGCCCGACCGCCTGCTGCTGGAGGATGAGCTGCTCGAACCCGACGCTCAGGGAGTCGCCGAGCTTGAGGATGAGCAGCATGATGATGATCGGCCGCATGCCCGGCAGCGTGATGTGCCAGGTCTGGCGCCAGCGCGTTGCGCCGTCCACGGCCGAGGCCTCGTACAGCGACTTGTCGATGCCGGCGAGCACCGCGAGGAACAGGATGGTGGCCCACCCGGTGTCCTTCCAGATCACCTGTGACGTGATGAGCGCGTAGAAGGCGTCGGAGTTGCCGATGATGTCCAGCGGCTCCCAGCCGTGCGACCGCAGGAAGTTGTTGATCAGCCCGGCCCCGCCGAGGATCTGCTGGAACACCGCGACGACGATCACCCAGGACAGGAAGTGCGGCAGGTACAGGATCGACTGCACCCACTGGCGCACGCGGTTGGACACGAGGCTGTGCAGCAGCAAGGCCAGGACGATCGGCGCGGGAAAGACGAAGACCGTCTGCAGCAGCGTGATGACCAGGGTGTTGCGCAGCGCCGCCAGGAACTCGGGGTCGCCGGAGAACAGGATCTGGAAGTTCTCGAACCCGACCCAGAGGCTGCGCCCGATGCCGAGGTACGGCTGGTAGTCCTGGAAGGCGATGACGTTCCCGCCGAGGGCCAGGTACTGGAAGACGACGATGACCGCCATGCCGGGCAGCGCCAGCAGCAGCACCGCCCGGTCGCGGGCCAGCCGCCGCCACCACGGCAGGGGCCTGCGGATCTGCTGTGATCCGTCGCCCCGTCCTGCGTCACCTCCTCGTGCCGCGCGGCGGCTGGAGGAGGCGCGTCCCGCGCGGGCCTCGTCGACCGCGGTCATCCCGCGGCCCCCGGCACGTCACGGACGTGCGGCGCGTTGTCAGGCATGGTGTCGCTCCTCGGTGAACGGACTGATGGTGAACTGGTTCGTCGCTGATTCGTCGCTGCTTGGTACATCGTTGTTCCACGGGTGATCTCGGTGCGACGGCCTGCTCCATTGCCACGGGGCTGCACCATTGCAGAGTGATCGATCACCGCTTGCGGGTTAGGCTAGGAGGTGATCGATCACTTCGCAAGGGCCTCTCACGCGACGAGGTCTGTGACGGTGATCTGCGGAGTGATCGGCGGAGTGATCTGCGGGGGCGTGCCAGAATGCCCGCGTGCCACACGGACGCGGGTGCTGACCAGCGGTGATGAGCAGCGAGGACGGGGCATGGCGAACGAGAGCTCGACCGGCGGCAGCGTGACCGACAGCGCGACCGGCGACGTGGCCGGCAGCGCGACCGGCAGCAGCGTGACCGACAAGCGGCGCGCGACGATCTGGGAGGTCGCGAAGGCCGCCGGGGTCTCCCACCAGACCGTCTCGCGCTACCTGCGCAACGACGCCAAGATGCGGCCCGAGACCGTGGCTCGCGTGCGCCAGGCCGTCGAGGAGCTCGACTACCGCCCCAACCTGACCGCGCGGTCCATGCGCACCCGGCGCAGCGGCCGGGTAGCCGTGCTGCTCCCGGCGGTGGCCACCTACGGCCCGCCGCAGATCCTGAGCGGCGTGATGGAGGTGGCCCACGAGCACGGCTACACCGTCGAGGCGTTCAGCGTCGAGGGCACGCCGGCGGACCGCTTCGAGCGCGTGCGAGAGCTTGCCGACTCCGGTCAGGTCGAGGGCGTTCTCGCCCTCGCGCCGCTGCCGCCCGGGTCCGGCGGGCGGTTCCCCGAGCGGGCCGCGATCGTCGTGTCCGCGGACTACGACGACAAGTTCCGCGGCGTCGGCGAGCTGGCCGACGGCTCGCCCGTCGAGGACCTCGTCGTGCGCCTCGCGGAGCTGGGCCACCGCCGGTTCCTGCACGTGACCGGCGCGCTCGACTACGCCTCCGCGCGCGGCCGCCGCGACGTCTTCGTCGCCACCGTCGAACGGCTCGGGCTGGGACCGGCCCAGGTCATCGAGAGCGACTGGTCGGCCGAGGGTGCCCGCGCCGTCGTCCTGTCCCTGCCCGAGAAGGACCACCCGACCGCCGTGATCGCCGCGAGCGACGTCGGCGCGGCCGGCGTGGTCCTGGGCGCCCGGGAGCGCGGATGGACCATCCCGGGCGACCTCAGCGTGACCGGCTGGGACAACAACCAGCTCGGGGCGTACCTCGAGCCGACGATGACCACCGTCAACGTCGACCATCGCAAGCTCGGCCGGGCGGCGATGGCGCGGCTGGTCGCGACGCTCCAGCCGGAGACGGCGGCGGCGCGCGAGGCCGAGGCGGCGTCGGACGGCCCGCTGAACACGATCATCTGGCGCGGCTCGACGGGCCCCGCGCCGTCCTGACGGCCGCCCCGCCGTCCCGCCCGGCCCGCGCCCGCGCCCCGCTCCCGCCTTCGTTGAGTGCTGGCTATTTGCGGTTCTGACGGGCAGAAGAGCGCAAATAGCCAGCACTCAACGAAGGGGTGTTGGGCGGGTCAGGACAGGGCGGCGGAGAGGTGGGCGGCTACGTCGGCCTGGGTGGGCATCGTTGCGATCTGGGCGGCCACCGTCCGGGCCGACTCAGTGTAGGACGGGTCGGTGCGGAGGGTGACGACCGCCTTGGCCACGGTCTCCGGGACGTCCGGGCCCGGCTGGACGGCGATGCCCGTGCCGGTCGCGCTGACGACGGCGGCCTGGAGGAACTGGTCCGCGCCCTGCGGCACGACGACCAGCGGCAGCCCGCGTGCCAGCACACCGAGCGTCGTGCCGGCGCCGCCGTGGGTGACCACGAGGTCGACGTCGTGCAGCAGCTCCGCGAGCGGGGTGAAGGCCGCGAAGGTGATGCCGTCACTCGCGACGTCGTAGTCCGCGGCGCTCGCGGTGAGGCCCAGCGTGACGACGAGGTCCACGCCGACGGTGCGCAGCTCGGCGAGGATCGGGGTCAGGGTCGCCGGGTCCGAGAAGTGCGTGCCGAACGTGACGAGCACCCGGGGGCGTTCACCGGACGGAGCGGCGTCGGCGTCGGACGCAGCGCTCGTGCCCACGCCTGCGTCCGCGCTCGCGCTCGTGCCCGGTCCCTGGTGCGGCTCCGGTCGCACGGGGAGCCGGTTGGCGGGCGCCTGCCAGCCGGGCGGCTGGAGCAGGT
The DNA here is from genome assembly GCF_042731755.1 of Promicromonospora sp. NPDC059942. Classification (NCBI taxonomy): domain Bacteria; kingdom Bacillati; phylum Actinomycetota; class Actinomycetes; order Micrococcales; family Promicromonosporaceae; genus Promicromonospora; species Promicromonospora sp. NPDC059942. Next base: position 90,733 of record NZ_JBHWLR010000001.1, read on the forward strand.
CGGGGCACGGGTCGATCTGCCACCGCGCCGGGACCGGGGTCAGGCCGCGGTCGGCGTAGCGGCTCGCGACGAGGGCGGTCATCCCGTCGGTGAACTCGGCGGGGATCGCCGGGCCGAACGCCATCGTGGCGAACGGCACGTCCAGCGCTGCGGCCACGAGGGGGCCCACGAAGTCCAGGGCCTCGGCCACGATCAGGTCGGGGGCGAAGGCCTGGGCGGCGGCGACGGCGTCGTCCGCGGTCAGGTCCACGCGGGTGCCCGCGAAGAAGTCGGCCACGGCCTCCGGCCGGGGGTCCGCCGCGGCGTCGACGCCGGTCCGGCGCCCCGACTCCGCGAACAGGACGTCCGCCGTCGGCCCGGCGGGGAGCAGCTCGATGCCCTCGGCGTCGAGCAGCGGCGCGAACGCAGCCGCGGTCAGGACGGCGACCTGGTCGCCGCGGTCGCGGAACGCGCGGGCGAGCGGGAGCAGGGGCAGCAGGTGCCCGTGGGCGGGGGTGCTTGAGAAGAGTATGCGCACATTCATTAGTGTAGGACTACTGCGGAATATCGGAGCCCGTCACCCACCCTGGACAAGGCCCTGGTCAGGGCCCGGATCAGGCTCCAGATCAGGCTCCAGATCAGGCCCCAGATCGGGCCCCGAGCAGCGCGAACACGAGCTGCTCCCGCAACCACGTGCGACGCGTCTCCGGGTCCCAGCCGATGGCGCCCAGCCGCAGCCACGACTCCGGGCTGAGGTAGTAGGCCAGGACGTCGGTCGCGCGCTCGGCGCTCAGCCCCTCCCGTAGCGCGCCCAGCGTCTCCAGCCGGGCCGTGATGAGGCCGAACCGTTCGCGCAGCAGCCGCTCCGTGCCCTCGAACGTCGCGCCGATCTCGGGGTCCGCCGACGCGTTGGCGATCAGCACGGTCATCAGCCGGCTGTGCCGGTGGACGACGTCGCCGGTGCTGCCCACCGTGAGGTCGACGATCTCGTCGGCGTCGTCCGAGGCGGCGATCGCGGCCAGCGTCTCCTGGATGCTGTCCTCGCCCGACGCCCGCTCCGTCAGGCCGCGCACCAGGCCGAGCTTGGTGCCGAACGCGACGTACACGGTGTTCGGCGACACCCCGGCCTCCTGGGCGATGCGGCCGATCGTCACCCGGGCGTAGCCGTCCTGCGCGAAGAGCGCCTCGGCCGCGTCCAGGATCGCGGCGCGCGTCGCGGCCGCCGCCTGATCACGGACGGCGGACCGGTAGGGGCGAGATGTCATGCGGCCCAGCCTAAGGAGCGGCCGCCCGTGCCGGCTGGGCCGGACGAGACAGGGCAGGACGAGTCAGGGCAGGACGAGACAGGGCTGGACGAGACAGGGCCGGACGAGACAGGGCTGGACAGGACCGCCCGCCTGCGCTGAGGTAGCCCGCATGAGGTGGCGCAACGGCGAGCAGGGCTACGGCATCGTCACGAAGGTCCTGCACTGGGGGACGGTCGCGCTCCTGGCCGGCCAGCTCGCGGTCGGGTACGCGATGGACGACCACGGTGACGTGCCCGACGTCGACTGCGACCCGGTGGGGGAGGACCGCAGCGGCGGCGACACCACCGATGCCGAGGAGGACCGGTTCGACCGGTTGGAAGAGGCCTGCGAGCAGGCCCAGGACCTGCGCGAGCAGGACGCCGACGACGCCGTCGCCACCGCGTGGTCGGACCTGTGGACGGGCGACTGGACGGGCGGCGGGGCGGGCGGCGGGACGGGCGGCGGGGCGGGGAGCGGCACGGCCGGCTGGGCCGGCCTGCTCGACGGCCCGGGCGGGCTCGCGCTGCCCGCGCTGCACGTCCTGCTCGGGCTGGCGATCGTCGCGATCGGCGTGCTGCGGGTGGTGTGGCGCAGCACCACGCCGCTGCCGCCCTGGGACCCGCGGCTGACCAGGACCGACCGGAAGGTGCTGCACCACGCCGAGCGCATCCTGCTCGCGATGCTCTTCGTGGTACCGGCGACCGGGATCGCGCTGGTGCTGGGCAGCTCCGACCTGCTGCCGCTGCACATCGCCGCGCACCTGTGCTTCTACGCCGCGCTGGCGGCGCACGTCGGCGTGGTTGTCCGACGGCGGGTGGTGGGCCGAATGCTCTGGGGGCGACCGGTCGCCGGGCGGTGAGCCTTCCCGGCCGGGTCGATTTCTCGCCCGACGTGCGTCCCGCCCCCGGGGCACCGACGATCGGGGGATGAGCACAGGCTCGGCGACACCGCCGTCAGGAACCGGACCGGACCCGACCCCTCCCGCCGCCGTGGCGGGCGACCGCCGGTTCTTCGGGCATCCCCTCGGCCTGATGACGCTGTTCACGACCGAGCTGTGGGAGCGGTTCAGCTACTACGGCATGCGCGCGATCCTGGTCTACTACCTGACCGACACGATCGCCAACGGCGGCCTGGGCCTCGACCAGACGCTCGGCGAGGCCGTCGTCTCGATCTACGGCACCGGCGTCTACCTGCTGTCCGTGGTCGGCGGCTGGCTCGCCGACCGGGTCATCGGCGCCCGGCGCTCCACGCTCTACGGCGGCATCATCATCGCCGCCGGCCACGTGTGCCTCTCGGTCCCCGCCGCCGGGTTCTCCTACCTCGGCATCGTGCTCGTGGCCCTCGGCACCGGCCTGCTCAAGCCCAACGTGTCCTCGATGGTGGGCTCCCTGTACGACCGGCAGGACCCGCGCCGCGAGTCGGCGTTCTCGATCTTCTACATGGGCATCAACATCGGCTCGTTCTTCTCGCCGATCATCGTCGGCGCCGTGCGCGCCGTCTGGGGCTATCACGCCGCGTTCTCCGTGGCCGCGATCGGCATGGGGATCGCACTCGTGTTCTTCGTGCTGGGCCGCAAGAACCTGCACGGCGCGGGCGACGTCGTCCCCAACCCCGTGCTGCCGGGGGAGCGGCCGGCGCTGGTGCGGATGTTCGCGATCATCTTCGGCGCCGTCGTGCTGGTGTACTTCATCGCCGTGCTCGTGGCCGGCGGCTGGGGCGTGCACGCCCTCATCGACGCCCTGAGCTACATCGCGTTCCTCGCCCCGATCGCGTTCTTCATCATGATGTACCGCTCGCCGCGCGTGACCGACGCCGAACGCCCGCGCCTGGTCGCCTACATCCCGCTGTTCGTGGCGGCCATGCTCTTCTTCATGATCTTCGAGCAGGCCGCGACGACGCTCGCGACCTTCGCCGCCGACCGGACCTCGCGCGAGATCCTCGGGTTCACCGTCAGCCCCGAGTTCTTCCAGTCGATCAACCCGGCCTCTATCATCATCCTGGCCCCGGTGTTCGCCTGGCTCTGGGTCCGCACCAAGGACCGGCCGCCGACGCCGTACAAGTTCGCGATCGGCCTGGCGCTCGCCGCCCTGTCGTTCCTGGTGCTGGCCGGGGCGTCCGCCATCGCGGGCGACAACCTCACGCCCGGCTGGGTGCTCGTGGTCGTGTACGTGATCCAGACGCTCGGCGAGCTGTGCCTCTCGCCCGTGGGCCTGGCCGCGACGACGCTGCTCGCGCCGCGCGCCTACCAGGGGCAGGCGATGGCGCTGTGGTTCCTCGCGCCCGCCGCCGGGCAGGCCATCACGGCGCAGCTCGTCCAGGCGACCGAGGGCGCGTCCGACACCGCGTACTTCGGCGGCATCGGCCTGGTCGCCCTGGGCTTCGCGGCCGTCCTCGCGCTGCTCGGGCCGTGGGTCACGCGGCACGTGCGCCGCGCCGACCAGCTCGAAGGGGTGCACACGAGCGGGGAGTGAGCAGCATCGGAAACGGCTGGCCAGGCCCCGCACCCCCGGTCGTAGAGTGACCGCATGCCGACCATCGAGACCCTCGCCGCGTTCGTCGTGGCGTCGGTGATCCTCATCGTGATCCCCGGGCCGAGCGTCCTGTTCGTCGTCGGACGCTCGCTCTCCCTGGGCCGCCCCGGCGGTCTGCTCAGCGTGCTCGGGAACGAGCTCGGCGCCCTGCCGCTGGTCGCGGCCGTCGCGCTGGGCGTCGGCACGGTCGTGGCCGAGTCGATCGTGGCGTTCACGGTGCTCAAGCTGCTGGGCGCCGGCTACCTGGTCTACCTGGGCGTGCAGGCGATCCGGCACCGGCGCGACGGCGTGGAGCCGGACGGCGAGGGGCCGGACGGCGTGGGGCACAGCGCACCGGGCCGCCGGACGCCGTCGCGCTGGGCGATCCTGCGCCAGGGCTTCGTCGTGGGCGTGACCAACCCCAAGACGATCGTGTTCTTCGTGGCCGCGCTGCCCCAGTTCGTCGACGTGCGCGCCGGGCAGGTGCCGCTGCAGATGATGGTGCTCGGCCTGGTCTTCACGCTGGTCGCGCTCGTCTTCGACAGCCTGTGGGCGGTCCTGGCGGGCGCCGCGCGCACGTGGTTCGCGTCGTCGCCGCGCCGCCTGTCCGCGATCCGGGCCACGGGCGGCGGCATGATGATCGGCCTCGGCGGGACGCTCGCGCTCACCGGCAGCAAAGTTTGAGCGGGCAGAGCGTGAGCGGGCAGAGCGTGAGCGGGCAGAGCTTGAACGAGCGGAGCGTGAGCGGGAGCGCCGGGACCCGCCTCGCCGTCGTGCGCGGACCGTCCGGGGCGGGCAAGTCGACCGTGGCCGCGGAGCTGCGCCGCAGGATGGGCCGGGGGACGGCGCTCGTGCAGCAGGACTACCTGCGCCGCATCCTGCTGTGGGAGAAGGACGTGCCCGGCGGGGTCAACATCGGGCTGATCGACACCGTGGTGCGCCACTCGCTCGATGCCGGCTACTCGGTGGTGCTGGAGGGCATCCTGGCCTACGACCACTACGGGCCCATGCTCACCGCCCTGGTCGCCGACCACGCCGGGACGACGGCGTGCGCGTATCTGGACGTGCCGTTCGACGAGACGATCCGCCGGCACGCGACCCGGCCGCAGGCCGCCGACTTCACGCCCGAGCAGATGGCGGACTGGTTCACCCTGGACGACCGGCTGGGCGTGGAGGAGGAGTTCGTCGTGGGCCAGGAGTCGTCGCCCGAGGAGACCGTCGGGAAGCTGTTGGCGGCGCTTGGTGGCTCCTGACGAGGCGGTCTGAGCCGGGCCTGCTCCGCCGTGTTCGTCATGAGAAATCACGGGCGGCGGCTGGTGTATTCGCGGTGGATGAATTGATCTATCTCATTGCCGACTTTCCACGCATTCGTCGGGGTGAAGGTTAAATTCCACCTGATACGTTGCAATTGGTAGTTCCCGTGTCTGGGACGGGAGCTACCGAGCGACCCCCTCCGCAGCGGGCCCCTGCGGAGGGGCAGAATCGACCTCTTGCCGTGCCGGTACGGTCTGTCCCACGCGTGCGGTCTGTCCGACGCGTTGTCGATCGATCGAAGGAGGAGATCGTTGCGCACCAGCGAGCTGGCGGCCCTCGCCGGCGTGACGATCCGTGCCCTGCGGCACTATCACCGGATCGGGCTGCTCGAGGCGCCGGCCCGCACGGCTGACGGCCAGGTTCACGATCAAGTTCAGGACCAGGACCAGGACCAGCACGAGCAGGAGTGCGAGCACGAGTACGAGTACGACGTGCGCCACCTGGCCCGGCTGCTGCGGATCACGCGCCTGACCGAGCTGGGCGTGCCGCTGGCCGACCTGCCGGACGTGCTCGACGCCCCCGACGTCGCCGCGGACCTGCTGGACCGGCTCGACCGGGAGGCGGCCGCCGAGATCAGGCGGCTCACCAGCCGACGGGCCGTGATCGCCGTGCTCAGGGAGCACGGGGCCACGCCTGACCTGCTGCCCACGGGGCGCGTTCGGGGCGGCTGACGCGCCGCCCGCGCGGTGTGGCTCACCGTCCGCGTGCCGCGCGGCGACGACGGCGGGCCTGCGCCGCGCGCTCCTCGGCGTCGTCGAGCTCGTCCTCGACGGCGGTCAGGTCGGCGCGCGCCTCGTCCGCCTCCGCCCGGGCTGCGTCGAGGGCGCGATGCGCCGCGTCGCGCTCGGCGGTCAGCCGCGCGACCTCCTCGTCCAGGCGCGCGGTCTCGCCCTCCGCGTGCTCGACGGCGGCGTCCGCGGCGTGCAGGCGGTCGCTCGCGTCGTCGCGGCGGGCCTCCAGGCGGTCCACCTGCGCGGAGGTCTCCTCGACGGCCCGTTCGGCGGCGTCGCTGTCCGGCTCCGCCGACGCCTCCGCCGACGCCTCCGCCGACGCCTCCGCCGACGCCTCCGCCGACTCCTCCGTCGCGCCCGCCGTCTTCTCGGCCGTGTCCGCCGCCGCCGCGTCAGCCTCCGTCGCGCCCGACTTTGCCGCGTCCGCTTCCGCCGCGCCCGGGCGCAGCGTCACCAGGTCCGCCTCCTCGCCGAGCTCGTCGACGATCCCGAAGCCGGCGTGCTGCAAGCCACGGGAGAGGCGTCCGGCACGGACGGCCGCGCCGGCGTCCGCGTCCATCACGGCGGCCGTCAGCGTCTCGGTGAGGCGGTCGAGGACGGCGGCCGACACCGGCCGCCCACCCACCTCGCCGGCGTCCCGCACGGCGCCGACCAGCGCCTCGGTGCGTTCCCTGCGCAGGTGGTCCAGCGCCTTGATGCGGGCGCGGTCGCGGTCCTGCGTGGCCGCGCGGAGCTCGTCGCCGACGGCGGTGAGCGCCGCGACGTCGTCCGGGCGCTCCCGCACCACGTGGTTGATCACCCACGCCGCGACCGACGGCTTGGGCAGCCGTTTGATCCGCTCCGCACCGAGCCGGTCGCCGCCGTCCGCCACCTTGCGGGCCGCGGCGTCGCGGGCGGCCACGAAACCGTCGAGCGGCTGCGTGTACAGGGCGTCGACCATCGCGTCGAGATCCGTCGCGTCGAGATCAGGGGGTTCGGGCCGCGCTGTCACGGTCTCACCGTGGCACGGCCGCCGTCGTTCCGCCCGACAGGCCCGACTACGCCGGCGCGCCGCCCCCGGCGCGGCGGTCCCGGTCGGCCCTGCCGGTCCAGTGCCCCACCCAGATGGCGCCGAGCAGCGCCAGCACACCGATGAGGACCGGTGCCGCGGCCAGCGGCGCGATCGCGGCCACGGCCGAGACGAGCAGCGGCCCGCCGGTGTTGCCGATGTCGCCGCACAGCCGCCAGCCGCCGAGGAACTGCGACCGGCCCTCCTCGGGGGCGACGTCGGCGCCGAGGGTCATGACGATCCCCGAGCCGAGCCCGTTGCCGAGCGCGATGAGCGCCATCACCAGGCCGACGGTGAGCGCCGAGTCGGCCAGGGGGAGCAGCAGGCAGCCGACGCCGACGGCGACCACGACGGGCACCGCCACCACCCGCCGGCCCTTGGTGTCGAGCAGCCAGCCGCCCGGGAGGGTGAGCGCGATGTCGATCGTCGCCGCGACCGCGAACAGCAGGGAGACGACGGCGGCGGAGATGTGCACGTGGTCGGCCCACAGCGGCAGCAGGCCGGTGCGCACCGACCGCGACGCGCCGATGATGATGACCGCCACGCCAAGCGTGAGCAGGGTGCGGCGGTGCTCCCACAGCACCGAGTGCACCGGCAGCGGGACGGCGCCCCGGCGCACGCGGCCGAAGTCCGGCATCCGCGTGACGATCAGCGCGGACGCGACCGACGCGCAGGCCGCGAGCAGGAACACGGAGCGCACGCCGAACAGGTGGATCAGCAGCGCGCCCAGCAGCGGGCCGACCAGGATGCCGAGGCGCATCGACCCGCCGAGCAGCGCCATGCCGCGCGCCCGGTGGCTCACCGGCACCGCGTCGATGAGGAACCCCTGCCGGGCCAGCAGGAACGCCGTCCAGCTCATCCCGCTGACGAAGACGCAGACGCACAGCAGCCAGACCGAGGGCACGAAGAACGCGACGAGCATCGCCACCGCGTCGACCAGCCCGGCGATCACCAGGGTGCGGCGCTCGCCGAGCCGCGCCACGAGCGCGCCGGAGGGCAGCGAGTTGGCGAGCTGCCCGATACCCAGCAGCGCGACGACGAACGCCGCCAGTGCCGTGCCCGCTCCCAGGTCGCCGGCGTGGATCGCGAGCACTGGCATGACGGCGCCGTGGCCGATCGAGCTGACGACGGACGGCAGGTAGGCGACGACGGCGATGTCGCGAAAGCGGAAGTCCCGATCGTCCCCTGAACCGCCGCTACCGCCGTCGCTCGTCACACCGCCATCGTGTCAGATAGTTAGCCTCGGCAACGACCTGGTCCGCAGTGTGGGCTTGTCTACTCCAGCACGGCCTTATTCGAGCACGGCCCCCTTCGACGCCGACTGGACCAGCTTCGTGTACTTGGCGAGCACACCGCGCTGGTACGAGTGCGGCAGCGGCGCCCAGCCCGCCGAGCGGGACTCCAGCTCGGCCGGGTCGACCAGCAGGTCCAGGGTCTTGGAGGCCACGTCGAGGCGGATGCGGTCGCCGCCGCGCACGAAGGCGATGGGCCCGGCGTCCACCGCCTCGGGCGCGATGTGGCCCACGCACAGGCCGGTGGTGCCGCCGGAGAACCGGCCGTCGGTGATGAGCAGCACGTCCTTGCCGAGGCCCGCGCCCTTGATGGCGCCGGTGATGGCGAGCATCTCGCGCATGCCCGGCCCGCCCTTGGGGCCCTCGTAGCGGATGACGACGACGTCGCCCGCCTGGATCGTGCCGTCCTCCAGGGCGTCGAGCGCGCCCCGCTCGCGCTCGAACACGCGCGCCGTGCCCTCGAAGACGTCGGAGTCGAAGCCGGCCGACTTCACGACGGCGCCCCCCGGAGCCAGCGACCCGTTCAGGATGGTGATGCCGCCGGTGCGGTGGATCGGGTTGTCCATGGCGCGCAGGATCTTGCCGTCCGGGTCCGGCGGCGCGATGTCGGCGAGGTTCTCGGCCATGGTGCGGCCCGTGACGGTCAGGGCGTCGCCGTGCAGCAGCCCGGCGTCGAGCAGCGCCTTCATCACCACGGGCACCCCGCCGATGCGGTCGACGTCGTTCATGACGTACTGCCCGAAGGGCTTGAGGTCGCCCAGGTGCGGCACGCGGTCGGCGACGCGGGAGAAGTCGTCGAGGGTGAGCTCCACCTCGGCCTCGTGCGCGATGGCGAGCAGGTGCAGCACCGCGTTCGTGGAGCCGCCGAACGCCATGACGACGGCGATCGCGTTCTCGAACGCCTCCTTGGTCAGGATGTCGCGCGCCGTGATGCCCTTGCGCAGCAGGTTCACCACGGCCTCGCCGGAGCGGTGCGCCCAGGTGTCGCGGCGACGGTCGGCCGCGGGCGGCGCCGCGGAGCCGGGCAGCGACATGCCGAGCGCCTCGGCCGCCGACGCCATCGTGTTGGCCGTGTACATGCCGCCGCACGCGCCCTCGCCGGGGCAGATCGCGCGCTCGATGCGGTCGACGTCCTCCTGGCTCATCAGCCCGCGCGAGCACGCGCCGACCGCCTCGAAGGCGTCGATGATCGTGACCTGCTTCTCGGTGCCGTCGGTCAGCTTGACCCAGCCCGGCATGATCGAGCCTGCGTAGAGGAACACGCTGGACAGGTCCAGGCGGGCGGCGGCCATCAGCATGCCCGGCAGCGACTTGTCGCAGCCGGCGAGCAGCACCGAGCCGTCCAGGCGCTCGGCCTGCATCACGGTCTCGACGGAGTCGGCGATCACCTCGCGCGACACGAGCGAGAAGTGCATGCCCTCGTGCCCCATCGAGATGCCGTCCGAGACGGAGATGGTGCCGAACTCCAGCGGGTACCCGCCCGCGGCGTGCACCCCCTCCTTGCTCGCCTTCGCGAGCCGGTCCAGCGAGAGGTTGCAGGGCGTGATCTCGTTCCATGAGCTCGCGACGCCGATCTGCGGTTTGGCGAAGTCGTCGTCGCCCAGCCCGACGGCGCGGAGCATGCCGCGCGACGCGGTGGCCTCCAGGCCGTCGGTCACCTGTCGGGAGCGGGGCTTGACGTCGACCGGGGGGTTCTCGTCAGTGGTCATCCTGCATTGTGCCTCGCCTGGGCTGGCCCTGCGCGAGCCAGTCCAGCAGCCGCTCCGTGAACCAGGCCGGACGCTGGAGCGGCAGGCCGTGCCCGGCGCCCGCGACGACCTCCAGCTCCGACCCCGGCAGGCTGCGGTGCAGGTTGCGCATCCCGCGCACGAGCGCGCGCGGCTCGGCTCCGCCGGCCAGCAGCAGCGCCTGTCCGGGGAAGTCCGCCCAGGCCTCCGGGACGCGGAAGGCCGCGTTCGCCCTGGTCAGCGCGACCAGGTCCGTCGCGGACAGCGAGCGGGCGGTGCGCAGGTAGTCATCGAACATCTCGTCGTCGATGTAGAGAGCCTTGGCCTGGAGGCGCGCGAACCAGCGCTGCCCGCCGAGCGGGGCCGCCGCGCGGACCAGCCACGCGCTCAGGCCGGGCAACGACATCGGCTCGGTGAGGGCGCTGATGACGACGGCGCGCGCGACGAGGTCGGGGTGGGCCGCGGCGAGCGCGACCGTGAGCTGGGCGCCGAACGAGAAGCCGACGACGGTCGCGGCCGGACCTACCTCCTTGAGCAGCCCCGCCAGGTCCTCGACGAGTTCCGCGGCCGAGGGGAACGGCATGGCCGCGCTGTGGTCGTGGCCGGGGAGGTCCGGGGTGACGACCCGATACCGGTCGCGCAGGGCCGCGACCTGGCCGCGCCACATCCAGGCGCCCACGCCTCCGCCGTGCAGCAGCAGCACCACGGGGGCGTCGCTCGGGCCGGTCTCCGTCCACCACAGCGCAGTCACGGGCCCGAGCCTAGGAGGTGTTGAGGGATCGTCCCGAACGTCCGTTCCGCGAGCCGCACCCGACGTGCTATACATCTGATGTTTTCGCCGGTGTCGTCGAGGAGGACCCCACATGCTGACCACCGAGGTGCGCGCCACCGGCGTCCGGCTCACCACGCTCGGGTGCGGTGCCGCCCCGGCCGGCAACCTGTACCGCGCGACCACGGACGAGGCGGCCCACGCAACCTTCCAGGCCGCGTGGGACGCAGGGATCCGGTACTTCGACACGGCGCCGCACTACGGCCTCGGCCTGTCCGAGCGCCGGCTCGGCGCCTACCTGCGCACCCGGCCGCGCGACGAGGTGGTGGTCTCCACGAAGGTCGGACGACTGCTCGTCCCGTCCCCCGAGACCGCCGACCGCACCGACCCCGAGATGTTCGACGTGCCCGCCACCGCGCGCCGGGTCTGGGACTTCTCCCGCGACGGCGTGCTGGCCTCCATCGAGGCCAGCCTGGAGCGCACCGGCCTGGACCGGATCGACGTCGTCTACCTGCACGACCCCGACGAACACTGGGCGCAGGCGGCGCACGAGGCGCTGCCCGCGCTCGTCGAGCTGCGCGACCAGGGCGTGGTCGGCGCGATCGGCGCCGGGATGAACCAGTCCGCCATGCTGACCCGGTTCGTGCGCGAGACCGACGTCGACGTGGTCATGTGCGCCGGGCGGTTCACGCTCCTGGAGCAGCCCGCGCTGGCCGACCTGCTCCCCGCGGCGGCCGAGCGCGGCGTGGCGGTCGTCGCGGCCGCCGTCTACAACTCGGGGCTCCTGGCGCACGACCGGCCGCCGTCGGACGCGACCTACGACTACGCGCCCGTCCCCGCCGGGCCCCTGGACCGCGCCCGCCGCATCGCGGAGGTGTGCGAGGAGCACGGGGTCACGCTGCCCCAGGCGGCGCTCGCCTACGTGCGCACGCACCCCGCGGTGGTCAGCACCGTCGTCGGGCTCGGGGAGCCCGGGCACGCGGTGCAGGCCGCCCAACGGGCCGCCGTCCAGGTCCCGGCGGACCTGTGGCAGGCGCTCGCCGACGCCGGGCTGCTCGCGCCGGAGGCGGTTCCGGCCGCACGCTGACGCCAAGAACATCCGATCTATCAGCGCCGGCTGGCGACATTGCGCGCCAAAAACACGCGAATATCCCGTAAAGCCTTGAGATGCATCCGATGTCTGCGGTTGAATGCCAGCAGCTGGCTGCGGGTGGTCGGACGCAAGTGGTCGGACGCAGGTGTTGGACGCAAGGCACGTACGCAAGGGAGCTCACGTGACGAACGGCCCGGTACTTCTCCGTGCCACGGGGATCAGCAAGTCCTTCCCCGGGGTGCGCGCGCTCGACGACGTCCACCTCGACCTGCGGCACGGCGAGGTGCTGGCGCTCGTCGGCGAGAACGGGGCGGGCAAGTCCACGCTCCTCAAGCTGCTCTCCGGGATCCACCGGGCCGACGCGGGGACCATGGAGCTCGACGGCGCGGCCATGAGCCCGGCCGGCCCCCGGCAGGCCAACGAGCTCGGCATCAGCGTGATCCACCAGGAGTTCCACCTGATGCCCGACCTCACGGTCGCGCAGAACATCTTCATCGGCCGCGAGCCCCGGCGCGCCGGGCTGCTCATCCGGGACGACGAGCTGGAGCGCCGCGCGGGCAAGCTCTTCGAGCGGCTCGGCATCCCGCTGGACCCGCGGCAGCCCGTGGCGCACCTCAGCGTCGCCGGCCAGCAGATGGTCGAGATCGCCAAGGCACTCTCGTTCGACGCCCGCGTGCTGATCATGGACGAGCCGACGGCGGCGCTCACCGAGACCGAGGTCGCCACGCTGTTCCGCATCGTGCGCGACTTCGTCTCCCCGCGCACCGGCGTCATCTACGTGTCGCACCGGATGGACGAGATCAAGGAGATCTCCGACCGCATCACGGTGCTGCGCGACGGCCGGTACGTGGACACGCTGCCGACGGCGCGGACCACCACGCAGGAGGTCATCGCCGCGATGGTGGGGCGGCAGCTCGCGACCGGGGTTCGGCCGGAGCCCGCACCCGAGGCGGCGGACCGGGAGGTGGCGCTCGCGGTGCGCGGCCTCAGCACCCGCTCGCTGCTCAAGGACGTCTCGTTCGAGCTGCGCCGCGGCGAGATCCTCGGCCTCGCGGGGCTCATGGGCGCCGGCCGCACCGAGGTCGCCCGCGCGATCATCGGGGCGGACCGGTCCACCGGCGTCGTCGAGGTGAACGGCAAGCCGGTCACGGTGCGCAGCCCCGCCGACGCCGTCCGGCACGGCATCGGCTACCTCTCCGAGGACCGCAAGCGCTACGGCCTGCTGCTGGACCAGGACGTGGTGCGCAACGTCATGCTGTCCTCGCTGCGCGGCATGACGCGCGGCGGGTTCGTGCGGGACGCCGAAGGGCGCCGCGTCGCCGCCGAGATGGTCGAGCAGCTCTCGATCCGGACGCCGTCGGTGACCCAGCGGGCCAAGAACCTCTCGGGCGGCAACCAGCAGAAGGTGGTCCTGGCCAAGTGGCTGGTGCGGGACTGCGACGTGCTGATCGTCGACGAGCCGACGCGCGGGATCGACGTCGGCGCCAAGGACGAGATCTACACCCTGCTCACGGGCCTGGCCGCGCAGGGCAAGTCGATCGTCGTCATCTCGTCGGAGCTGCCGGAGGTGCTGCGGCTGGCCGACCGGATCGTCGTCATGTGCGAGGGCCGGGTCACCGGGACGCTCGCCAATGCCGACGCGACCCAGCACCACATCATGGAGCTCGCGACGCGGTTCGGTGCGGACCGCTCGCTCGTCACGACCGGAGGCGACGCATGACCACGACCATCCTCGGCAGGGCCGGGCTGGGCAAGAACGGGCTGGGCAGCCGCCAGCAGCTCCAGCAGCTCCTTGCCTTCGGCGGGCTGGTGGTCATCTTCGTGTTCTTCTCGGTGGCCAGCCCGTACTTCCTGGACTGGGCCAACGTGAAGGGCATCCTGCTGGCCACCGCCGTCACCGGGATCATGGCGCTGGGCGCCACGCTCGTCATCGCGACCGGCGGGATCGACCTCTCGGTGGGCACCGGCATGACGCTGTGCTCGGTGATGACCGGCGTGTTCCTGGCCAACCTCGGCCTGCCGCTCGTGGTCGGGGTGCTGGGCGGCCTCGCGATCGGGGCGCTGATCGGCCTGCTCAACGGGCTGAACGTCGCGTACCTGCGGCTCCCGCCGTTCATCGCGACGCTCGCGATGATGATGGTGGCGCAGGGCCTGTCGCTGGTCATCTCGGGCACCAAGCCCATCTACTTCAGCGACGTGCCCGGGTTCGGCCAGCTCGCGGGCGGCGAGCTGCTGCCGGGGCTGCCGAACGCCGTCCTCATCTTCTTCGTCGCCGCCGTCCTGGCGGGCGTGACGCTCAGCAAGACGCTCACCGGGCGCTACGCCCTCTCCATCGGCTCCAACGAGGAGGCGACGGCGATCTCCGGCGTCGACGTGCGGCGCTGGAAGGTCGTGATCTACGTCGTGGCGGGCCTGTTCACGGGGCTCGCCGGCGTCGTCATGGCGTCGCGGCTCAACTCCGCGCAGCCCGGCCTCGGGCTGGGCTACGAGCTGGAGGCGATCGCCGCCGTCGTCATCGGCGGCACCTCGCTGCGCGGCGGCAAGGCGACGATCCTCGGCACCGTCATCGGCGCGCTGATCATGGCGACGCTCACCAACGGCCTGCGGATCATGTCGATCCCGCAGGAGTGGCAGAAGGTCGCCGTCGGCATCGTGATCGTGCTGGCGGTGTACGCCGACATGCTGCGGCGCGGCAAGGAAGCCTGACGTCGTTCGAACCGACCATCGAAGGAGCTGGACCCGGATGAACAGCAGCAGCACCACGCGCAGGCGCCTCGCGGCCCTTGCCGCGGCCACCTCCGTGACCGCCCTCGTCCTCGCCCTCGGGGCGTGCGCCTCGGGCGGCGCGGCCGGCGGGGCGCCCGGGACGGGCGACAAGCCCTACGTCGCCCTCGTCTCCAAGGGCTTCCAGCACCAGTTCTGGCAGGCGGTCAAGCAGGGCGCCGACGACGCCGCGGCCGAGCTCGACGTCGAGGTCACGTTCGAGGGACCCGAGACCGAGACCGAGGTGGAGAAGCAGCTCACCATGCTGCAGACGGCCCTGGACAAGAGCCCGGACGCGATCGGCTACGCGGCCCTCGACTCCGAGGCGTCCATCCCGATGATGACGGACGCCCAGTCGCGGGGGATCCCCGTCATCGCCTTCGACTCCGGCGTGGACTCGGACGTGCCCGTGACCACGGTGTCCACGGACAACCTCGCGGCGTCGGCCGAGGCGGCCAAGCACATGGCCGAGCTGGTCGGCAGCGGCAAGATCGCGATCGTGGGGCACGACCAGACGTCGCAGACCGGGCAGCAGCGCGTCGAGGGGTTCACGCAGTACATCGAGGAGAACGCGCCCGACATCGAGATCGTCGACACCCAGTACGCCGCGGGCGACCAGCTCAAGTCGGCCGACGCCGCGAAGGCGATCATGCAGGCCCACCCGGATCTCAAGGGCATCTACGGCACCAACGAGGGCTCGGCGATCGGCGTCGTGAAGGCCGTCCAGGAGTCCGGCCGGGCCGGCGAGCTCACGGTGATCGGCTTCGACTCGGGCAAGGCGCAGACCGACGCGATCCGCGACGGGCTGATGGCCGGGGCGATCACCCAGGACCCGATCAAGATGGGCTACGAGACGGTCAAGGCCGCCGTCGCCGCGATCGACGGCGAGGAGGTCGAGCCCGTCATCGACTCCGGCTTCTACTGGTACGACGAGACGAACATCGACGACGAGGAGATCGCCGCGGTGCTCTACGAGTAGCGGCTCTGCACCGGAGCGGCTCTGCACGGTAGCGGCGCTGCACGTCTGACACGGCGCCTCAGGCGTCGTCGTCCAGGTTCTCCGGCCTCGGCAGCCAGTCCTCGACACCCAGGAGGTGGGCCGCCATCCGGATCCGCGCGGCCTCGGGGTCACGCGCGGCGAGCGCACGCCAGATCGCCTCGTGCTCGCCGTGCGTGCGCGCCTCGATGCCCTCGGCGTGCAGCACGCGCCACAGGCGCGCCCGCACGGTGCGGCCGGCGAACGACTCGATCAGCGCCTCCAGCACGGGGTTGCCGGTGTGCGACGCGATCACGCGGTGGAACGCGATGTCGACCTCGATGAACCGGTCGTGGTCCACCTCCGCGCCGTCCAGCACCTCGGCGACCTGGTCCAGGACGGCCCGGGCCTCGGCGAGCGCGGCGTCGGTCATCCGGGTGGCCGCCAGCCCCGCGGCCTCCGTCTCCAGGACGCGGCGCACGCTGTGGAACGCAGGCATGGCGCCCTCGTCCTGCAGGTCGAGCACCAGCGACATGGGGGAGAGCAGGCGCGCGGGGTCGAGGCTGGTCACGTACGTGCCGTCACCCTGCCGGGTGTGCAGCACACCGAGGATCGACAGCGCGCGCACGCCCTCGCGCAGGGAGCCGCGGGAGACCTGGAGCTCGTCGGCCAGGTCCTTCTCGACCGGCAGGCGGTCGCCGGGTCGCAGCCTGCCGTCGAGGATCATCCTGCGGATGCCGTCGACGACCTCGTCAGTGCGGGACATGCTGGGAAGTATCTCGCACGGGGACACCGCTCACCGAGGTCTCGGGCCCAGGAGTCGCCCAGTACGTCCCGCCCGGGAACCGGAACCGGTCCAGCGACTCCTCGTACATCTGCGTGGAGTAGCCCGGCAGGGACGGCAGCACGTACGCCGTTCCGGCGCCCCGGTCCTCGACGACGCACGGGTCGGTGAAGTGCTCGTGCAGGTGGTCCACGTACTCGGTGACGCGGCCGGTGAGGTCGCCGCCGATCGCCACGTAGTCCAGCACGGAGACGTGCTGCACCATCTCGCACAGGCCGACGCCGCCCGCGTGCGGGCACACGGGCACGCCGAACTTGGCCGCGAGCAGCAGGACCGCGACGATCTCGTTGATGCTGGCGAGCCGCCCCGTGTCGAGCTGGCAGTAGTCGATCGCCTCGGCCTGGAAGAGCTGCTTGAACATCACGCGGTTGTGGCAGTGCTCGCCCGTCGCGACGCCGACCGGCGCGACGGCGCGGCGCACCGCCGCGTGCCCCAGGATGTCGTCGGGCGAGGTCGGCTCCTCGATCCACAGCGGGTCGAACCGGGCGAGCTCGCGCATCCACTCGATCGCCTGCGGCACGTCCCACACCTGGTTGGCGTCGATCATCAGGTTCCGGTCGGGGCCGAGCACCTCGCGCGCGATGGTCAGCCGGCGGACGTCCTCGGCGAGGTTCGCCCCGACCTTCAGCTTCACGTGCTGGTACCCGGCGTCCACGGCCTCCTGGCACAGCCGCCGGAGCTTGTCGTCGCTGTAGCCGAGCCAGCCGGCCGACGTCGTGTACACGGGGTAGCCGGTGCGCTCCAGGTGGGCCAGCCGCTCCTGCCGCCCCGGCTCCCGGGCCTTGAGCAGGGCCAGCGCCTCGTCGCGCGTGAGGGCGTCGGAGAGGTAGCGCAGGTCGGCGACGTCGACGAGCTGCTCCGGCGTCATCTCCACGAGCAGGCGCCACAGCGGCTTGCCCGCGCGGCGCGCCACCAGGTCCCAGACGGCGTTGAGCACGGCCGCCAGCGACAGGTGCACCACGCCCTTCTCCGGCCCGAGCCAGCGGAACTGGCTGTCTGCGGTCAGGTCGCGGTAGAGCGCGCCCATGTCCGCGGCGATCTCGTCGACGTCGCGGCCCACGAGCAGCGCGGCCTGCTGCCGCGCGGCCTCGGCCACGATGTCGTTGCCCCGGCCGATCGTGAACGTCAGGCCGTAGCCGCCCAGCGTCCGGCCCGACCCGCCCGGCCCGCCCGGTCTGGCGGGGTCGGAGCCGGCCGGGTCGGGCGCGTCGGTCTCCAGCACGACGTAGGCCGCCGAGTAGTCGGCGTCCTTGTTCATCGCGTCCGAGCCGTCGGCGGTGGCCGACGTCGGGAACCGCACGTCCTCGACGCGCACTCCGGTGATCGTGGCCATGCCGCTCCTTCACAAACATCCGATGAAATGCCTGCAATCTACGGACGGGGGCGCTGCGGGTCAAGGCAGGAGTGGCGTCGAGGGGGCGATTGGTTCGATCAATGCGGGGGTGATGGGGTGATGGGGTGATGGGGTGATGGGGCGATACGGCGAGGGTGGCGCCGAGCCCGACGTCAGACCAGGACCTCGCCGTCCCGGGCGACGACGCGGCCGGCCGCGATCACGAGGGCGCGACGCGGGGCGCGGACCACGGCGTCGGGCACGTTCTGGGCGTCGACCAGCACGACGTCGGCGGGCGCGCCGACGACGAGGTCGTGCACCGGGCGGCCGACGAACCGGGCGGCGTCCGCCGACGCGATCCGCGCCGCGGTGACCAGGTCCTCGTCGCGGCGGAAGCCGGACAGGCGCGCGAGCTGCGTGGTCAGCGTGAGCAGGTCCCCGGTGCCGTACGGGGACCACAGGTCGCGGATGCCGTCCGTGCCCAGGCCGACGGCGACGCCGGCGGCGCGCAGCGCGTGCAGCGGCAGGGGAGCGGCGCCGATCGGCGCGACCGTGGTCATCGTGATGCCCGCGTCGCCCATCGCCGCGACGAGGTCGGCCTGCCGGGACCCGGCGAGCTGGCCGACGGCGAAGCCGTGCGCCACGTTGACCTTGCCCTGCAGGCTGGACCGGACGGTGCGGTCGATCATCAGCTCGATCTGGAACGCGCCCAGCTCGCCGCCGTCGTGCAGGTGCACGTCGATGCCGACGCCGCGCCGCTCCGCGATCGCGAACAGGCCGTCGAGCTGGCCCACGGGGTCGCGGTCGATGGACGCCGGGTCCAGGCCGCCGATGTGCTCGGCCCCCGCGGCCGCGGCCTGGTCGAGCAGGTCCAGCACGCCCGGGCGGCGCAGCACGCCGTCCTGCGGGAACGCCACGATCTCGGCGTGCACCGCGCCGCCCAGCGCGGCGACGGCCTCGCGCACCACCTCGATGCCGCGCACCCCCACGCCCAGGTCGACGTCGACGTGCGAGCGGACGGCGGTGGTGCCGGTGCGGACCGACTCGCGCAGCACGGCGAGCGTCACGTCGACGCCCGGGATGCCGAGCTCGTCGCGGTGCGCGCGCTCGTGCGCGATGCGGCCCTGCGTGCCCGGCTCCCCGCCGTAGCTCACCCACGGCTTGCCCCACCACGACTTGTCGACGTGCGCGTGCGCGTTGACCAGGCCGGGCAGCGCGAGCAGGCCGCCGCCGTCGACGACGCCGGGTGCGGCGCCCTCGGCGGTGCTGGCACCCTGTGCCGCCGGGTCGTGCGGGACGACGGCGGTGATCACGCCGTCCGCGACGTGCAGGTCGCTGCGCTCGCCGCCCCAGGGGCGGACGTCGCGCAGCACGGTGACCGGGCCGGCGGCCGGGCCGGGTGCGGTGGGGCTGGGCGTGGTGGTGCTCATCGGGTGCCTCTCCTTGGTTCTTTCGCCGGCCAGTTCGTTCGCCGGCTGGTTCTTTCGCTAGCTCGGCAGCGTGACCGGGACGACCGCCTGTGGGCGGCCCGGCACGCGGATCTCGTACGAGTCGTCGGCGCCGTCGAGGGCGGCCTCCAGCGGGAGGACGGTGAGGCCGTCCCAGGCGCCGTCCTGCGTGTACCCGCCGGCCAGGACGCCGAACGTGGCGTCCACGTCTCGCCAGATCGCCACGGTCTCGTGGCGCCGGTCGGTCGCGAGCACCGTCGAGTCGCCCGCGGGGGAGACCACCTCGATGCTCGCACCGCTGTCGGCGTTGCCGAACGGGCCGTTCCCGGCGATCACGAGCGTGCCGTCGTCCGCGCGGGCGACGCCATGCTGGTGGGTGTCCGCGGCGAGGTCCGTGGTCGCGACCTCGCCCGAGTCCGGATCGACGCGGGCGAGCGCCCGCCCCTGGTACGGCAGGAGCAGGTCGCCGTCGGGGTCGAGCACCGCGTAGTGCGGCTTCTCGAACGACGCGAGTCCGCCCTCGGTGCCGAACGGCGCCACCTGGATCGGGCGGGCGTCCAGCGTCCCGGTGTCGACGACGGTGACGGTGAACCCGTCGTGGTCGATCGTGTAGACCTCGCTGCCGTCGGCGCTCACGAGGACGTCGAAGGGCCGCCGTCCGACGGGGACGGAGCCCACGACCTCGCCGTCGGCGACGTCGACCACCTCGAGGAACGCCGCGTCCCCGGTGCTCACCGCCACGTACACGGTGCCGCCGTCGGGGGAGACCGCGAGCCCGAGGCCGCCGGGGCGGTACTCGCCGTAGGCGACCCGGGCCGGGCGGTGCGCGTACCCGACCAGGTCGGTCCGCTCGCCCGTGGCGAGGTCCACGACCGCCACGCCCTGGGCCGTTGAGACGAAGGCGCGGCCCGTTTCGGCGTGCACCGCGACGTCCCACGGGGCCGCGCCGACGGTGATCTCGTCGACGACGGCCGACCCGTCGCGGTCACCGGGGTCGACGACGGCGACCGAGTCGCGGTCGGCCTGCGTGACCAGCAGGAGCTCCGGAGCAGTGGGGGACGGCGTGGTGGTGGACGGCGTGGCGGTGGATGGAGCGGTAGGGGACGGAGCGGTGGGGGACGGTGCCGCGGTCGGCGGGGCCGTCGTCGCGGGTGATGCCGCAGGGGTCGCCGCTCCGCATCCGGTCAGCAGCAGGCCGGCGGTTACGCACGCGATGACTCGCGGACTGCGTCGGGAGGGCATGGAAAAATGGTATCCCATTCTGGTTCCTGGCAGGATGGCGCCCATGAGCATGCCGCCGGACGGCGACTTCGAGCCCGAGTCGGTGCGCGTCGCGGGGGGGGTCCGCCAGGAGACGGGGGAGAGAAAGACCACCTAGAGAAACCGGGCCCTTGAAGAAAAACCCGCCC
>NZ_JBHWLR010000001.1:111264-148994 GCF_042731755.1 Promicromonospora sp. NPDC059942
GTGGGGGGCTGTTGTTGGGGGGTTGGGTTGTTTTGTGTTTGCTTTCCCCCTGGGGGGTCGCCTCGCGCCCCCCCCCCCCGCGCCGGGCAGCCGGCTCGTGGAGCGCGACCTCGCCGCGGAGCTGGGCGTGAGCCGGATCCCGGTGCGCGATGCCCTGCGGGCGCTCGTCGGGGAGGGGCTGGTCACGCCGCGCCCGCGGACCTGGGCCGTCGTGCGGGAGTTCACCGACGCCGACGTCGCGCACCTGCAGGAGGTGCGCGAGGCGACCGACCCCACGCAGTTTCGGCTCGCCGCGCAGCGGCGCACCGCGGAGCAGCTCGCGGCGCTGACCGAGGCGTGGGAGCGCGAGGACGCCGCCGCACGGCGCGGTGACGCCCCGGCGGCGCGGCGGGCGGCTGCGGACTTCCACGAGGCGGTCGTCGCGGCGGCGGGCAACCCGGTGCTTGCCGAGCTGCACGCCGTCACCGCCAGCAGGGTGCGCTGGCTCCTGGCCCAGCACTCCGATCTGGCGGGCATCGCCGACGAGCACCGGGCGCTGCTGGACGCCGTCCGCGACCGGGACGCCGAGGCTGCCGCGCGGCTCGCCCGCGAGCACCTGCGCACGAGCCGCTCGGCCGCGGCGGAGCGCCGGGCGGAACCGACCGCCTGAGCATGGCTCCGGTCACACCCTCGGTGTGAGGTTCCCTCCTCGATGCGCCGTTTGGTAGCGTCCACGTTGTACCAGCCGGTTTGTGGTGGTTCTGGCGGAGATGCAGGCAGGTTGCAGACAGGCTGGCAGGCAAGTTGGCAGGCAGAGGTGGGCGCCCGACGGAGTGAGGCTCATGGGTCATGCGTGACTGGGGATTTCTGTGGTCCTACCTGCGGCGCGAGCGACGTCGGACCGCGCTGCTCGGGGTGGTGCTCCTCGCGGGCACGGCGTGCGGCCTGGCCAGCCCGTTCGTCGTGCGGGCGTTCATCGACAGCGTGACCGGGTCTGCGGGTCCTGAGCCCGTGGGTCCCGAGCCTGCGGGTATTGGGCCGGCGGTGCACCTGGTGGGCCTGTTCCTGCTGATCGGGATCGTGCGGTTCGCGCTGCAGGCGGTGGAGGCGGGCCTCGCGGAGTCCGTGGCCTGGCGGTCGACCAACCGGCTCCGGGAGCGCGTGCTCGACCACTGCCTCCGGCTGCCCGTCGCGTTCCACCACCGCACCACGCCGGGGGAGATGGTCGAGCGGGTCGACGGCGACATCGGGCTGCTGAGCAACCTCTTCTCCCGCTTCGTGGTCGCCGTGGCCGGTGAGGCGCTGCTGGTGGTGGGGGTCGTCGTGGCCATGTTCGCCGTGGAGTGGCGCATCGGCCTGCTGTTCCTGGTCTGCCTGGTGCTCGGCGTGGTGCTGCTGCGGCGCATCGCGGTGCTGGGCCGCGGGGCGCACGTCGGGTACCGCGCGGCGGTGGGCCGGTTCATGGGCTTCGTCGAGGAGCGCATCTCCGGCCTGGAGGACCTCAAGGCCTTCGGCGCCGTCGGGCACACGCTGCGCCGCTACGAGACCCTGAACTCCGCGCTGCTGCGCGGGGACCTGCGCGCGGCGCTCGTCGGGAGCAGCCTGGTGTGGGCCTCCGCCTCGGTGTTCACGGCCGTCGTCACCGCCCTGGCGATGGCGCTCGGCGGCTGGCGGTTCGGCACGGGCGCGATGACGATCGGCACGGTCTACCTGATCTTCGCGTTCGCCCAGCAGATCCAGGAGCCGCTCATCAACCTGTCCACGCAGCTCCAGGACTACCAGCGGGCCATGGCGGGCGTGCAGCGCACGCGGGAGCTGCTCGCGGTCGACGTCGAGCCGGAGGGCGGCGGCGCCCTGCTCGGCACGAGCGGCACGCCGGGCGAACCCCTGGGCGACCCCTTGGACGATTCCCTGCGCGAGCCCCTGAGCGTCGAGCTCTCCGGCGTGACCTTCGGCTACACCCCGGGCCACCCCGTGCTGCGGGACGTGAGCTTCGCGGTGCCCGCCGGGACCAGCGTGGGCGTCGTGGGGCACACGGGGAGCGGCAAGTCGACGATCGCGCGGCTGCTCGTCGGGCTGGCCCGGCCCGACGCCGGGACGGTGTGCCTGGGCGGCCGCTCCGTCGAGGACCTGAGCCTGCGGTCGGTCCGGGAGCACGTCGCGCTCGTCAGCCAGGACGTGTTCGTGCTGGACGCGTCGGTGCGCGACAACATCGCGCTGCTGGACCCCGACGTCGCCGACGAGCGTATCCTCGCCGTGCTCGGCGAGCTCGGCCTCGGGCCGTGGCTCGCGGAGTTCGAGCAGGGTCTGGACACGCAGATCACCGAGCACAGCCTGTCGGCCGGGCAGGCGCAGCTGCTCACGATGGCGCGCACCCTGCTGCGCGACCCGGCGGTGCTCGTCCTGGACGAGGCCTCGGCCCGGCTCGACCCGACGACCGAGGAACGCCTCGACCGAGCGCTCGCGCCGCTGGTGCGCAGCCGCACGTCGCTCGTCATCGCGCACCGGTTGAGCACGCTCGAGCGCGTCGACCGCATCCTCGTGGTCGACCACGGCCGGGTCGTCGAGTACGGCCCGCGCGCCGAGCTCCTGGCCGACGGCGAGTCCCGCTTCGCCGCGCTGCTCCGGGCGGCGGCGGTATGACGGGCGGCCACGCGACCGGGCAGCGACCACGTCGGGACCTGGGCCGGCTCGGGATTCTCGTGCACGTCACGCGGCGTCACCTCTGGCTCTTCGTGGGCGACGTCCTGGTCGGGATCGTCTTCTTCCTCTGCGCCCTGGTGCCCGGCCTGGCGCTGCGGGACTTCCTCAACCAGCTCCCCGGCAGCGACGCCCTCTGGGGCGTCCCGTTGGCGCCGCTGCTCGCCTACGTGGGTTTCAAGGTCGCCAACGCGCTCGGCGCCGCCGCGTGGATGGCCGTCGACACCGTCTTCCGGTACCGCGTCTACACCGACGTGCGCACCACCCTGCTCCGGCAGATGTTCGCCCGGCCCGCGGCGCTGCCGCTCAAGGTGCCCGCCGGCGACGTGCTCACCCGGTTCCGCGAGGACACGGTCGAGGTGGCCGAGGTGCTCGGCAAGCGCGGCTTCCAGCTCGTCACCTCGGCCCTCGTGCTCAGCGGCGGCTCGCTCGCGGTGCTGTTCGTGATCGACGTCCGGGTGACGGTGCTGGCCGTGCTGCCCACGCTGGCGCTCGCGGTGATCGCGTTCGTGGTGAGCAAGGAGATCAAGCGGCTGCGGGCCGTCAACCTCGCGGCCGCCAGCAGCGTGTCCGCCTTCCTGCGGGAGTGCTTCGCCGGGATGGAGACGATCAAGATCTCCGGCGCCGCGGACGCGATCGGCGGCCGGGTGCGGGAGCTCAACGCGACCCGACGTCGGGCCGCGGTGCGCGACGGCGTGTTCGGCGGCGTCCTCGCCTCGACCCAGGGGTTCGTGACGCTGCTGGGCTCCGCGCTGGTGATGGTGGTCGTCGCGGACGGCATCCAGGACGGCACCTTCCTGGTCGGCGACTTCGCCCTGTTCGTCTACACGCTCGGCAACCTCGGCACGCTGGTCGCGGCGATCGGCAACTTCGTCAGCCGGTACCAGCGCTTCTCCGTGACCCGGGGCCGCCTCGCGGAGCTCACGCCCAGCGGCACGGCGCGCGCCGTCGTCACCCGGGTAGGTTCCGTGGCCGACGGCGTGGTGCCCGACGGCGTGGTACCCGACGGCGTGGTCCCCGACGGCGCCGTGTCCGACGGCGCAGCGCGTCCCGCGCCGTCCGGCGACACGGGGCGGGCCGCGCCGGTGATCGTCGTCGACGACCTGGCCTACGTGCACCCGAACGGCACGCCCTGCTTCTCGGGCGTCAGCCTCACGGCCGTGGCGGGCGACATCGTGCTGATCACGGGGCAGGTCGGCTCGGGCAAGACGACGCTCGTGCGGACGCTGCTCGGGCTGCTCCCCAGGTCGGCCGGGACGGTGACGATCCTCGGCGAGCAGCGCGACCCGGGCGAGGCGTTCACGCCGCCGCTGGCGGGCTACACGCCGCAGGTGCCGCACGTGTTCAGCGGCACGCTCCACGAGAACGTGCTGCTCGACCGGCCGCGCGCCGACCTCGACGCCGCGCTGGAGGCCAGCACGCTCTCGCGCGACCTGCCGCACCTCACCGACGGGGCCGACACGGAGGTGGGGCCCAGCGGGCACCGGCTCTCCGGCGGCCAGCTCCACCGGCTCGCGGCGGCGCGGATGCTCGCCCACCCGGCGGCGGTCCGGGTCATCGACGACCTGTCCGCGTCGCTGGACGTGGAGACCGAGCGGCTGCTGGTCCGGCGGGTCGTCGAGCGCAGTCGCGACGGGGTGCTGGTCGTCGTCTCCAACCGGCCGCTGCTGCGGGGGTACGCCACGCAGGTGATCGACCTCGACGGGCAGTGACGGGCGATGAGTCCGGGCCGCCGCCGTCGTCGGTACTCCCGGGGCGCCCGTCCGGGGCGCCCGGCCCGCATCCCCCGGAGGACACCATGACCGAGACGCCCGTCACGACCAGCGCTCCCGCCCGTCCGCCCGTCGTCGACCGGGACGCCTGGGAGGCCGCCCGCGACGAGCTCCTGGCGCTGGAGAAGGCGCACACCCGCGCGGGCGACGCGCTCGCCGCCGCTCGCCGCCGGCTGCCGATGTTCGAGCTCGACGGCACCGTCCCGGTCACCGGGGCCGACGGCCCGGTGCCGTTCGCCGATCTGTTCCAGGGGCGCGACGAGCTCGTGGTCTACCAGCACATGTGGCACGACGGCGACCCGATCAGCGGGCAGTGCCCCGGCTGCACCATGAACTCCTGGCACGTCCAGCAGTCCGCCCCGTACCTCCGCGCGCGCGGCGTGTCCTTCGCGATGCTGACCGAGGGGCCCTGGGCCGAGGTCGCGCCGTTCGTGGAGTTCATGGGCTACACCGAGCCCTGGTACTCGGTGCGCGACCTGCCCGCGCCCCTCGGCGTCGACATGGGCCACATCGCCTCCTTCCTGCGCGACGGCGACCGCGTCTACCTCACCTACCGGACCACCGGCCGGGGCAACGAGCCGGCCGCCGGGATCTTCGGCCTGCTCGACATGACGCCGTACGGTCGCGGCGAGACCTGGGAGGACGCGCCCGACGGCTGGCCCGCGGGCCGCACCTCGTGCTGGTACTGGGCCACCGACGCGGAGGGCGAGCCCACCTGGGGTCCGACGAGCCGGCCCACGCCGCAGTGGACCCGGCCCGGGGCGACGCCGGTGGTGCCCGCCGACGGGCACGGGCACCACCACTGACGGTCGTCCTCGCCCCGCCCGGCCCCCAGCCGTGTCGGCCTCAGGCGGGGAGCGCCCAGGCGTCGGCCGCCGCGGCGCTGCGGGCGAAGGCGTCGAACGACGTCGCGGGCCGGCCGAGCACGCGCTCGACGGTGTCCGTGGTCGCCGTGTTGCGCCCGTCGAGCACCTCCTGGAAGAGCCAGGCGAGGCCCTCGGCCTCCTCGGGGTGCACGCCCGCGGCGGTGAGCTCGGCGACGAAGTCGGCGGGCGTGAGCGGCACGTGCTCGACCGTCCGGCCCGTCGCCGCGCTCAGCACGCGCGCGACCTCCGTGAAGGTCAGGGCCTCGGGTCCGGTCAGCTCCAGGACCTCGCCCGCGTGCTTGTCGCTCGTGAGCGCGAGGGTCGCGACGTCGGCGACGTCCTCCAGGCTGACGAACGGCTCGCGCACCTGGTCGGCCGGGACGGCGATGCGGCCGGCGAGCACGCCGTCGAGCAGGAAGTGCTCGCTGAAGTTCTCCTGGAACCAGGAGCAGCGCACCACGGTCGTGGCGGCCGAGGCGGCGAGCGCGAGGTCCTCGCAGGCTCGCGCGCCGTCCTCCCCGCGGCCGGAGAGCAGGACGATGCGCTCGACGCCGTGCCGGACGGCGCGCGCGGTGAACGCGTCGATCACCGCATCGGCGCCGGGCAGGGCGAGGTCGGGGGAGTAGCAGAGGTAGACGGCGGAGGTGCCGTCCAGCGCGGCGTCCCAGCCGGCGTCGTCGTGCCAGTCGAACGGGACGGTCGAGGGACCGGTCGAGGACTCGGTCGAGGCAGCAGCGGCCGAGCGCGAGGTGATGCGGACCGGGCGGCCCTGGGCGCGGAGCCGGTCGGCGACGCGGCGGCCGGTGCGGCCGGTGCCGCCGGTGACGAGGATCGGCGCGGTGGTCGTGGCGGTCTGTGCGGTGTTCTCCGAAGTGGTCATGGGTCTATCGAAGCGCCGGACGCCTGGACTCTGAATAGCCCAGAATCCACGCCTCATGTTCCAGCGTCTAGGATCGGGGGATGGACCCGCTGTCGCAGCTCCTCGCGCACCCGCACGCCGAGGGCGCCTTCACGCTCCTGATGTCGATGCGCGCGCCCTGGGCGGTGCGGGTCGAGGACGAGGCCGCGCTCACGGTCGTGATCGTCACGTCGGGCGGCGGCCTGCTGGAGGCGGGCGACGTCGTGCACGAGCTGCGCACGGGGGACGTCGCGCTGGTCCGCGGCCCGCTGCCCTATCGGGTGGCCGACGCCGCGGGCAGCGCGACGGTCGCGATCATCGAGCCCGGCCAGCGCTGCGTCACGCCGGACGGCGCCCCGCTCGACCTGGCTCTCGCGCACGGGCTGCGGCACTGGGGCAACGACGCCGACGGCCCGGACCGGATGATCGTCGCCTCCTACGCCGACGTCGGCAGCGTGGGCCGGTTCGTCACCGAGGTGCTGCCCGACGCCGCCGTCGTCGAGGCGGGTGCGCTGGACCCGGCGCTCGTCGGCCACCTGGCGCGGGAGATCGCGCGCGACGACCTCGGCCAGAGCGTGGTGCTCGACCGCCTGGTCGACGTCGTGACCATCGAGTCGATCCGCGCCTGGACCGCCGCGCACCCGCCGACCACGCCGAGCTGGTTGGGCGGCGTCGGCGACCCCGTGGTGAGCGCGGCGCTCCGCGCGATGCACGCCGAGCCCGAGCGGGCCTGGACCGTCGCGGACCTCGCCCGGCGGGCCGCGGTCTCGCGCGCGACGCTCGCCGCGCGGTTCACCGAGCGCGTCGGCACGCCGCCGCTGCGGTACCTGACGAGCTGGCGGCTCGCCCTCGCGCGCGACCTCCTCGTGGACCGCTCGCTCACGCTCGACGCCGTGGCCCAGCGCGTCGGGTACTCCAGCGGCTTCGCCCTGAGCACGGCGTTCACGCGCGCGTTCGACGTCAGCCCGGCCGCGTACCGGCGTCGCCTCGCGGAGGGGCCGAGGCTGATCGGGGCGGCGGCCAAGGTGACAGAGAGGACGACGGGGCGGGGCTGAGCCCGGAATGACCTGGCCGCGCCCGGTGCCCCGCGATACGGTCCCCGGATGCCCGCGCTCCCGAACCCTCCGCTGCCAGAATTTTCGCTTCCTGATCCCCCGCTCCCTGACCCGTCGCGACCGCTGCGTCGGCAGTGCCGAGGCCTGGTCCTCGACGCGGACGACCGCATCCTGCTCGTCGCGCACGCGATCGAGGAGGGCACCGTCTGGATCGGGCCGGGTGGCGGGGTCGAGGCCGGGGAGACCGTCGAGGAGGCGCTGCGCCGCGAGCTCTTCGAGGAGGTCGGGCTCGTCGTGCCCGCCGGGCCGCTCGCGCCGGTGTGGACCCGCCAGGTCGAGTACCCGGGCTTCGCCCGGTCCGACTTCAGGGGCGTGCACGAGGACTTCTACCTCGTGCGCACCGAGGCCTTCGACCCGTCGTCGGGCCTCGCGCCGGGCACGCCAGGGCATCCGGACACCGAGGGGATCGTCGACGCGCGGTGGTGGTCGCGCGCCGACCTGGACGCCCCGGGCGACGGCGAGTTCTTCGGGCCCCGCGACCTGCCGTCCCTGCTCGCCGCGCTGCTCGCCGCCGAACGGTCGGACGCGCTGCCCGACGAGCCCCTGACCATCGGGCTCTGACCGTCCGTCTCGGGCTCTGACCAGCCGCGTCGTCGGACGTACCTGGTACCGTGCCGACCCGTGAACCGACAGGCAGAGCAGCAGGTGGGACAGCAGGTCGAGCGGCACGGTCTCGTGGTCGACGTCGTCCCCGAGAAGCGCGAGGAGTACCTGCGCCTGCACGCCGCCGTCTGGCCGCAGGTCGAGGCGACGCTCCAGGCCTGCAACGTGCACAACTACACGATCTTCGTGCTGGAGGACACGCTGTTCGCCTACTACGAGTACACCGGCGACGACCACGAGGCCGACATGGCCCGGATCGCGGAGGATCCGGTGACCCAGGAGTGGTGGACGCACACCGACCCCTGCCAGACGGCGTTCGGCAAGGACGCCGCGCCGGGCGAGGGCTGGCGCGACATGCAGGAGGTCTGGCACCTCGCCTGAGGTCCGGGGCAGACGTCATCCCTGGGGGTGGGTAACGGAGAGGTAGCAGTGCTACATCTCCGTTACCCACCCGGGGGTGCAAGTACTTCCCCGGCCGCCCGGCGGCTGCCCGGGACCAGGAGCCCGATCGCCGGAGCAGCCCGTAGGGCCTCGCCGCGCCGAGCGCGAGGTCGGCCGGCACCTCGTGACCGTAGCCGAGGGTTGCGCGCCCCGGGGTCGCCCTGGCTGACCCCCGCTCACCAGAGGTCGTGCGGGATCCACCGGAGCACCACGAGCATGATGACGCCGCTGATCAGCAGCGGTGTCCACTCCTCGTGCCCGTTCGCCACCTGGATCACGCCGATCACCAGGCTGGGCAGGGCGGCGAGGGCGACCAGCGCGATCACGGCCCGCATCCAGGTGGGGAGCTTGACCGGCTGGTCCGACGGCGCAGGTGTCGGGCGCGCCGACGTCGACGACTCCGCCGCCGCGCCCTCCCCGGCGGGCTCGGGCTCCGGTGCGAGCCCGAGCCCCGCCAGCTCCTCCTCGTCAAGGATCGGGCCGAGCGGGCTGACGGCGGCGGCGCGCGGGCCGTCGTCGTGCTGCTCGATCGTGAAGGCGACCCGCTCGCCCCGCTCCAGCGCCTGGTCGCCGTGCGACCGGATCTCGACCTGGTGCACGCACACGGGCGGACCGCCGCCGTCCGGCACGATCACGCCCCAGCCGCTCCCGGCGTCGTACGCCGACACTGTCCCCTCGGCCATCACGTGCCCCCTGTGCTGTGTGGTCGTGCGGTGTGGTCTTGCGGTGGTGTGGTCTTGCGGTGTGGTCGTCTCGCCAGGACGGTAGCGGGGGAGCGAGGCGGCGACAAGCAGCTCAGCCGCGCGGCGGCGCCGCCTCCAGCAGGGCGCGGCCGGCCGCGGTGAGCTCGTGCGTGACCGTCCGTCCGGCCCGGCTGCTGTCGATCAGCCCGGCGTCGCGCAGGATCGTCAGGTGCTCGCTGGCCGTCGGCTTCGTGACGCTGACCAGGTCGGCCACCACGGAGGTCTGCAGCGGTGTGACGAGCGCGGCCAGGATCCGCGACCGGGTGGCGCCCAGCAGCCGGTCCAGCGACCGCGGGGTCACGGGCGCCGACCAGAGGTACCGGCCCGTCGCCGGGTAGCAGATCGCCGGGGACCAGTGGTCCGAGGTGGTGCACTGCACGCGGTCCGTGATGAACAGCGACGGCACGAGGATGAGCCCGTCCGGGCAGTCGACGCCGACGTCGACGGCCGACGCGATCGTGAGGGTGTCGCCGTCGGCGCTCGCGGAGGGGTGCAGGCGCGGGATCACGGCGCGCAGGCCCTCGCGGTTGACCTGCACGGCCCGGTCCAGCATCTCGGCACGGAGCGCCTGCCGCATGGACGGCCATTCCGGTTCCACGGCCGCCTTCCACAGGCGGCGCACCGCGGCGGCGGCCTCGGTGCGGGCCCGCTCGGGGTCGCCGAGCAGCCGGCGGCGGACGTCGTCGTCGTGCCCGGCCGTGGCGTCGACCAGCTCGGCGTGCACCTGGTCGAGCGGCGCGGCGAGCAGGGCGGCCAGGCCGTCGTCGAAGGTCGGCTCGCTGGACATCGGTGACGGGTCCAGGAAGTCGGGGCGGTAGGCGCCGTCGGCCATGAAGACCGTCAGTGCCGACAGGTCCAGGCCCCTCAGGCGCTGCCGACGGCGGCGCAGCCACGGCTGGAACACGGGGTGCCGGCGCGGTTCGGTCAGCAGCCGGGCGAGGCTGACCACCTCGTGGACCGGCGACATCGCCCACCGCACGCTCGCGGCGCCGGCGCCCAGTCGGTAGCGGATCACGGCCCCATTGTCGGGGTATCGCCGCAGGCAGAACCAGACCGTTCGGCCACAGCCGAATCGAGCGCGGCTGGGGCGCGCCGCCGCCGAGACTCGGGGCATGACACAGGACACGACACAGCAGACCGGCGACCGACTGATCCGCCTCGGCGGCAGCGGCTCGACCATCGAGATCCTCGCGAGCGCCGCGGAGACCGACGGAGCCCTGAGCCTCTACCGCTGGCGACTGGCGCCCACCAGCAGGGGGCCGGCCCCGCACTTCCACACCACATTCGGCGAGACCTTCGTGGTCGAGGACGGCGAGGTCGACTACTTCGACGGGACCGCGTGGCGCACCCTGCGCCCGGGCGACACGGCGCACTCCCCGCGCGGGACCGTGCACGGGCTCCGCAAGGAACGTGACGAGCCGGCCACCCTGCTCATGGTGCTCGCGCCGGGAGTGCGCCGGGAGGACTACTTCGCGCAGCTCTCCGCTCTTCAGCACACCGCCCAGGAGGTCGACATGGACCGGCTGCACGAGGCCCACGACAACCACTTCCTCGACGAGGACGCACCTCACCTTTGAGGCCCAGGTTTCTTCGCTTTCGAGCGCGCCAAAGCGAAGAAACCTGGGCCTCAAAGGTGAGCTGCGTCATGCCGGTCGGCGGCCGCGCCCGGTCGACGGCCGCCCGGTCGACGGCCGCCCGGTCGGCGTCGCCGCCCGGCTAGGCTCACCGGGGCTACGAGAGAGGCGACCCGGATGAGTTTCAGCGAGACCGCACGCGCGGCCTTCCGGCGCGGGGACGACGCCGCCGTCGCGCGCCTGGCGGACGACGAGGCCGAGCGGGCCCGCGCCGCCGACGACCTGCCCGCGCTCGTCGAGGCGCTCTACATGCGCTCCCGGCTCGCGATCCGCGGCGGCGACCTGACCGAGGCCGCGCGGATCGCCTCGGAGGCGCTCGCGGTCGCCGTCCGCACCGGCGACCGCCGCCTGGAGGAGCGCCCGCGGCACGTGCTGGCCGGCGTCACCCGCATGGCGGGCGACCTGCCGCGCGCCCGCCTGCTCTACCAGGAGAGCATCGAGCTCAACGAGGCACTCGGCAACGACGACACCGTCACCTCCGAGCTGCACAACCTGGCGTTCACGGAGCTCAGCCTCGGCGAGACGGCCGCGGCCCGCGCGCGGTTCGCGACCAGCCGGTCCCGGATCGTCGGCGGCGGGTACCGCGACTTCGTCCCGTACGCGTACGTCGGCGCCGCCGCGACCGCCGTGGCCGACGACGACCTGGTCCGCGCGGCCCGCCTGCTCGGCCTG
This sequence comes from Promicromonospora sp. NPDC059942, assembly GCF_042731755.1. Taxonomy (NCBI): domain Bacteria; kingdom Bacillati; phylum Actinomycetota; class Actinomycetes; order Micrococcales; family Promicromonosporaceae; genus Promicromonospora; species Promicromonospora sp. NPDC059942. Next base: position 122,688 of record NZ_JBHWLR010000001.1, read on the forward strand.
GCCCGGCGCGCTTTCGACGACCTGGGCCAGGTCCCGGACCCGGACGACGCCGAGGAGCTCGCCGCCGTCGGGACGGCTGTCCGCGCCGCGCTCGGTGCGGACCGGGCCGACGCCGAGCAGCGCGCCGGGGCCGGGCTGGACCCGTGGACCACCCTGAAGCAGGCGGTCGAGCACGGCACGGAACCTGGCACCGAACCGGGCACACAACCGGCCACCCTGAGCCGCCCGCCCGTCGCCTAGTCGAACAGCCGCCGGAACACGTTCGTGTCGGCGAGGTCGACCAGCTCGTCGCCCTTGCCGGACATGATCGTGCGGATCGCGTACAGCGTGAAGCCCTTGACCTGCTGGGCGCTGATCGCGGGCGGGATCGACAGCTCCTGCTGCGCGGTGACGACGTCGACGAGCGCCGGGCCGTCGTGCTCGAAGGCGGCGCGGAGGGCGCCCTCCAGGTCGTCGGGCTGCTCGACCCGCTGGCCGTGGATGCCCATGGCGTTCGCGACGTCCGCGAAGTTCGGGTTGTCGAGGTGGGTGCCGAAGTTCACGAACCCGGCGGCCTTCATCTCCACCTCGACGAAGTTCAGCGACGAGTTGTTGAACACCACGATCTTCACGGGCAGCTTGTTCTGCCGGATCGTCAGCAGCTCGCCCAGCAGCATCGCGAGCCCGCCGTCGCCCGCCAGCGCGACCACCTGGCGCCCCGGGAACGCCGACTGGGCGCCGATCGCGTGCGGCACGGCGTTGGCCATCGTCCCGTGGTTGAACGACCCGATGAGGCGGCGCCGGCCGTTCATCGTCAGGTACCGGGCGGCCCAGACCACGGGGGAGCCGACGTCGGGGATGAACACCGCGTCGTCGGTCGCCAGCTCGCTGACCAGCCGCGCGACGTACTGCGGGTGGATCGGCTCGCGGTTGCGGTCGTTGTCGGCCAGCTCGTCGAGGCTCTTGCGCGCCCGCGCGTAGTGCTTCAGCGAGGAGTCGAGGTGCCGGCGGTTGCTCTTGTCGTCGAGCCGCGGCAGGAGCGCCTCGATCGTGTCGCCGACGTCGCCCACCAGGCCGAGGTCGATGGGCGTGCGCCGGCCGAGCTGCTCGCCCCGCAGGTCGACCTGCACGATCTGCGCCTTGGACGGGTAGAACTGCTGGTAGGGAAAGTCGGTGCCGAGCATGAGCAGGGCGTCGCAGCTCTCCATGGCCCGGTAGCCGGAGGCGAAGCCGAGCAGCCCCGTCATGCCGACGTCGTACGGGTTGTCGTACTCCAGGAACTCCTTGCCGCGCAGCGCGTGCACCACCGGCGCCTTGAGCTTCTCGGCGATCCGGACCACCTGCTCGTGGGCGCCCTCCGTGCCGGCGCCGCCCAGGATGGTCACCCTCTTCGCCTCGTTCAGGATCTGCGCCGCGATCCCCAGCTCGTGCTCGCCCGGGCGCACCACGGGCTGGGTCGCCCGGATCGGCGCCGACTTCTTGCGGCCCGCGCTCTCGGCGAGGAACACCTCGCCCGGCACGACGACGACGGCGACGCCGCGCCGCTCCACGGCGGTGCGCATCGCGATCTCGAGCACCCGCGGGAGCTGCTCGGGCATGCTCACCAGCTCGGTGTAGACGCTGCACTCGCGGAACAGCTCCTGCGGGTGCGTCTCCTGGAAGTAGGTGCTGCCGATCTCGGCCCCGGGGATGTGCGCCGCGATCGCGAGCACGGGCACCCGGCTCCGGTTGGCGTCGTAGAGCCCGTTGATCAGGTGCAGGTTGCCGGGCCCGCAGCTCCCCGCGCACACCGCGAGCTCGCCGGTCAGGGCAGCCTCGGCGGCCGCCGCGAACGCCGCCGCCTCCTCGTGCCGCACGTGCTGCCAGGTCACCGTGTCGTTGCGCCGGATGGCGTCCGTGAACCCGTTCAGGGAGTCGCCCGGCAGGCCGTAGACCCGCTCGACCCCCGCGTCCTCGATGATCTCGACGATGGTCTCGGCAACGTTGGTCATGGCGCGAACGTATGCCGGGTCGAATCGGGTCGCAACGTCGGGCGGCAGGTCACCCGCACTTGCCTGGAACGCGCGACGGTCGCGCTCTAGTCTCGGCGTATGACCTCCTCGCGGGTGTCCGACGACGTGCTGGCGTGGTTGCTCGACAGCGACCCGGCGCTGCGCTGGCAGGTGGAGCGCGACCTGGCACGCGCCCCCGACGCCGTCTGGCGCGCCACCCGGGACCGCGTGGCCACCGAGGGCCTCGGGGCGGGCCTGCTGGCCCGGCAGGACGACGCCGGGACGTGGGCCGGCGGCGCGTTCTTCCCCGCGGGCTTCGACTTCTCCGGACCGGAGGCCCAGCCCGGCGCCGGGCAGCCGTGGACGGCGACCACGTGGTCGCTCAACACGCTGCGCGAGTGGGGCCTGGACGCCGCCGTGCTGCACGACCGGGACACCGTCGCGCTGATCTCGGCCAACGCCCGCTGGGAGTACGACGACCTGCCCTACTGGGGCGGCGAGGTGGACGCCTGCATCAACGGGTTCACACTGGCCAACGGCGTGTGGCTCGGGGCGGACGTCCAGGGCATCGCCGACTGGTTCGTCGCGCACCAGATGGACGAGGGCGGCTGGAACTGCGAGTGGGTCGAGGGGTCGACCCGCGCCTCGGTCAGGTCCACGCTCAACTCCCTCAAGGGCCTGCTCGCCTACGAGGAGGCCACGGGTGGCACGGACGCCGTCCGCCAGGCGCAGGAGCGGGCCGAGGAGTACCTGCTTCAGCGGCACCTGATCCGGCGCCTGACCACGGGCGAGCCCGTCGCCGACTGGGTGTTCCGGCTCGCCTACCCGTTCCGGTCGTTCTACGACGTGCTCAGCGCCACCGACTACTTCCGCGCGGCCGCCGAGCTCCGCGGCACGCCGCCCGACGCGCGGGTCGCGGAGGCCGTCGAGCTGGTCCGCGCGCAGCGGCAGCCGGACGGCACCTGGCTGCAGGCGCGGCGCCACCCGGGCCGCGTGTGGTTCGAGGTCGACGTCGACGCGGGCCAGCCGTCGAAGTGGCTCACGTTCCACGCCGCGCGGGTGCTGGCCTGGTGGGACGACGCGGCCCACGGGAGCTGCTGAGGCGTCCCGGCCGGGCGCCTGATTCGATCATTAACGATCAGAATGTTGACCCCGTCGTGTGCCGACGCCTACGTTCGGGCTGAGCAGAGCACGGGCCGGTCGTTCAAAACGATCATGAACGATCACCGCTGATCGTCCCCCCGTGCGCCCGGTCCAGTCAACGACGACGGAGAGTGCCCCATGCCACGTCCCCACCGCCGCACGGCCAGATCCACCGCGGTCGCCGCGGTCCTCGTCCTCGCCGCGGGCGGCCTCCTGGCCCCCAGCGCGAGCGCGAGTGCGCCACGCGACGCGACCACGACGCCGTCGTCGGCCACGACGACCGCCCAGCCGGAACTGCCGGTGCTCCGCCTCGACGACCCGTCGATCGACTGGCGCGAGCTCCTGGTCGACGGCGACGACGTGGAGCGGCGCGCCGACGGCGACGCGTTCAACACGTTCGGCGGGTTCGGCTCGGTGTCCTGCAACAACACCTCCAACCTGCTGCTCGACTACAAGGAGGAGCAGCCGGAGGCGTACTGGCGGATCATGCGGATGCTCTTCGACCCGGTCACGGGCGCGGGGCTCAAGCACATCAAGGTGGAGCTCGGCGCGGACAGCAACAGCTCGTCGGGGGCGGAGCCGGCCACGAAGCGCAGCGCCGACGAGCCCGCGAACGTGCTGCGCGGCGCGGGCTTCCACTTCATCGCGGACGCGCTGACGATCAACCCCGACGTCGAGACCGAGGCGCTGCGCTGGGGCGAGCCGTCCTGGACCGGCAACGACCCGGTGAAGCGGTACCAGTGGTACAAGGAGACGATCGACGCCGCGTACGACACGTACGGGGTGGAGCTCGACTGGATGAGCCCGTCGCAGAACGAGGTGCGCGGGGCGACCTACCAGGCGTCCGAGCTGGCGTGGACGGTCCGGTTCGCGCAGTGGCTGGAGCGGGACGCCGTGGCACCGGACGCCCGGTACGACTACTCGCACATCAAGATCGTGGCGCTGGACTCCTACCGGGAGGGCGACGCCGTCGCGGCGCGGATCCTGGCCGACCCGGCGGCGCTGGAGCAGATCGACGCCCTGGCGTACCACTACGACATCGTGGGCGGGCCGAACGTCACGCGGCTGAACAAGGAGTTCGGCAAGGAGATCCTGTACTCCGAGGGCGTGGCCCCGATGATCGACCCGCAGTACCGGGTCGCGGCGGACCCGGCGCGCGGCGGCGTGGGCGGCACGGTCTCGGCCGCCGACATCGCGGACCGGTTCATCAACGCCTACCGCTGGAGCGGCGCCGGGAACGACCCCGCGCACATGACGACGTTCCTGTTCCAGCCCGCGGTCAGCGCGATGTACGAGGGCACGCAGTACTCGCCCAAGCACCTGGTGCGGGCCTCCGACCCCTGGTCCGGCTACTGGGAGGGCGACGTCGGCCTGGTCGCCGTGCGGCACTTCCACCAGTTCGTCGGCGACGGCTGGGAGTACGTCGAGGGCGCCACGGGCGGCGACGGCACCAAGGGCGACGGCGGCACGAACGTCGACACCTCCACCCGCACCGTCCTGACCGCCCGCACGCCCGCGGACGCCGACGGCGAGGCGCAGTGGTCGCAGGTGCACGCCAACAACACCCGCACCGACCGGTACTTCGAGGTCAAGGTCGCGGACCTGGGCCCCGCCGACCGGCCGCTGTACGCGTGGGAGACGCGCGGCCCGGACGCCGGCGAGGCGTACGACGCGAACTACTTCCAGAACACCGGCGTCTACGAGCCGGTCCGGACGGAGACGGTCGGCGGCGTCGAGCACGACGTCTACCGCGTGAAGGTGCCCGCGTACTCGATCGTCACGCTGTCGACGCTCGCGCACGGCGTCGGAGGCACCACCGAGCCGTACGCGCCGGGCGACTTCGCGCCCGACACCGCGGACACGATCCTGCCGCTGCCGTACCGCGACGACTTCGAGTACGCCGGGTACCCGGTGACGAAGGTCGGCGGCAAGAAGATGACCTACCTGGAGCGGCGCGGCGGCACCCCGCGGTACACGGCGGACCAGGACGGCGCCTTCGAGGTGGTCGACGCCGACGGGCGGCGCGGCCACGTGCTGCAGCAGCAGATCAACGCGGGCAACCGCGGGTTCACCTGGAACGTCTGGGGCAACGGGCGCCAGGACGTGCTCCAGACGGCGGCGCCGTCGACCGTGCTCGGCGACCACCGCTGGGCCGACTACACCGCGGCGGTGGACTTCCGGCTCGACGCCGTGGACCGCGACGCGACGCTGGAGAACTTCGCCGGGCTCGGCGTGCGCCAGGTCTACGCCCGCGGCGGCGACCAGGCCACCTACGCGGTCCGCGTGCACGAGGACGGCCGCTGGCAGCTCCGCAAGCTCGACCAGGTCGTGGCCTCGGGCACTGTCGCCGGGTTCGACGGCGCCCGGTGGCACCGGCTAGCGGTCGAGGCACGGGGGAACGTCGTCACGGCGACCCTCGACGACGACCGGCTCGCCCGGTGGACCGACGCCGCGGCCAACCCGGTGCTGACGGGCCGCATCGCGCTGACCAGCGGGTTCTACAACACGCAGTACGACAACCTCGCGGTCACCGCCGTGCCGGGGCACGCCTGGGCGTCGGAGAAGATCGACGACTCGGACGCGCGGCTGACCTACCCGGACGGCTTCACGTTCACCCAGGCGGGCTACGCCCACTTCAACCGGACGCAGCACGTCCTGAAGGCGGGGCAGTCGGTGGACGTGGCGTTCCGCGGCACCGGCCTGAACCTGTTCGGCGCCACGGCCGCCGCGACCCTGGAGGTGGCGGTGGACGGCGGGGTGCCCGAGACCGTGCAGGTCGGGCCCGTGGGCACCCGCGAGACGTCGTACTGGCTGCATGACCTGGCGAACCGGCAGCACACCGTGGAGATCCGGGTGGTGAGCGGCACGTTCACGCTCGACGGCGTCGACGTGCTGACCCCGGGACGTTCGTGACCGGCTGACCCGTGACTTCGGTCGGTTGCTTCGAGATCGGTCGGTCGACCGACCGATCTCGAAGCAACCGACCGAGCTCGGTGAACCGGGCCCTCAGGGGACGCCCTCAGGTGACCGGGCCGCCCCGCATCTCGATGTCGATCTGCGAGGCGTCCAGGGTCGCCAGCACGTGGGCCAGGACGTCGGCGTCGAACGTGCCGTTGTCGCGGGCGTCCAGCAGCGCCGACCGCTGGGCGGCGATCACCTCGAGGCGGTGCTTCTTGGACACCCCGAACGTCTCGGGCCTGGGGTCGCGCGTGAGCTCCGGCGGCTCCGGGATGGTCTCGGCGCTGGTGCGCAGCAGCTCGAAGATCCGCGTGCGCTCCGCGTCGTCCCGCTCCCGGACCGCCGCCTCGTCGACCGGCGGCGTGATGCGGCGCAGCAGCGGCCCGACCGTCCCGCCCTGGACCACGAGCGACAGCAGCGCCACCGTGAACGCGATGAGCACGAGGACGGAACGCTGCGGAGTGTCCTCGGGCAGGGTCTGCGCGGCCGCCACCGTGACGGCGCCGCGCATGCCCGCCCAGACCACGGCGGTGCCCTCGCGCCACCCGAGCGGTTCGCGCAGGAAGTAGTCGATGTCGGCCAGCACCCGGGTGATCCGGACCGAGAGCCGGTCGAGGTCCCGCTCCGTCGCCCGGCGGGGACCGCGCCGCTCCTGCATCCGCTCGAAGGTGTCCTGCTTGCCCTCCGGGGTGCTCAGCTCGTCCTGCATGCCCAGCAGCCGGTCCTGCATGCGTTCGCCGCGCCGGACGCGCCGGTCGAGCGCCGCGAGCAGCGGCGCGACGTAGGCCGCGCGCACCAGGAGCGTCAGCGCCAGGGCGCCGGCCGCGACGAGCACCGCGGGCCCGACGCCGGCGAGGTCCTGCTCCACGGCCGTCACCACCGACCGGAGCTGCAGGCCCATCGTGAGGAACACCGCGCCCTCCAGGACGAGCTCGACGGTGCGCCAGTTCTGCGTGTCCGACAGGCGGTTCTGCGGGGACAGCTCGCGCGGCGAGCGGAACCCGGTCACCAGGCCCGCGACGACGGCCGCGACCAGCCCGGACGCGCCAAGCGCCTCGGCCGGCACCGCCGCGACGAACGGGACCGTGAACGAGATGACGGTGTTCACGGTCGGGTCGGTGACGCGCCGTCGGACCGCGAGGTTGACCGCCCCGACGAGCACCCCCACCAGGAGCGCCACGACCACCGACCAGGCGAAGGTGCCGACCGCGCCCCAGAACGAGAACGACGCCGCCGTGGCGACGATCGCGGTGCGGAGCAGCACGAGCGCCGTCGCGTCGTTGAGCAGGCTCTCGCCGTCGAGCAGCGCCACGACGCGCTTGGACACCGGGGTGCGCCGGACGATCGAGGTCGCCACGGCGTCGGTCGGGCTGACCACGGCCCCCAGGGCGACGCCCCAGGCGAACCCGAGCCCGGGCAGGACCAGCATGAAGAACAGCCCGAGCAGCAGGGAGGTCGCCACCACGAGGAGCACGGACAGGCCGCTGATCGCCCCGAACTCCCGCCGGAAGTTCATGGCCGGCATCGACACGGCCGCCGAGTAGAGCAGCGGCGGCAGCACGCCCGCGAGGATCCACTCGGGGTCGATGTGCACGGCCGAGAACATGGGCAGGAAGCTCGCCCCGACGCCCACGGCCACCAGGACGAGCGGGGGCGCGATCCCCACGCGCGGGCCCAGCACGGACGATGCGGCGATCACCAGCAGGGCGCTCACGATCGCGACGAGAGGTTCGGTCACCCGACCCAGTGTGCGGCCGGCCGGGGGCACCCGCCCGGCCGCGCGTCACGGACGCCGGCCGCGCGTCACGGACGGTGGCCGCCCGTCACGGACGGTGGCCGCCCGTCACGGCACGGTGGTCAGCGGGTACGCGATCCCCGTCCCGGCATCCACCAGGGCGGCCCGGCTCAGCGTGCCGGTGAGCGGCACGATCTCGTAGACCGCCTCCAGCACCAGCGGCGTCTGGTCGAGCCGGGCGCGGGTGGCCACGGTGACGTGCGGCGTCCAGACGCCGGGCACGTAGTGCTTGTGCAGCTCGTCGTCGGTCGCGCCGAGCGCCGCGACCACCCGCTCCTGGCGGGCCGCGAGCACGCTCGTCACCGCCGGGACCAGGCTCATCCGGCCCCGGCGGAACGCACCGACGGCGTCGAACCGCACGGTCGTGGGTCCGGCGTCGGGCAGGGCCTCCATGGCGGCGCGCACCTTGTCCAGGTCCCAGGAGCGCAGCACCGCCAGGGAGAGGTGCGGCACGTGCCGGCGGTGGGTGTGGCTCGCGAGCGTGGGCACGCCCTGGTCCTCGAGTCGCTGCCACAGCCGTCGCAGGACCCGCTCGGTGGGCCTGTCGAAGAGCAGGCAGACGGCCAGCGCCACGAGGACAGCCTAGGACGGTGCCTACCGCACCTGCTTGACCCGGGTGACGCTGATCGCGCCCAGGACGCCGAGGAAGGCGCCGGTGAGGAAGAGACCCGGATAGCCGAACGCGGCGATCAGGCCGGGCGCCGCGACCGGGATCAGCGACTGGGGGAGCGACTGCGCGAGGTTGGCCACGCCCAGGTCCTTGCCCGCGGTGTCCGAGCTGGGCAGCACGTCCGCGATGAGGGCCAGCTCGACGGCGAAGAACGCGCCCAGACCCGCGCCGAGCACCAGCTCACCAAGGAACACCACCTCGATCGACGGCGCCAGCGCGATCACCGTGAGCCCGACGATGGCGATCGCCGCAGAGATGATCACGAACGGCTTGCGGCGCCGGAGCCGGTCGGAGAGCCAGCCGAGCAGGGGCGCGACGAGGACGATGCCGACCGCGTTGGCGAGGATCGCCTGGAAGACCAGCGTGGGTGCCTCGGCGTCGGACACCCCGAACTGCGCGATGAGGAAGTACGTGAGATAGCTGGTCGCGGTGAACTGCGTGGTGGTCAGGAAGAACCGCGTGAGCCACGCCCAGCCGAAGTCCGGGTTCTTGCGCGGGTCGAAGACGAACGAGCCGAGCAGGGCCCGCAGGCCGAAGGGCTCCCGGGTGCGCTCGGTGCGGGCCCTGTCCTTGACGGGCGCCACCATGACGACCATCAGCACCACGCCGATCAGGCTGGGCACCAGGTACTGCACCAGTCCGGCCGGGAAGAGCTGCACGAGGAACGTCGCGGCGACGCCGCCCACGTTCTGCGCCAGGCTGATGAACGACGCCACCCGACCGCGCCGTTCGGGACCGACCTGGTCCGGGAGCATGGCCACGAGCGCCGCGAGCGCGAAGTTCAGGCCGACCTGCGCGATGCTCCAGCCCACGAGCACCAGCGGCACGTTCGGTGCGAAGGCGATGATGACGATCCCGGCGTAGCCGACGGCGGCCCCCGAGAAGATCCACGGCTTGCGCATGCCGAGGCGGCTGGTCGTCCGGTCCGAGAACCGTCCCGCCAGGGGGTTGGCGATCAGCGAGAAGACCGCGCCGACGCCGAGGACCAGGCCGAGGTCGGCGGCGGAGTTGTCCAGGTCCAGCTCGCGCAGCCGCAGCGCGATGGTGATGACGAGCGGCGGGACGAGGGCGATCGAGAATCCGAGGATCGCCAGCGGGATCGCGACCTGGGGATAGCGCGAGCGCAGTGTCCCGGCGGACGCCGGGGTCGGGGGAGCGGCGACGGCCGTCGGGCCGGCGTCGGTGGGCACGGGATGGGGGTTCTCGTCCACGTCGACTTCTCTCTGCGAGCATTCCGGGCTGCGGTGCCCGGGCAGGAGTCAACGTAACACCAAAAAGTTCCGCGTGGAACTTTTTGGTGATCCCGGTCGGTGCTACCCCTCAGTCGGCCCCTCTGTCGGCCTCAGGAGCTCCTCCAGGAGCCTCATCCCCTCGAGCATGTCCACGTCCGGGTCGAGCAGCCACTGCGTGGAGAGCCCGTCCATGGCGGCGATCACCAGGGAGGCCGCCACCTGAGGCGAGATGTCGGACCGCACGGTGCCGGCGGCCTGCGCGACGCGCAGGATCGCCAGTGCCTCGTCGCGCAGCGACCGGTAGCGCTCGACGAAGAACGTGCGGGAGTGCTCGTTGTCGGACTCCAGCGCCCGGGCCACCATGCTGTGCCGCAGCGCCATGAGGCCCGGCGTCCGGCGGGCGTAGGCCTCCAGGTGCGCGGTGAAGTCGGTCGGGGCGGCGCCGCTCTCGCGGGCGTCGGCCAAGGCCTGGCGGTCCTTCTCGCGGAGCACCTCCAGGAAGAGCTCCTCGCGGGTCTCGAAGTACCGGCGCAGGGCGGCGTGGCTCACGCCGATCGCCTCGCCGATGGCGCGCAGGCTGGTGCCCTCGGACCCCAGCTCGGCGAACACCCCGATGGTGCGGTCGAGGATCTGCTGCCGGCGCAGGATCCCCTTGGGATATCTGCCGCGCGGTCGCGACCGGCCCTCCGGTCCCGTGCTCTCCGGCCCCGTGCTGCCCGGCCCCGTGCTGCCCGGCCCCGTGCTGTCCGGGGCCTCGGCGCGCTCGCTCTGCGACACGTCCCACCTCCTGTTGCTCGCCGGACCACAACCTATCAGCGCGAAAAGTTCCACGTGGAGCTTTTCTGTTACGGTGCCCTCATGAACGACAACGCCGTCCAGGTCGAGCACCGGGTCAACAACACGGTCCGCGACCTCCTCGTCCCCGCCCTCTTCCCGCGCAGGGCGCCCGTCCGCGTCACGGCCTGGGAGGTGCCCGACGAGCCCGTGCCCTTCGCGGAGGCCGTGGCGCACGAGTTCACGCCGTTCGAGGTGGGCCAGGCCTGGAGCAAGCCCTGGGGGACCACGTGGTTCCACGTCACGGGCTCCGTCCCGGAGGGCTGGGGGCGCGCGGGCACGACCGTGCAGCTCTTCGTCGACCTCGGCTTCTCGCGCCTGATGCCCGCCTTCCAGGCGGAGGGCCTGCTGTACCGGCCGGACGGCTCGATCATCAAGGGCGTCGAGCCGTTCAACCACGTCGTGGACGTCGACGGCGACGCGGTGGACGTCTTCGTGGAGGCGGCGTCCAACCCGAACATGCTGGAGCACTTCTTCGCCTCGGCCCCGCCCACCCCGGCGGCGGGGATGGCGGCGGCCCTCCCGGGGACCTTCCTGCCCGCCGGCACCTCCCGCATCGCGCGCCTGGGCCACAAGGCGACGGCCGGCACCGAGCCCGTCTACACGCTGCGCGACGTCACGCTCGTCGAGCGCGACCTCGACGTGGACGCGCTGCTGAGCGACATCACCGCGCTCGTCGGCCTCGTGCGCGAGCTCGACGCGGGCCTCCCGCGCCGGGCCGAGATCCTGGCCGCGCTGGACCGGGCGTGCGACGCGATCGACCCGGACGACGTCACGGCGACCGTCGCGTCCGCCCGGAGCGAGCTCGCGGGCGTGCTCGCCGCCCCCGCCCACGCGACCGCCCACTCGATCGTCGCCGTCGGCCACGCGCACCTCGACTCCGCCTGGCTGTGGCCCACGCGGGAGACCGTGCGCAAGGCCGCCCGCACGTTCTCCAACGTGCTCGACCTGATGGACGCCGACCCCGACTTCGTCTTCGCCTGCTCCAGCGCGCAGCAGCTCGCGTGGGTCAAGGAGTACTACCCCCAGCTCTTCGAGCGCATCCGGGCCCGGGTCGCCGAGGGCCGGTTCGTCCCCGTGGGCGGCATGTGGGTCGAGAGCGACACGAACCTGCCCGGCGGCGAGGCGCTGGTGCGCCAGTTCCTGCACGGGCAGGGGTTCTTCCTCCGCGAGTTCGGGACGCTCTCGCGGGAGGCCTGGCTGCCTGACTCCTTCGGGTTCACCGCGGCCTTCCCCCAGATCGCGCGCTCGGCCGGCACCGACAGCTTCCTCACCCAGAAGATGTCCTGGAACGACACCAACCGGATGCCGCACCACACCTTCCTCTGGGAGGGCCTGGACGGCACCCGGCTCTTCACGCACTTCCCGCCGAACGACACCTACGGCTCGGACCTGGGCGCCGCCGACCTCGCCAAGGCGCAGCGGCAGCACGCCGAGAAGGCGACGTCGAACACGTCGGTCACCCTGTTCGGCTGGTCCGACGGCGGCGGCGGGCCCACCCGCGAGATGATCTCCGCCGCGCGCCGTACCCGGGACCTGGAAGGCTCCCCGCGGGTGACGCTCGGCGCACCGGCCGACTTCTTCGCGGCGGCCAAGGAGAACCTGCCGCACCCCGCCGTCTGGACGGGGGAGATGTACCTGGAGACCCACCGGGGCACCTACACCTCCCAGGCCCGGACCAAGCTCGGCAACCGGCGCAGCGAGCACCTGCTGCGCGAGGCCGAGCTGTGGAGCGCGACGGCCGCCGTCCGCGGTCTGCTCGACTACCCCTACGAGCGGCTCGACACGATCTGGCACACGGTGCTGCTGCAGCAGTTCCACGACATCCTCCCCGGCTCGGCGATCGCCTGGGTCCACGAGGAGGCCGAGGAGGCCTACCGGCGGGTCGGCGAGGAGCTGGAGGGCATCATCGCGGCCGCCCAGCGGGCGCTCGCCGGCGACGGGGGAGCCACCGTCGTGTTCAACGCGGCACCGTTCGCGCACGGGGACGTGCCGGCGCTGGGCGCCGCGGTCCTCGCCCCGCAGGACGACGCCGCGGGGCAGGGCGCGGGCCCGGGTTCGACGCCGGCCGGACCGACGCCGGACGTGACCCCGGCCGCCGTCCCCGGCGGCTACCGCCTCGACAACGGCCGCCTCTCCGCGCGCTTCGACGCCGCGGGCCTCCTGGTCTCCCTGGTCGACCTGGCGTCGGGCCGCGACGTCGTCCCCGACGGCGAGCAGGCCGGTCTGCTGCAGGTCTTCCGGGACCGTCCCAACATGTTCGAGGCGTGGGACATCGACCGCTCCTATGCCAACGCCGTCACCGAGCTCCGCACGCCGGACGCCGTCGAGGTCGTGGGCGACGTCCTGACGGTGACGCACACCCACGGCGGCTCCACGATCGTGCAGCGCTTCCGGCTCGCCGCCGACGCCGCGGAGCTGCAGGTCGAGACGGAGGTCGACTGGCACGAGCAGGAGAAGCTGCTCAAGCTCGCCTTCCCCGTGGACGTGCGCGCCGACGACTTCGCCTCCGAGATCCAGTTCGGGCACGTCATGCGGCCCACCTTCGCGAACACGTCCTGGGACGTCGCGCGGTTCGAGACCGTCGCCCACCGGTGGGTGCACGTCGGCGAGCCGGGGTTCGGGGTGGTCGTTGCCAACGCGTCGACGTACGGGCACGACGTGACCCGCTCCACGCGCGCCGACGGCGGCACGACGACCCTGGTCCGGCAGTCCCTGCTGCGCGCGCCGAAGTTCCCGGACCCCGAGGCCGACCAGGGGTCCCACGTCTTCCGGACCACGATCGGACCGGCCGCGACGGTGCTCGACGCCGCGGCCGCCGGCTACCGGCTCAACCTCCCGGCTCGCCGTGTGCAGGGTGACCCGGGCGCCGCCGTCGACCCGATCGTGACGGTCTCGGCCCCGTCGGTCCTGGTCGAGTCGGTGAAGCTCGCCGAGGACCGGTCGGGCGACCTCGTCGTCCGGCTGTACGAGGCGCAGGGCGCGCGGACCGCGGTCACCCTCGGGCTCGGCACGCCGTTCTCGACGGCGTGGCGCACCGACCTCCTGGAGCGCGACCTCGGCGAGCAGACGTGGGCGGGCGGGGAACCGATCGGCCTGGAGCTGCGCCCGTTCCAGATCGCGACCGTCCGCGTGCGGACGACGTCCTGAACCGTCAGGCCACGGGTACCGGCGAGGCAGTGGCTGGCGAGGCGGGGACCGGCGGGAGGGGAGCCGGCTGGTCGGCCGGCCCCGCACCCAGGGCGTCCGTGGCCGCGGCGCGGAAGGCGTCGCCGGACGCGTCCGGGCCGGGGCGGTAGGCCGCGACCACCTGGACGGGCTCGGCCCCGACGATCGGGACCGTGGTCACGCCGGGCCAGAGGGCGAGCCGGCGGTCCCCCTCCGGGAGGATCGCCACGGCCTCGCCGGCTGCGACCAGCTCCAGCTTGTCCTCGAAGGTCTCGACCGTCGAGGGGGCGAGCGGGACGGGCGCGGTGCCGCCGCCGTCCTCCAGCCGCCAGAACGAGGTCCAAGCCTCGTCCGTGGCGCCGCACGAGACGCGGGCCTCGCCGTCGAGCTCGCCCGGTGTGACGCCGTCGCGCCCGGCGAGCGGGTGGGCGGTCGAGACGGCGAGGACCCGGCGCTCTTGGTAGAGGGGGACCACGCGGAGGCCCTCGGCGGGCAGCGGGAGGCGGGCGATCAGCCCGTCGACCGCGCGGTCGCGCAGGGCCTGCGCGGCGCTCGCCTCCTCCAGGTGCCGGGTGCGGACCAGGGTGCCGGGCAGGCGCGCGCGCAGCGCCCTGGCCACGTCCCCGACGTCGGTGCCGCCCGTGTGGCCGAGGGTGAACGTCCGGGACGTGCCCGCCTCCCGGGCCACGGCCGCCGCCCGCCGGGCCTGCCCCAGCAGGGCGCGCGCGTGCGGGAGGAACGCCGTCCCGGCCTCGGTGAGCACGCTGCCGTGCGGCGTGCGGTCGAGCAGGCGGGCCCCGAGCTGGTGCTCCAGCCGCTGGATCTGGCGGCTCAGCGAGGGCTGCGCGAGGTGGAGCGCGTCGGCCGCGCGGCCGAAGCCGGCGTGCTCGGCGACGGCGACGAAGTACCGGATCAGCCGCAGGTCCAGGTCCAGGTCCAGGTTCTCTTCGACCGTCATGATGTCAGTCTATGACATGCAGTTCGGCTATGGCCGGGTGCGGAACAGGTCTTGGACCGCGCGCCGGTCGCGGCCGTTGACTGGAGCCATGAGCGAGTACGCAGACAAGAAGATCGTCATCACCGGCGGCAGCACCGGGTTCGGCCTGGAGACGGCGCGGCTGCTGACCGCCCGCGGCGCGCGGGTGCTGATCACCGGCCGGGACCAGGGCGCCCTGGACGCCGCGCGGGCCGAGCTCGGCGACCGTGCTGTCGCGGTGCGCAGCGACGCGTCGTCCCTCGCGGACATCGACGCGCTGGCCGACCGGGTGCGCGCCGAGTTCGGCACCATCGACGGGCTCTTCGCCAACGCGGGCATCAACGGCTTCGCGCCCTTCGAGGCCACGCAGGAGGACATGTTCGACGAGCTGTTCGCGATCAACACCAAAGGCCCGTACTTCACCGCGCAGAAGCTCGCGCCGCTGATCGCCCCGGGCGGCGGCGTCGTGCTGACGACCTCCGTCGCCAACGCGCTCGGCCTGCCGATGCTCAGCACCTACGGGGCCACCAAGGCCGCCGTGCGGTCGTTCGCGCGGAGCCTGGCCCGCGAGCTGCTGCCCCGCGGCATCCGCGTCAACGCCGTGAGCCCCGGGCCGATCGACTCAGGCATCCTGGCCAAGTCGATGCCCCCGGAGGCGGTCGAGCAGACCAAGGCCCAGATGGCGGGGGAGAATCCCATGGGGCGCCTCGGCACGGTGGACGAGATCGCCCGGGCGGTGGCGTTCCTGCTGTTCGAGGCCACGTACACGACGGGCGCCGAGCTGGTGGTGGACGGCGGCGGGTCCCAGCTCTAGGACGTCCCCGCCTCCTTCATCCGGTAGAACCGGAAGAGGCCGAAGTCCTCGATCGGCAGCACCTCGAACTCGCTGAACCCGGCGGCCGCGCCGTACTCCCGCAGCAGCGAGGGCCGCAGCACCGTCCCCGTGGCGGCGCTCGGCCGGCTGGAGCGGCCGTCGGGCAGGCAGATGAAGATGCTGTACCCGTACATCAGGCGCTCGACGTCGTCGCCGTCCGGCGCGAACGTCTCGGCCACGGCCTCGTCCATCACGATGAGCGGGGCGCCCGGCGCGAGGGACTGTCGGACGGCGGCGAGCACCTCGACCGGCCGCGGCATGTCGTGGACGCACTCGAAGGCGAAGGCCGCGTCGTACCCACCCTCCGGCAGGTGCGCCGCGTCGCCGTGGGAGAAGCGGACCCGGTCGCCGACGCCGGCGGCGCGCGCGTTCTCGGTGGCCATCGCCACCGACGGCGCGTCGATGTCGATGCCGTGGACCGTCGCGCCGGGGTAGGCCCGGCCGAGCGCGATGCTCGACCAGCCGCCGCCGGAGCCGACGTCGAGCACCCGGGCGCCGGGCCGCCCGAGCCGTTCGTGCAGGTCGGCGACGCCGGCGAGCGCGTCGGCCAGCCGGTGCTCGAACCACGGCCGGTTCATGTCGGACTGCCCCTCGCGCGCGTCGTCGCCGAGGTCGTCCCAGCTCACGCCGCCGCCGGTGCGGTAGGCGTCCAGCAGCTGGGGGAGCGCGCCGCCGACGGCGCCGAACATCCGGGCGACGGGAGCGAGCAGGTCGAGGTGGTGAGGGTTCGTCAGGATCTCCGCGGTGCCCGGCGGGATGCTGAAGACCCGCGCGTCGGGGGCGCCGTCGGAGTCGAGGCGCAGCAGGCCGGTGACGGCCTGCTGCTCCAGCCACTCGCGGGCGTAACGGGCGTCCGTGCCGGTGCGCTCGGCGAGCTGGGGCGCGGTCGCAGGGCCGTCGTCGACGAGCGAGCGGTACCAGCCGAGGCGGTCGCCGAGGAACGCCGACAGCAGGTCGACGGTGCCGAGGACGGCGCCGAAGAGACGCTCGGACACGGCGGCTGCCTCGGCGGAGGCGGGGTCCGTCGGCGCCGCGGTTGTCGGGGCCGGGCCGGTCGGCGCTGCGTCGGTGCTGGGATCCATCTCTCCACGGTCCGCCTGTCGCGTGCGGCGCACCACCGCGGGGGTGGGGGATTTTCGCCTGGCGGGGTCCAGGCACCCGCCGGTCAAGCCCCGGCGTCCAGCCCTACAAGTCCGCCGACCCCCGGTAGTGCGCGTGCGCCCGCGCCCGTAGCTCCGGCGTCGCCGCCGCGCGGAGCGCGTCGAAGTACTCGCGCAGGGGCTGGCCGGTCTCGATCCAGCGCAGCTCCGCCTTGGACACGTAGTCGCCGCAGCCGGTGCAGAACGAGCGGTCGCCGTAGAGGAACGGGTTGGCGAGGTAGCTGCGGACGATCTCCTCGGGCATGCCCGTGCCCGCCCCGCAGACGAGGTGGCGGTAGGTCTGGGGGACGCCGTCGAGCGAGCCCTCGTACCGGGCGTCGGGCGTCAGGGTCACGTGATCCTTCTGCTGGCCGTCCCGGCGGCGCCGCTGGTGCCACCACGAGTGCAGGGGGAGCGTGGCCCGCGAGACGGCCCGGTGACAGAACGGGCAGGTGAGGGGTGCGGCGTCGGACATGCGGGCCATGATGCCAGCGCTTCCGGGTGGCCCCGGACCCTTGACGTCCCAGGTTTCGCCCTCGTAATATCCGAACCGCAAGACTGCAAGAACTTGACAGACAACGAGCACAAAGCAGTGCACGTACTGCAACTCTGCACTCTCGCCCCCGGCACGCAGCCCCTCTCGGGCTGCCTCGGTGGCGCCGACCCGACCCACCCAGGACGTCGACGCGCACCGGCCCGGTCGCGCCGACGTCGGGCGCCGTTGCCCAGGGTGGCCGAGCCCGCCACCGGCGGGAGAACGAGGACGTTCATGAGAATCCCCTGGAAGCACACGGTCGTGACGGGCGCCGCGCTGGCGCTCGTCGCACCGCTCGGCCTGGCCGTCGTCGCGCACGCCGCGGACGCCACCAACCTCGCCCTCGGCAAGCCGATCACGGCGTCGTCCGTGACGCAGACCTACGTCGCGGGCAACGCCAACGACGGGAACACCGCCTCCTACTGGGAGGGTGCGGGCGGGCAGTACCCGGCGCACCTCACGGTCGACCTCGGGCAGGACTCCGACGTCGAGCGCGTCGTCGTCAAGCTCCCGCCGCCCGCCGCGTGGTCCCCGCGCACGCAGACGTTCAGCGTGCTCGGGCGGTCCGACGGCGAGTCGTCGTACCGGACGCTCAAGGCCTCCGCGGCGTACGCCTTCGACCCGGCGAGCGGCAACACGGTCGAGATCCCGCTCGACGCCGAGGCCGACGAGGTGCGCCTCGCGTTCAGCGCCAACACCGGCGCGGGCAACGGCCAGGTCTCCGAGCTCCAGGTCTGGGGCACGCCCACGGGCGGCGGCGACCCGACCGACCCGCCGGACCCGACCGATCCCACCGACCCGACCGGCACCAACTACGCGCTGAACCGTCCGGCGGCGGCGTCGTCGACCGAGTGGACGTACGTCGCGGCGAACGCCGTGGACGGGCAGACCGGCACGTACTGGGAGGGCGCCGGCGGACAGTACCCGTCGACGCTCGACGTCTCGCTGGCCGCGCCCACGCAGGTCAGCAGCGTGCGCGTCCGCGTCAACCCGGACGCCGCCTGGGGCGCGCGCACGCAGACCTTCTCGGTCTGGGGGCGCTCGGGGACGGGCGGGTGGCAGGAGATCAAGGCGTCCGCCGGGTACGCGTTCGCGCCCGGGAGCGGCAACCTCGTGGACATCCCGGTCACCGGCACGGTCACGGACGTGCGCCTGCGCTTCACGGCCAACACGGGCGCGGGCAACGGCCAGGTCGCCGAGGTCGAGGTCTACGGCGCCCCGGCCCCCAACCCGAACCTCACGGTCACGGCCGTGACGGCGTCCCCGGCGTCGCCGACGGCGACCACGCCCCTGACGCTCACGGCGACCGTGAAGAACACCGGCGACCGGGCCTCGGCGGCCACGACGCTGGACGGGAAGCTCGGCGGCAGCACGGCCGGCTCGTCGGACGTCGCCGCGCTCCAGCCGGGCGCGACCGCCCAGGTGCAGGTCGCGGCCGGGACCAAGCCCGCCGGTGAGTACACCGTCGGCGCCGTCGTCGACCCCGCCAACACGGTGGCCGAGCAGGACGAGACCGACAACGCCTTCACGGCCACGGCGAAGCTCGTCGTCGGCGAGGCGCCCGGGCCCGACCTGGAGGTCGTCTCGGTTACCTCCAACCCGGCCAACCCCGCCGTCGGCGCGGCGGTGACCTTCTCCGTCCAGGTGCGCAACCGGGGCAACCAGGCGGTCGCGGCCGGCTCGGTGACCCGCGTGGTGGCGGGTTCGACCACCCTGAACGGCACGACGCCGGCCGTCCCGGCGGGCGGCACCGTCACCGTGACGCCGTCCGCGACGTGGACGGCGACCAACGGCGGTGTCACGGTGACCGCCACGGCCGACGCCACCGACGTCGTCGACGAGACGAACGAGGACAACAACACCGGCACGCTCGCGGTGACCGTGGGCCGCGGCGCCGCCGTGCCGTACACCACCTACGAGGCCGAGGCCGGCCAGTACACGGGCGCGCTGCTGCAGACCGACCCGCTGCGCACGTTCGGGCACACCAACTTCGCGACCGAGTCGTCGGGCCGTGAGTCGGTGCGGCTGAACAGCACGGGCCAGTACGTGCAGTTCACGTCCACCAACCAGACCAACTCGATCGTCGTCCGTAACTCGATCCCCGACGCCGCCGCCGGCGGGGGACAGGAGAAGACGATCAGCCTCTACGCGGACGGCCAGTTCGTGCAGAAGCTGACGCTCTCCTCGAAGCACTCCTGGCTGTACGGGACGACCGACCAGCCCGAGGGCCTCGTCAACACCCCGGGCGGCGACGCGCGCCGCCTCTTCGACGAGTCGCACGCGCTGCTCAGCCGGTCCTTCCCGGCGGGCACGGTGTTCAAGCTCCAGCGCGACGCCGGGGACGACGCCGCGTTCTACATCATCGACCTGGTCGAGCTCGAGCAGGTGGCGCCGGCCACCTCGAAGCCGGCGCAGTGCACGTCGATCACCGAGTACGGCGCGGTCCCGAACGACGGGCTCGAGGACACGGCCGCCATCCAGGCCGCCGTCACCGCGAACCAGGAGGGTGAGATCGACTGCGTGTGGATCCCGGCGGGCCAGTGGCGCCAGGAGAAGAAGATCCTCACCGACGACCCGCTCAACCGCGGCACGCACAACCAGGTGGGCATCAGCGACGTCACGATCCGCGGCGCGGGCATGTGGCACTCGCAGCTCTACAGCCTCATCAAGCCGCACCTCGCCCCGGGCGTCATCAACCACCCGCACGAGGGCAACTTCGGGTTCGACATCGACGACAACGTCCAGATCTCCGACATCGCGATCTTCGGCTCCGGCGACATCCGCGGCAACAACGGCCAGGAGGAGGGCGGTGTCGGCCTCAACGGGCGCTTCGGGCAGAACACCAAGATCACCAACGTGTGGATCGAGCACGCCAACGTCGGCGTGTGGGTGGGTCGCGACTACACCAACATCCCCGAGCTGTGGGGGCCGGGCGACGGCGTCGAGTTCTCCGGCATGCGCATCCGCAACACCTACGCGGACGGCATCAACTTCAGCAACGGCACGCGCAACTCGCTCGTGTTCAACTCGTCGTTCCGCAACACCGGCGACGACGCGCTGGCCGTCTGGGCCAACCCGTACGTCAAGGACCGCAACGTCGACATCGGCCACGACAACGCGTTCCGCAACAACACCGTCCAGCTCCCGTGGCGTGCCAACGGGATCGCCATCTACGGCGGCTACGACAACTCCATCGAGAACAACCTGGTCTACGACACCATGAACTACCCCGGCATCATGCTGGCGACCGACCACGACCCGCTGCCGTTCTCGGGGACCACGCTCATCGCCAACAACGGCCTGTACCGCACCGGCGGGGCGTTCTGGAACGAGGACCAGGAGTTCGGGGCGATCACGATCTTCCCGCAGACCCATGACATCACCGGGGTCACCATCCGCGACACGGACATCGTCGACTCCACCTACGACGGCATCCAGTTCAAGAACGGCGGCGGCAACATGCCCGACGTCCGGATCACGAACGTGCGGATCGACGGGTCGAACAACGGCTCCGGCATCCTCGCGATGGGCGGCGCCCGCGGCAACGCGATCCTGTCGAACGTGACCGTCACCAACTCCGGTGAGGGGGACGTCGAGAAGGAGCCGGGTTCGCAGTTCGTGTTCACCGGGCAGTAGGTCACTGCTCCGAGCAGGCAGGCGAGCGAGCAAGGACGACGACGGCGGGGTGTCGGCACGTGGTGCCGGCGCCCCGCCCCGGCCTGTCGGCCGGGGGTGTCAGTGGCTCCGCGTACCTTCGGAACCACGATGCAGCGACGGGAGGAACCATGGTGCTGCGACTCGAGGAACTGAGCGTCGACAATCTCGGCGACGTCCTGCGCCTGCCGCCGCAGGCCGGTGACGACGAGCCGGTCGCTCCCACGGTCTGGTCGGTCGCCGAGGCGTACGTCCATCCGACCGCCTGGCCCCGGGCGGTGACCGACGACGGTGTGGTCGTCGGCTTCGTCATGGCCAACTGGAGCCCCGAGGAGCCGGAGCCGGCCTTCCGCGCGGGCATCTGGCGGCTGAACGTCGCGACGGCGGCCCGCGGGCGCGGCGTCGGGCGGTTCGCCGTCGAGCAGGTCGCCGCGGAGGCGCGACGCCGCGGCGTGGAGCGGATCACTGTGCTGTGGGACGCGACCCACGCCAGGAGCCCCGAGCAGTTCTACCTGCGGTGCGGGTTCCGGCCCACGGGTGAGCTGCTGGGCGAGGTGGTCGGGGAGCTCGACGTGGTGACGTGAGGCAGGCGGACGGGCGTGAGCCGACCGGGGATTTCACCCCGGCCGCTCGGCCTTGACAGGGCTTTTTCCGACATTTGTCCGGGCTTGACCCATACGATGTTGAGCCAGAGAAGGCGCCGGTCGCTCCGACAGGGCGGTGCCGGTGACAGACGTGCGACGCGGCGACGGGGGTACACGGGTGGACGAGCGGGAGTCGGAAGAGACTCAGGACCTGCGGTTCACCGCGCCGGAGCCGCCGATGGGGGACACGCGGCCGATGGCGCCGCCGTCGTCCGCCGCTCCCGGGCCCACGCCGCCGTCCGTGGTGCCGCGACCGTACGAGTCGTACCCGCAGGGGTCGTCCTACCAGCAGTCGCCCCAGCAGCAGGCGCAGTACCCGCAGGCGCCCTATCCGCAGGCCCCGTACGTGCAGCCGCCGTATCCGCAGGCGTCGTACTCGCAGGTGCCGGGCGCGCCCGGCACCGGGCCGGGGGCGCCGACCAACCCGCAGGCGACGGCGAGCCTCGTGCTGGGCATCTCGTCGCTGTTCCTCAGCCTGCTGTTCGTGCCCTCGATCCTCGGCGTGGTGCTCGGGATCGTGGGGGTCGCGCGCTCGCGCCGCACCGACCCGCCGGTCGGGCGGGGCGCGGCGATCACCGGCATCGTGCTCTCGCTGGCCGGAGCGGTGCTCGGCGTGTTCGCCGCGGCGGCCGTGACGGACTTCGTGTCCGACACGGCGCGGACGATCGTCGAGGAGAGCGCCACCACGCCGCCGGACGAGGAGGACGGCGCCACGACCCCCGACCTGGAGGAGTTCGTCCGGCTCGACGCGGCGCAGTGGGCGGCCGTAGCGGACAACCCCGACGAGGCCGAGGGGCGGGCCGTCGTGCTGTACGCCGTGGTCGTGCAGTTCGACAACAGCACGGGTCCGGACCGGTTCCTGGCCGGCGCGGGCGTGAACCAGCCGGGCGCCGAGTACGAGCTGGAGACCAAGGCCGTCTTCATCGGCGACGAGGCCTTGCTCGACGGCGTGGAGTCCGGCGACGTGCTGAAGATCCATGCCGTGGTGCAAGGGGGCTTCACCTACGAGAACCAGATCGGTGGCGTCTCGACGGTGCCGGCGCTGAACGTCGCGAAGCTCGAAGACGTGGGTATGGCCGACCTGAGCAAGGACGTCGAGCTCGGGGCGATCGATTCCATGGCACCCGGTATCAACCGGGTTCCGGTCACCGTGACGAACAGCGGCACGCGGACGTTCGACTACTTCGTCGACGTGGTGGTCGAGAGCAAGGACGGCAAGACGACGTACGACACGAGCACGGCCGTGGTCGAGGGCGTCAAGCCCGGACGGACGGCCGAGACGACCGTCGACTTCTTCGTGGACCTCCCCGCGGACGCCGTCGTCCGGGTCGAACTGGTGGAGCGCTACCCCGAGTAGCGGGCCTAACTGGACGACGTGAGCCGGCGTCGGGCGCCGACCGGCGGCCGGCGGCCGGCGGCCGCGCCAGAGGGCGCCATCTTGTCATTCGTCATACATCTCATTAGTCTGTGGCGGCCGGGCATGTTAGCGCTCACAAAGATGGGGCGGCCCGGAGCAGCAGCACGGATACGAGGGAGTACTCCAGCATGCAAGCCACCCACACCCCCGAGCGCCCGGGACCATCGGCGCGGACGCCGGGCGGACCGCGCGGCAGCCGACGACAGGGCAGCCGACGACAGGGCAGCCGACGACAGGGCAGCCGGCGACGGGGCCTGACGGCATCGGTCCTGGCCGGAGCCCTGCTCACCGCCGGCGGACTGGCGGGCAGCGTGTCGGCGGCCGCCGACGTCGACCCGGCCGGTCCGGCCGAAACGGCCGGCTCCGGTTCCGGCGCCGCCGCGACCATCGCCGTCGACGGCGGGAGCGACGGCCGCACCTACGACGGCGTCGGCGCGATCTCCGGCGGCGGGGCGACGTCCCGGCTGCTGCTGGACTACCCGCGCGAGGAGCGGGCCGAGATCCTCGACTACCTGTTCAAGCCGGGCTACGGGGCGTCACTGGAGATGCTCAAGGTCGAGATCGGCGGCGACACCAACACGACCGACGGCTCGGAGTCGAGCCACGAGCACGTGCGCGGCGAGGTCGACTGCGACGCGGGCTACGAGTGGTGGCTCATGGAGGAGGCGGTGAAGCGCAACCCGGACATCACGCTCGGCGCGCTCGCGTGGGGCGCGCCGGGGTGGCTCGGCGACGGCGAGTACTACTCGGCGGACACGATCGACTACTTCGTCGACTGGCTCGACTGCGCGGCCGGGCACGGGCTCACGATCGACAACGTGGGCATCCGCAACGAGCGCGAGTACGAGGCGCAGTGGGTCAAGGACTACCGCGCCGCCCTCGACGCCGCCGGCTACGCGGACGTGCGGATCATCGCCTCGGACGAGGCCGCGCGCCGCGGGGAATGGCCCATCGCCGTCGACATGACGAACGACCCGGAGCTGTTCGACGCCGTGGACCTGCTCGGCAACCACTACTCGCGCGGGCCCAGCTCCGCCACGGCCCAGGCGCTGGGCAAGCCGCTGTGGATCTCCGAGGGCGGGCCGTGGTCGGCCGAGTGGGGCGCTGGCGGCTCGTCCGCCTCGGTGCCCTCGCTCATCAACCACGCCTACCTCGAGGGCCGCATCACCGGCGTCAACTTCTGGAACCTGCTCACGGCCTACTACGACGGCCTGAGCATCTCCGACGCCGGCCTGATGCGGGCGAACACCCCCTGGTCGGGGGCGTACCAGGTGCAGTCCGCGATCTGGGCGGTCGCGCAGACCACGCAGTTCGCCGAGCCCGGCTGGCAGCACCTGGACGCGTCGTCGGGCTACCTCGACGCCGCCGACACCGCGCAGGGCAGCTTCGTCACGCGCAGGGCACCGCGCGGCGGTGACTGGAGCACCGTGATCGAGACGATCGGCGCGACCGCGCCCCGCACGGTCACGCTCTCGGTCGCCGGCGGCCTGAAGGCGCGCGACCTGCACGTGTGGCAGTCGACGGCGGACGACCGGCTGGTCCGGCAGCCCGACCTGCGGCGAGCCCCCGACGGCACGTACACGGTGACCGTCCCCGCGAACGCGGTGGTCACGGTGACCACGGTCAACGGCAAGGGCCCCGGCAATGCCGAGGGTGAGCACGAGTCCGCGTTCCCGTTCCCGTACGAGAACAGCCTGGCGGACGGCGGCCCCAGCGGGCAGACGCCGTACTTCTCCCAGATGGAGGGTGCCTACGAGGAGCGTCCGTGCGCGGGCGACCGGCGCGGCACGTGCCTGACGCAGGTCTCGCCGCAGCCGGCGATCTCGTGGGCGGCGTGGAAGAAGCCGACCGGGATCCTGGGCGACCTGAACTGGTCCGACTACGCGGTCGGGGTCACGGCGTACGTGCCCGCGGACGGCACGGCCGAGGTGCTGGGCCGCGTGTCCAACGACGCGATGCAGCCGGTGCCCAACGGCTACGGCCTGAGCCTGGGCGCCGACGGCACGTGGTCCCTCGGCCGGGGCGAGCCCGGCGGACGGGCCCGGCTGGAGCTGGCCTCGGGGACGCTCGACGGCGGCACGTCCGAGGGCGCCACGGCGGACGGCGCCGGCTGGCACGACCTGGGGCTGTCCTTCGACCAGGACGTGATCACGGCGACGGTCGACGGCGCGCAGGTCGCCGAGGTCACCGACACCACCTGGACGTCCGGCATGGTCGGGCTCTCGGGCGACTACGCGCCGGTGCAGTTCGCCGACCTCGCCGTCGGCCCGCTGCGGCCGGTCGCGACGATCGACGACGCGGCGGGCGCCGAGGAGGCGGCCACGGGCGCAGCGGCGCAGGACACAGCGGCGATCACCTACGAGGGCAACGGCTGGACGCACTGCTCCGCGAACGAGCGCCACGGCGCCCGGTGCCCCGCCGTGACCGCCGGGCAGCTCCGCGACGCCGTCGGCGGCACGGTCAGCGCGAGCCGCGACCGCGGCGACGCCGCGGTCGTCACCTTCGACGGGACGCAGGCCACGCTCACCGGCGTGGCGGGCCCGCACGGCGGGACGGCGCGGGTCTCGGTCGACGGGAACGAGCCGGTGGTGCTGTCCTACGCCGACCGCGGCGAGGTCGAGTGGCGCACCCCGGTGCTGGTCGACGGCCCGCACACCCTGCGGTTCGAGGTGGCCTCCGGGCGCTCCAGCGGCTGGGTCTCGGTGGACCGGGTCGACGTCGCGCCCGGGGGCGGCGGGACGAGCTCGGTGGACGACCAGAGCGAGGGCACCGGCCAGGGCCGCCTCGACTACCACGGGGACGGCTGGCTGAGCTGCCCCGGCTGCATCAACCGCACGGGCCTGTACCACTCGTCGGTGACGTCGACGACGGTGGCCGGCGACTCCGTGGACTTCCGGTTCACGGGCTCGTCCGTGGACCTGTACGGGCTGCGCGCCTCCAACCAGGGGCTCGCCACCGTGCTGATCGACGGCGTCGAGGTCGGTTCCGCCGACTTCTACGGCCGCACCCGGGTGGGCAACCAGCTCATCTGGTCGAGCCCGGACCTGGGCTCCGGCGAGCACACGCTGACCCTCGTGGCGACGGGTCAGGGGAGTGAGTCGGCCTCCGGGACCGGCGTCAACGTCGACCGGCTGGTGGTGCGCCGGTAGCCCTACGCCGTAGTCACGCCGACGTCGGCACGCGCGCCGCGCCGCCGGCCGCCCCCCCCCCCCCCGCTCGGCAGTAACTCCCCTTCGCCCCCCGGGTGCCCCGCGGCGCGCTACAAAACCACCCCCAACCACCACGGAAACCGTGCATA
>NZ_JBHWLR010000001.1:149004-185700 GCF_042731755.1 Promicromonospora sp. NPDC059942
CGTGGCCTCACTTCCTCTCCACCTGCGCCTCCCACCTCCCCAACCTCCGTCCCCCCCCCTCCCGCCTGCCCCCCCCCCCCGCGTCCGTGCGCGGCTGCAGGTCCACGCGGTGCGCCCCGCAGGCCGCACACCGCACGTAGAGCACGTAGCCGGCCGAGGTCCGGTGGCGCGAGTCCGTGGTCCACGCGTGCTCGTGCCCGGTGTCGGCGGCCGCGCCGGCGGTGGTGGCACCGGTGGTTGTGGCAGGGGCGCGGAGGGTGGAGCGGGTCTCGGTCGTCGTCATGCACCCCACGATGCTGTAATGGCCTTGTGCATCTCAACCCTTACGGCGAGTACGCCGTGCTGCTCGCGGCGTCCCTCGCCAACAACTGGCCGGACGACCGGGCGGGCATCGAGGCCCGCACGCGCGAGTTCGGCATGACCATGACGTTCCTGGAGGCGCCGGAGGACCACGCGCGCTCGCGCGAGGCGATCGACGACTGGCTGCGTGTCGTGGACACCCCCGACCCGGCCGACCGGGCCGCGCTGCTGAACGCCCAGATGGCCGCCGTCGCCGCCTACCCCCGGCTCACGAATCACGACGGGGAGGACTGGCACCTGCACTACCGGGACGACAACCAGGTGCTGTCCGCGGTGCTGCGCGCCGTGAT
Source organism: Promicromonospora sp. NPDC059942 (assembly GCF_042731755.1). Classification (NCBI taxonomy): domain Bacteria; kingdom Bacillati; phylum Actinomycetota; class Actinomycetes; order Micrococcales; family Promicromonosporaceae; genus Promicromonospora; species Promicromonospora sp. NPDC059942. The sequence continues at coordinate 149,655 of NZ_JBHWLR010000001.1, forward strand.
CGGCGTGGGCACCTCGCTGCACCTCGTCACCCGCGGCATGCACCGGCTCCGGCGGTGCGCCTCGGGGCCGTGCACGAACGTGGTGGTCGACGTGACCCGCAACGGGCGGCAGCGGTACTGCTCCGTGCGTTGCGCCAACCGGGCAGCGGTGCGCCGGCACCGGGAGCGGGCGGTCCCGTAGGTCCGGCGGTCCTGTCCGTCCGGCGCCCAGCCGACGTCAAGCACTCTCGGAGAACTCCGAGCCGCCCCAGGGCGCGGGCATAGGGCGACCACGTTCCATCGGTTCGCATGAGCACACCGAACCGCCCCGCACGACGCCGCCGCCGGATCGCGCTCGCGATCACCGTCGGACTCCTCCTGCCGGCCGCCGGGGGCGCGGCCTGGGCCGCCGACCGGTTCCTCGTTGAGCACGTCGAGATCTCCGACGTCTCCGCCTACGAGGCCGAGCAGGGAACCGCCGCCGCGACCGACGACGGCGCAGACGCGGAGGCGACCGTCACGGACGACTCCTACACGTCGGACGACACGGGGATCACCGTCAGCCAGGTCAGCACCGGCGAGGGCGACGACACCGTCACCTACTACGTGGCCGACGTCCAGGTCGACGACGCGACCCAGCTCCGCTCCGCGTTCGCGCAGGACGAGTTCGGCACCAACATCACCGACGAGACCAGCGACATCGCCGACGACGTGGGCGCGGTGCTCGCCGTCAACGGCGACTACTACGGGTTCCGGGACACGGGCATCGTGATCCGCAACGGCGTGGTCTACCGCGACGACGGCGCCCGCGAGGGCCTCGCGTTCTACACCGACGGCCACGCCGAGGTCTACGACGAGACCACCACCACGGCGGACGAGCTCGTCGCGGACGGCGTGTGGAACACCGTCTCCTTCGGCCCCGCGCTCGTCGAGGACGGGGCGATCGTCGACGGGATCGAGGACGTCGAGGTCGACACCAACGTCGGCAACCACTCCATCCAGGGCGAGCAGCCGCGCACCGCGATCGGCGTGATCGACGACAACCACTACGTGATCGTCGTGGTCGACGGGCGGCAGGAGGGCTACAGCCGCGGCGTCACCCTCACCGAGCTCGCGCAGATCATGACCGGCCTCGGGGCCACCACCGCGTACAACCTCGACGGCGGGGGATCCTCCACGCTGTGGTTCGACGGCGAGGTGGTCAACCAGCCGTCCAACGGGGGCGAGCGCGCCACGTCCGACATCCTGTACGTGGCGGGGTGAGCGCCGTGCACCCCGGCCCGAGCCCCGCCATGACGCCCACCGTCGTCGTCCCCGCCTACCGCCCCGACGCCCGGCTCCTGGACCTGCTGGACGGCCTCGCCGCCCGCGGCCTCACCGACGTCCTCGTGGTCGACGACGGCTCCGGGCCGGCGTTCGCCGACGTGTTCGTCGCCGCCCAGGCCCGGGGCCACACCGTGCTGCGGCACGACCGCAACCGCGGCAAGGGCGCGGCCCTGCGCACCGCGTTCACACGCCTGCTCGCCGGGCCCGGCACCCCCGTCGTCACCGCCGACGCCGACGGCCAGCACACCCCGGACGGCGTCCGCGCCGTCGCCGACGCCCTGGTCGCGGGGGCCGGCGACGTCGTGCTCGGCGTCCGTTCCTTCACCGGGCCGGACGTGCCCCTGCGCAGCCGCGTCGGCAACGCCGTCAGCGCCCACGCGTTCCGGCTCGCCACCGGCGTGCGCCTGCCCGACACCCAGACCGGCCTGCGCGGCTACGCGCCCGACCTGCTGCCGCGCCTCCTGGCCGTGCCCGGCGACCGGTTCGAGTACGAGCAGCGCGTGCTCCTGCGGGTCACCCGCTGGCCCGTCCGCCTCGCCCAGGTGCCGATCGCCACCGTCTACCTCGACCGCAACGGCTCCTCGCACTTCCGCCCCCTGCACGACTCCGTGAGCGTGCTCGGCCCGCTGCTCGCCTTCGGGGCCTCCGGCCTGACGGCGTTCGCCGTCGACGCCGCGCTCCTCCTGGCCCTCCAGGCGCTCACCGGTTCGCTCCTCGTCGGCGTCGTCGGCGCCCGCATCGTCTCGGCCAGCGTGAACTACCTGGTCAACCGCCACCTCGTCTTCCGTGCCGGACGCCGCGCCCCCGCCCGGCGGTCCGCCGTGCAGTACGCGGCGCTCGCGGGGCTGCTGCTCGCCGCGAGCTACGGCATGCTCGACGCCCTGACCGGCAGCCTCGGCGTGCCGCTCGTCGCGGCCAAGGTCGTCACCGACGCGACGCTGTTCCTCGCGGCCTACACCGTGCAGCGGCACGTGGTGTTCGCGGGGGAGGGTGAAGTGCCGGCGGACCCGGGAACTAGGACAGCGGTTGTCCTCCACCGCGCCTAGCGTGGCGGGCATGGACCAGATCGAGCTGTTGCAGCCAGAAGGACTCGTGAAGAGCCCCGCCTTCAGCCACGTCGCCGTCGTCCCGCCCGGGGCCACGACGATCCACGTGGGCGGGCAGAACGCCGTCGACGCGACCGGTCAGCTGGTCGGCGGCGACGACGTCGGGGCGCAGACCCAGCGGGTCATGGAGAATGTGACCACGGCGCTCGCCGCCGCCGGAGCCGGCGTCGAGCACCTGGTGAGCGTCACCGTCGTGCTCGTCGAGGGCGTCGACATCAACGCCGCCTACGGCGCCGCGTCCGCCTCGCTCGCCGGGCTGTCCGAGCCGCCGCTCGTCATGGGCATGTTCGTCCGCGGGCTCGGCGTGCCGGGCGCGCTGGTCGAGGTGTCGGCGCTCGCGGCCGTGGTGCGCTGATCGACGTCGCCGTCGCTGCCGGTCTCGGCGTCGGCCCGGTCGCGCGTCCGGGCGACCCCGACCGCCACGCCGACTGCCAGGGCCACCAGCCAGAGCAGCCCGAGCCAGTGGAGGATGATCAGGTGGGAGCCCGGCTCCGCGAAGGCCGCCCGGAACACGTCCCAGGCGATCATCAGCGGCCCGTCCGGGCTGGCGGTCAGCCAGGCGGCGCCGGGGTAGACCGAGCTCGCCGCCATGTAGAGCGCGGGGGCGGCCGACTGCGCCACCCAGAACATCAGCAGCGCCGGGACCCACGACAGCCACGACCAGCGGCTCCGCGTGACGCTGACGCCGAGCACCACGCCGAGGAGCACGAACACGACCACGGAGACCGCGTTCGCGAGGCCCGGCCCGCCGGCGCGCAGGCCGCTGGTGGCGAGGTTCAGGACGTCCTGCGCGAAGAACACCGGGGCCGCGAGCCAGAACCCGCGCAGCCACACGGGCCCGAGCACGGCGAACAGGCCCGCGAGGAGGCCGAGCAGCGACGCGGCCAGAGCGACGAGGAAGGTCGCCTGCGCCACCACGGTCCCCGCGGAGCCCGCGCGCCACGTGGTCGCGAGCAGCGCGTCGAGGTGCTGGGCCTGGCCGATCAGCCAGATCGCGCCCGCCACGACGACGATCCCCAGGGCGCCGGCGCCCGCCGCCCAGCGGGGCCGCGAGCTGAGCCACGACGTGCAGAGCGCGGCGGCCGCGCCGGCGAAGGCCACCGTCGCGACGGCCGAGGCCTCGGGCATGCTCGGCGTGGAGACCGCGGCGAGCAGGGCCGCCTGCGGGCCCGCTCCCACCACCAGCCACGTCACCGGTGCGATGAGCAGGAAGAACCAGGGCGAGATCCGTACACGCCGGGTGGTCGTCGACATGCGGCGGATTGTTTCACACAGTTCGGGTGGAAGATCCTATTTGTCCCATCCGACATCCCGTACGACGGGCCCGGCGGCGGGCGCCCGCGGTGCGAGGCAGGATCAGAGAAGCGGTACCGACCTGGAGGACGTCATGGCTGACACACCCACCACGCCCCGGACCTACCCGCACGGCGTGCCGAGCTGGATCGACCTGGAGACGCCGGACGTCGACGCGGCGCTGCGGTTCTACGGTGACCTCTTCGGCTGGAGGTTCACCGAGATGCTCCCGCCCGGCGCGCCCGAGCGCTACGTGGTCGCGTCGCTGGACGGCACGGACGCGACCACGGTCGCCGCGATCGCCACCCCCTCCGCCGGCCTCGACGGCGAGGTCGCGTGGCACACCTACGTCGCGGTGGACGACGTCGACGCGGCGGTCGCGCGCGTCACCGAGCTGGGCGGCTTCGTCAGCTCGGGGCCGGAGGACGTGGGGCCGCCCGGTGAGCCCGTCGGGCGGATGGCGCGGATCGTCGACCCGCAGGGCGCGCCCAGCCGGCTCGTCCAGGCGGGCACCCGCCCCGGCGCGCAGGCCGTCAACGCCCCGAACACGTGGAACTTCAGCAACCTGTCCACGCCGGACCTGGACGACGCGCTGCGGTTCTACGGCCCGCTCCTGGGCTGGGTGCACGACGACGAGCTCGGGGCCGGCATGGCGCGCGTCCCCGGGTACGGCGATCACCTGGCCAGCACCTCCGACCCCGACATCTACGAGCGGCAGCACGGCTCGCCGTCCGGCTTCGCCGACGTCGCGGCCGGGATCCTGCGGGCCGACGGCCCGGCGGCCTGGTCGGTGTCCTTCTCCGTCGCGGACCGGGACGCGTCGATCGCCGCCGCGCAGCGGGCCGGCGCCACGGTCCTGTCCACGCAGGACACCGAGTGGAGCAAGGAGGCGGTGATCCGCGACCCGTTCGGCGCCGAGCTCGTGCTCTCCCAGTTCGACCCGCCGGACTGGTTCCGCGAGGCCGAGCGGCAGACCCCGGAGGCCTGAGGGGCTAGGCGACGAACGCATACCGGCCGGAGCCGACCCGCACCACGACCGCGCCGTCCTCCACCGAGACGCCCGCGACGCCCTCCGCGCGCCGCAGCGGTCGCCCCTGCTCGGTGACCGTCTCGGGGTCACCGACCGGGAGCCGCACCGTGGCCGTCGACCCCACGGGGATGGTCACGTCCAGCCAGAATCGGCCGCCCGCGCGCCGCCAGTCGCTCGCGACCGTGCCGAACGGCGTCCCGACGCTCGCGCTCGCCCGGTCCAGGTGCTCCGTGACCGCCGGGGCGATCGTGATGTCGCGGAACCCGGTCTCGGGCGAGGCCTGGATGCCCGCCACGTGCTGGTAGAACCAGTCGTCCACGGTGCCGAGGAAGTAGTGGCCGTAGGAGCGCGCCTCCCGTGACCAGTGCTCCCACATCGAGGTCGCGCCGCTCTCGATCATGTACCCCCAGCTCGGGTAGCCGGTCTGCACGGCGAGCTCGTAGGCCAGGTCCGCGTGCCCGTGCCGGGTCAGCACCGGAAGCAGCCACTTGGTGCCGAGCACGCCGGTGTTGAGCTTGGTGCCCTTGGCGCGGACGTCGGCCACGAGGCTGTCGACCACCCGGCGCGTGGTCGCGGCGTCCGGCACGAGCCCGAACTCCACGGCCAGCACGTTGTGCGTCTGCCGGTACCCGCGGTCCCCGTCGCCGCGGTAGTACCCGGCGTCGGCGTCGAGGAAGGCCTCGTTGAAGGCGGCCCGGATCGTGGCTGCGTTCCGGGCGAAGTGCTCGACGTCGGCGGCCTTGCCGAGGAATCCGGCGCTCCGGCGCATGAAGAGCGTCATCGAGTACAGGAAGGCGGTGGCGGAGACCCGCAGGTCCTCGGGCGCGTTGCCGCCCGCGGGGCTCGCCTCGGGGCTGACCCAGTCGCCGAGGCGCGCGTCGGGCACGACGCCGCCCTGGGACCTCTCGAACTCCAGGTCCGTGTACCGCTTCATGCCGTCGTAGCACTCGGCCAGCACGCGGGTGTCCCCGCCGTACTGGTAGAGCCACCAGGGGATCATCACGTACGCCGCATGCCACGGCGGGCACACGCCCCACTCGCCCCAGTCGCCGGAGCTCGGCGCGATGACCAGCGGCCGGCCCTGCTCGTCCCGGGTCTCGTGCACGTCGCGCAGCCACTTGGCGAACAGCTCGTGCACGTCGAGGTTGAGCAGGAACATCTCCGTGCCGATGGCGGCGTCGCCGGTCCAGCCGTTCTTCTCGAACATGGGGGTGTCGGTCGGGATGCCGTGGATGTTGTTGGTCAGCGTGTCGACGACGGCCCGGTGGGTGCGGTTCATGATCGTGCTGGAGCTGTCGAACGACCCGGTCTCCGCGGCGGCCGTGTGCACCACCTGTGCGGTGAACGCGTCGAGCGGCGGCGGGCCGTCCTGCGGCCAGCCGGTCACCTCGATGTACTGGAACCCCTTGTACGAGAAGCGCGGCTCCCATGTCTCCGGCTGCCCGGTGCCCGCCAGGGTGAGGCGGTCGGTCTGGAACCCCGCCTGGAACCCGCCGTTGTTGCTCAGGTTCACGCGCCCGGCCGCGGTCAGCTTCTCGCCGTGGGCGGCCCGGACCGTCGCCCCGGCCGGCCCGGTCACGGAGTACCGCACCCAGCCCGCGAGCACCCGCGGGAACTTGACGACGTACACGCCCGCCGCGGGCTCGGTCACCTCGACGGCGGGCAGCGACTCGATCACCTCGATCGGCTGCTGACGCTGGTTGACGAGCACCCCGCGCGGGCCGGGCGCCACGGTGGCGGCAGCCCAACCGGCGTCGTCGAACCCGGCCGTGTCCCAGCCGGGCAGCGCGCGGCGGGCGTCGTAGGCCTCGCCGCCGTAGAGGTCGTCGAACACCGTCGGACCGTCGTGGACACGCCAGGTCGCGTCCGTGACCACGTGCTCGACGGCGCCCCCGGCGTACTCCAGGCGCAGCACCGCGCGCACCACGGGCTCGTCGCGCCAGGGCGGCGCCTCCCAGCGCCACACGTTGCCGCCCGTCATGCCGTAGAAGCCGCGGCCCAGCTCGATGCCCAGCGCGTTGCGGCCCCGGCGCAGCCCCTGGGTCAGGTCGGTCGCCGTGTACTGGACGGTGTCGTCGTAGTCGGTGAACCCCGGCGCGAGCACGCTGTTGTCGGCGGGCTCGCCGTTCAGCGACACGTTCGCGTACCCGCCCGCGGCCAGGTACAGCGTGGCGTTCCGCAGACCCGCCCGGACGTCGAGCTCGGTGCGGAGCAGCGGGGCCGGCAGCGGGTCCGGCGTCGGCAGCCGCACGCCGCGGCCCCACGGCCCCGAGCCGTAGGTCGCGATCTGCGTGGCCGGCGCCCAGGCGGAGTCGTCCAGGTCGGGCCGCGCGAAGTCGTCCTCGAACGCGGTGGCGGCCTTCCAGCCGCTCCCGGACGTGAGGGTCGACGTGGTCCCGTCCGAGTACGTCAGGCGGACGACGGCGAGCACCGCGCCCGCGCTCACCGCGTCGTTGGTGCCGCGCACGGCGAGCACCGTGGCGGCGCCGGGCTCTCCGGGTGTCCCGGGTGTCCCGGCGGGCAGGTCGACGGCGTGGAAGCGGGCCGCCTGCCAGCCGTTCTCGGCGGGCTCCGTGTCGCCCGCCTCGACGCCGTCGACCCAGAGCGTGTACGAGTCGTCGGCCGTGATCAGCACCTCGGCCCGGGTGGCGTGCGCGCCGTCGGGCGCCGTGCGCGCGATCCGGAACGCGCGGTCCTGGCCCGGCAGCTCGCCCTCGGCCGCCCACATCCACGCGGCGCCGTCGAACCTCAGGTCCGTGACCTCGTCCGGGACGCGCTCGTTGCCGATCCACGCGGCGCCCGCCCAGTCGCGCTCGGCGTACAGCCCGGTGCGGAAGGCCGACGTCGTCGAGCCGGCCCCGTGCGTGGTCGCGACGTCGACCCGCCAGGCGTACTCCGTGGCGGCGCGCAGCTCGGGCCCGTCGTACTCGACGTTCGCCGACTCGCGGGACGGCACCACGCCGCTGTCCCACACGGTGCGGGAACCGGGGCCGCGGGTGCTGACCCGCAGCCGGTAGGACTCCTGCTCGACGCCGCGGCGGTCGGTCTCGACGGTCCAGGAGAACCGGGGGCGGTCCACGTCGATCCCGAGCGGAGTGGTCTTCTTCTCGACGAGCGGGTCGGTCAGCCAGATCCGGCCGGGGCCGCCGGGCCGCGGCTCGTGCGCCGCGACGGCGTCGTCCGGCAGGGCGCCGGCGGTGCTCGCGGCACCGAGGGGGAGCGCGGCGGCGGTGGACGCCACGCCGGCGGTCTTGAGGAAGGTTCTGCGGTCGAGGGTCATGACGCCTCCAGGCAAGTGCGGTGTCGAGAGAACGAGCTCCGTTGCAACGTTTCAAACACGCGAGCGCCAGTGTAGGGGTGATTTGTCGCCCGGGACCAGGGTGGTGGTACGGCCGGACCATGCAGTTGCTGCCAGGGACGACGCCGTCCTGGCAGCAGGTGCATGGTCGGTCAGACGTCAGACGCGCGCCGGGAACGCCTTGCCCGGGTTGAGCAGACCGCGCGGGTCCAGCGCGTCCTTGACCGCCCGGTGCATCGCGAGCACCACGGGGCTCAGCTCGGCGGCCGCGCCCGGGAGCTTGAGGAGGCCGACGCCGTGCTCGCCGGTCACCGTTCCGCCCAGCGCCCGGCACTCGTCGACGATGCGGTCGAATGCCTTCTTGGCGCGGGCCTTGGCGGCGTCGTCGCCCTCGGGCGCGATGATCAGCGGGTGCAGGTTGCCGTCGCCGGCGTGCGCGATGTTGGCGATGACGACGTCGGCCTCCCGGGCGATGGCCTCGATGCGGCTCAGCATCTCGGGCACGGCGCCGCGCGGCACGCAGACGTCCTCGGTGAGCACGGGCCCGAGGCGTTCGAGCGCGGGGTAGGCGAGACGGCGGGCCAGGAACAGCCGGTCGACGTCGTCCGGCGCGAAGGCGCGCTCCACCTGGGTGCCGCCCGCCTGCTCGAAGTACGCGGCGACCCGGTCGGCCAGGGCCTCGCCCGCGGCGCCGGGCTCGTCGACCTTCGCCAGCAGCAGGGCGGCCGCGCCCTCGGGGAGGGTCCAGTCCTGCCAGTCGGCGACGGCGCGCAGGCACGTGCTGTCGATGAGCTCGAGGGCGGCGGGCACGATGCCGGCGGCCGACACGGCGGCCACGGCGTTGCCGGCGTCGGCCAGCGAGGAGAACCAGCCCACGATCGCCCGGTCCTCGCGGCCGCCGAGCGGGCGCAGCTTCAGGGTGACGTCGACGATGATGCCCAGCGTGCCCTCCGAGCCGACCAGCAGGCCCGTCAGGTCGTAGCCCGTCACGCCCTTCGCGGTGGTGCGGCCGAGCCGGGCGACCGAGCCGTCGGCGAGCACCGCCGTCATACCGAGCACGTAGTCGCGCGTGACGCCGTACTTCACGCAGCACAGGCCGCCCGCGTTCGTGGCGACGTTGCCCCCGATCGTGGAGATCGCCTGGCTCGCCGGGTCCGGCGGGTACCAGAGGCCGTGCTGCGCGACGTGCCGGCGCAGGTCGTCGTTGAGCACCCCGGCCTCGACCACGGCGTACCGCTCCGCGGCGTTCACCTCGACGATCCGCGTCATCCGCTCCAGCGACAGCACCACGGCGCCGGCCATGGCGTTCGCCCCGCCGGACAGCCCGGTCCCGGCGCCCCGCGGCACCACGGGCGCGCCGTGCTCACCCGCGATCCGCACCGTGGCGACCACGTCGTCCAGGCTCGTGGCGAGGACGACGGCGGCCGGGGCGGCGTACTCGGCCCACTCGGCGTCGTCGTGGGCGTAGCGCTCGACCGTCTCCGGGTCGGTGAGGACGGCGCCGTCGGGCAGAGTGGTCAGCAGGGCCGCGGCCAGCGCGGTCGACTCGTCGGTGGGCATCGGTCACGGATCGTAGTCCCGCGACCTGGGGACCGCCCGTGACCTGCGCAGATGTTCCGGGGCGGCAACACGACGCTGCCATACTGTCCGCGCTTTGCTCAGGCATCAGTCCACCGGAGAGAACTCATGGAACACGACCAGCTGGTCGCACCGGGCGCAGCCCACGTCATGTCGTCCTACCTCACGTGCGAGGTCGCCACCGTCTCGCGGTCGGGCACACCGGTCGCGTGGCCGGTCTCGGGCGTGTGGCGTCCCGCCGACCAGACCTTCGTCCTGTCGACGTCGATCGGGTTCGCGCAGAAGGCCCTCAACGTCCGCCGGGACGCGCGCGTCGCCGTGCTCTTCTCGGACCCCACGGGCAGCGGCCTGAGCGAGGCGGGTCAGGACCAGCCCGGCCAGGTGCTCGTCCAGGGTGACGGCGCGTGCCCGGACGAGATCGTGACAAGCTTCTCGGCGAACGCCGACCTGTGGCGCAAGATCGACTCGGCGCAGCCGTCGTCGCGCGCCCTGTCGGGCAGCGGGCTCACGCGCCGCCTGCTGGACTTGTACTACATGCGGCTGATCATCACCGTGACGCCGGCCGCCGTCGCGACGCGCCCGGCGCTGTCCGGCGCCGCCCGGCCGCTCGTCGTGCCCGCGCTGCCGGGCCTGCCGGCGTCGTACGCCCGGGAGCTGGGCGACTTCACCAGCGGGGTGCTGGCCCGGCTGGACGACGACGGCCTCCCGACCCTCGACCGCGTGGTGCCCGAGCCCGCCGACGGCGGCCTGCTGGTGCCCGGCGTCGAGGCGAGGCCCGGCCCCGCGAGCCTGCTGTTCCACCGGCACGACGAGCAGCTCGCCGGGAACCGGAGCCTGGTCGTGCTCGGCGAGCTCATCGAGGGCACCGGCGGCCTGGTGTTCCGCCCCGACCGTGTGGTGGACGGCGTCCGCACGGCGGGCCTGCTGACGCCCTTCCGGTTCGTCCGCGGCCTCCGTGCCCGGGCGCAGGCGTACCTCGACCGGCGCGGCCTGGCCCGTCCGGTCGTCGCGTGGGACGAGCTCGAGGCCATCCAGGCGGGCGTGGACGCGGACAACGCCTCACGCTGACGCCGCCGTGACCGCGGGCGCGCCTACCGGACCCCGCACCTAGGGGACCAGGATGGCGCGCCCGCGGACCCGGCCGGCGTCGAGGTCGTCGATCGCCGTCTGGAAGTCGTCGAGGGCGTACTTCGCGGTGTGCAGCGTGACCGCGCCGCGGGCGGCGAGCACCATGAGGTCGCAGAGGTCGTTGTAGGACCCGACGAGGTTGCCCACGATGTTGATCTCGCTGGAGATGACGTCGATGGTCGGCACGTCGAGGTTCTCGCCGTACCCGACCACGTGGTAGTCGCCGGCCTCGCGCAGCATGCGCAGACCCTCGGCGGTCGCGCCGCCCTCGCCCACGAAGTCGACCACCACCTCGGCCCCGCTGCCGCCGGTCGCCGCGAGCACCTCCTCGACGTGCGCGCCGTCGGCGACGACGCCGTGGTCGGCCCCGATCTCGACGGCCAGCCGGACGGCGTCGGAGTTGCGGTCCACGACGATCAGCTCGGCGGGCGTCAGCGCCTTGAGCACCTGGATGCCGATGTGCCCCAGCCCGCCCGCGCCGATCACCACGCACCGGTCGCGCGCCGTGAGCCGCCGGGCCGCCTTCGCCGCCGCGTGGTACGCCGTGAGGCCGGCGTCGGCGAGGGCCGCGACGTCGGACGGCTCCAGCGAGTCGTCGATGCGCACCACGCTGCGCGCGGAGGTGCGCAGGTACTCCGCGTACCCGCCGTGGGTGTCGATCCCGGGGAAGGCGCTCGCCGCGCAGTGCACGTCGTCGCCGGACCGGCAGGCGCGGCACAGGCCGCAGGTGATCAGCGGGTGCACGATCACCTTGTCGCCCTCCGCGACGTTGGTCACCGCGCTCCCGACGGCGTGCACCCACCCGGCGTTCTCGTGCCCGATCGTGTACGGCAGGGTCACCTGGGACTTGTCGGCCCACTGCCCCTGAAGGATGTGCAGGTCCGTGCGGCAGACGCCGGCCCCGCCGATCCTGACGACGACGTCGAACGGGCCGACGGGCTCCGGGACGGGGACGTCGGTCAGCTCCAGCTTCTGGTGGTAGCCGACCACCTGGACGGCTCGCATCGTGGTCATGGGGTGTGCTCCTTGGTGGGGGACTGGTCGTGCTTCGCCCCGGGGTAGCGGGTGCGCAGCAGGCCGCGGCAGAAGTGCGCGTTGCCCTCGATCGAGATGCGGGTGGACCGCGCCCGGCGCAGCGAGAGCGGCACCTGGTCCGGCGCGGGGCCGACGCCGTCGTGGTCGACCAGCACCAGCGCGTCCGCGTCGTCCGGCAGCCCGACGGCCGCCCGCCGGCGCCGCAGCGCCGCGGTCGTCGCGTCGTCCGGGAGGTCCCAGAGGCGCATCTGGCCCAGCTCGGACTCGGGCAGGCTCGGGCGGGCGCGGAGCAGCGCGGTCAGGGCGCGCTCCATGGCCGCCGTGTGCGCCTTGCGGCGGAAGGTCGCGCGCAGCTCGTCGAGGTCCTGCTCGGCCTCGTGCCGGAACGTGCCGCGGTAGCCGGCGTCGGCGGCCAGACCCGCGTTGATGATCGCGGAGTCGTGGTGGTCGTCGAGCTCGACGACGACGTGCGTCACGCCGGGAAGCGCGGCGACGGCGTCCTTGCTGTCGGAGGCCATGAAGTAGGCGAAGTTCGGCGAGCAGAACGACGTGGGCAGGCGCAGGTGCACCTCGACCCGGCCGCCCTCGACCGCGACGGACCGCACGAAGCCGAGGTCGGTGACCGGCTCGTCCAGCTCGGGGTCGAGGACGGCGTCCAGCGCGCGGCGGACGTCGGCCTCGGTCGGCACCCGGGTGAGCGCGCTCATCGTGCGCCCGCCAGGTCGGCCCGCTCCGGCTCCCGCGGGCCGACGGCGGGCTCGCCGGCGTCCGGCAGCCGCAGCTCCTGGGGCACCTCGATGCCGTACATCTTCGCGGCGTTCAGGCCGAGGATCTTCTTCTTCTGCGCCGTGGTGATCGGGCCGTACTCGGCCGACAGGTCCTCCGGGATCTGGAAGTCGACGAACGCCTCGACCAGCCAGCGCGGCGTCCACAGCGCGTAGTCGGACGAGAACTGGATGCGGTCCTCACCGACCCAGTAGAGGAGCTCGCCCATGATCTGCGCGAAGTAGCGCGGCCGCGTGTGGATTAACGGCATCGCGACGGCCAGGCCGCCGTGCACGTTCGGCTCCTGCGTGGCGATCCAGCAGAAGTCCTCCAGCCGGGGCAGGCCCACGTGCTCCACCACGAAGTTCAGGTCGGTGAAGTCGGAGGCCACGTGGTCGATGTCCGCGACGTCGAACGCGTCCCGGTCGAGCGGCCGGATCGTGGGGCCCTTGTGGACGTGGATGTTCGTGATGCCCAGCTCGCGGCACGCCTCGAAGTACCGGTACGCCCACGGGTCGCTGAGCTGGTAGCCGCGCGACTCGCCGTGCCACTCCGCGGTGTAGAGCTTCACGCCCCTGAGATGCATCCGCTCCGCGTCGGCGCGGAGCTGGTCGAGCCCCGCCTCGCCGTTGCGCGGGTCGAAGTGGTGGTTGTACGTGAGCCGGTCCGGGTTCGCCTGCGCCAGGGCGAACGCCTCCTCGGTCTGCCCGAACCCGTTGACGTAGAACTCACCGAGGTGCGCCGGCTGGAAGATGGCGTGGTCCACGTAGCCGTCCTCGAAGAGGTCCCGCTTCAGGCGCTCGCCGCCCTGGTAGAGGTACTCCTCGTACGACCACTTCTCCGCGTCCGGCGACAGGTTGGCGTGGTAGTCGTAGAAGCAGTCGATGAACTGCCTGCCGTGGATGTTGCGCTGGTTCTCCGGCCGCGCGTCCCACAGGGCGATGTGCGCGTCGACGATGAAGTAGCGCTCGCCGTCCTTGGTGTACATGCTGTTCTCCGTCCCCGGTGACCTCGTCGACACCGACTTTTGCGAACGTATGCGCGGGCCGGGCGGCACGGCAGGGGTCCGGTGTCTCAATCTGAGACGGCGCCCCGGACGGCGGCGAACGAGGCCCGGCGGTAGCGTGGGCCGCCGCACGCCGGGACGGACTGACGGAGGCTCGCGATGCGCGAAGGGCACCTGCCGGAGCGGGCGCGGCTGCACGACGGCTCGCTCGTGCCCGTGCCGCAGCGGCTCCTCGACTCCTGGCAGCGCAGCGAGGAGTACGGCGTGCCGCTCGACGACATCGAGCCGGTGTTCACGGGCACCTACGACGACGAGTCGCTGTTCTACCAGTGCGGCCAGGAGGTGCTCACCAGCCTGCACCGCACGCTCGCCGGCGAGCCCGTCAGCCTCCTGCTCACCGACGCCGACGGCCTGGTGCTCGACCGCCTCAGCGGCGACCGGGCCCTCCTGCGGTCGCTCGACGCCGTGCACCTGGCGCCCGGCTTCTCGTACGCCGAGCGGGAGGCGGGCACCAACGGGCTCGGGCTGGCGCTCGCCGACCGGGCGCCCACCGTCGTCCGCGCCGACGAGCACTACGCCCTCAGCCTGTGCACCTACACGTGCGCCGCCGCGCCGGTCCTGGACCCGGTCACGGGGCGGGTCGAGGGCGCCGTCAACCTCACCACCTGGTCGAGGTCGTCGAGCGACCTGCTCCTTGCCCTGGCCCAGTCGGCGGCCGGGACGACGGCCGCGCTGATGCTGGCCCGGTCCCGCGGCCAGACACCCCGGCCGCAGCCGCGCGGCGAGGTCTTCCGGATCGAGAAGCCCGGGGCGGCGCCCGGCGCCGGCAGCCTGGACGGACTGTCCCCGGCCTGGACCGAGGCGGTCGCGCGTGCGAGCGCGGGCGTCGCCGAGGGCCGGATCGTCGCGGCCGTCGGCGAACCCGGGTCCGGGCGGGCCACGCTCCTGGCCCAGGCCCTGCGGTCGCTGCGGCCCCGCGACCGCATCCTCGCGGCCCGCGCCCCCGCGCCCCAGGACATCCAGGCGTGGCTGGACCTGTGGACCCCCGAGCTCGCCAAGCCGAGCACCGCCGTCGTGCTCCGCGGCGTCGAGGCCCTTCCGGTCTGGGCCGCCGAGCGGCTGCGCGACCTTGTGCTCGCCGCCCGCGCGCAGACCGGGGCGGGCACCGGGTCGGACACAGGCGACCCCCGGCGCGTCCTCTTCGCGATCACCGCCGAGCGGTTCGAGGACGTCCCGGCGCCGCTGGCGTCGCTGGTCGAGTCCGTGGTGGAGGCACCGCCCCTGCGCGACCGGCCCGACGACGTCCTGCCGCTCGCCCGGCACCTCGCCCGCCGCCTGCGGGGGCACGAGATCGCGTTCACGCCCGCCGCGGGGCGCGCGCTCGGCAACCACCCGTGGCCCGGCAACGTGCGCGCCCTGGCCGACGCCGTCCGCGTCGCGGCGACCCGCGCCGACGTCGTGGACCTGCGGCACCTGCCGCCCGAGATCCTGTCGGGCACCTCGCGCCGGCTCTCCCGCATCGAGGCGTTCGAGCGGGACGAGATCGTGCGGGTGCTCAGCCGGTACGGCCCGTCCATGCAGGCCGCTGCGGACGATCTCGGCATGAGCCGGGCCACGCTCTACCGCAAGGTCTCGCAGTACGGCATCCAGGTACCGCGGGGGTAGCGGTTCGGCCGCTGGGGCCACACCGCCCGGTGCCCGCTCAGGCCGTCGCCACCGCCCGGTCCAGGAGCTGCCCCCGGAGCTGCTTGCGCGAGACGATGCCGAGCTTCTGGAAGACCTTGCGCAGGTGCCATTCGACGGTGTGCGGGCTGATGAAGAGCTGTGTGCCGATCTGCGGGTTGGTCAGCCCCTCCCCGGCGAGCCGGGCGATGTGGGACTCCTGCGGGGTGAGCACCGTGTGCGGCTGGGGCAGACGCCGGCGGACCGTCTCCCCGGCGGCCTGCAGACCACGCCGGGCGCGTTCCGCGAACGCCTCCGCCCCCATCTCGCTGAGCATCTCGTACGCGACCCCGAGCTGCTCGCGGGCGTCCACGCGACGGTTGCCCAGGCGCAGCCACTCGCCGTACAGCAGGTGAGCACGCGCCAGCATCACCCGGACCTCCGTGCGGCCGAGCCGCTCGACCGACTCCCGGTACGCCTCCTCGGCGTCGGCCCCCTCGCTCACCTGGGCGCGGGCGCTCGCGGCGACCCCCAGCGCCCAGTCGGTGCCGCTCTCCCGCGCCAGCACGCCGAGCTGCCGGGCAGCCTCCGCGGCCCGGGCCGGGCGACCGCTGCGGGCCGCCGCCTCCACGAGCTCGGTCAGCGACCGGTGGAACGGGCCGCCCAGCGGCGCCGGGTGCTCGCAGCCGCGCTCGGCCGCCTCGTACGCCTCCTCGTAGCGGCCCAGCCCGTTGTAGAGCACGGCGTTCGCCCACCCGGTCGCGGCGGCCACCTTGCCCTCGCCGCGCAGGGCGGGGTTGCCGGTGACGGCGTCGACGGCCCGCCGGGTGGCGGCCTCCCGGCCCCGCCAGGGTTCGAGGACCAGCGCCGCGTACTGGGCGGGGAAGCGGCTGCCGGTCACCTCGCCGACCGTCACCGCCTCGGCGAGCAGCGTGTCGGCGACGGCGAGCTCGCCGGCCAGCGCCCGGTTCGAGACGAGCAGGTGCAGCGCGGTCGGCAGCACCGACAGTGTGCCGGTCGCGCGGGCCGCGTCGACCAGCCGCCGCGACAGGGTGGTCCAGGCGTCGAACTCCCAGGCGTTGTGGGCCACGCGGCACGCGAGGGGGAGCCAGTCCAGGCTCTCCTCTGCGGAGCCGGCCTCGGCAGCGAAGGCATCGAGGGCCAGCCGCACCATCGGCACGCCCGCCGCGGCACCGTCGGTGGCCAGCACCGCCGCGCCGTCGAGCAGCAGGTCCCCGCGGCCGGGCGGGGACCCCGCCGGCACCGCGAGCACCCGCCGCGCGACCTTCGCGAGCTCGCCGCCGCCGGGCAGGTCCCCGGCCGTGACGGCGGCCTCGAACGCGCCGCGGTAGGCCGTGCGGGCAAGTGCGGGGTCGAGCGGCTCCAGCTCCTCGGCCGCCGCGACCAGGAGCGGCAGTGCCACGCCCGGGCTCGTGGACGCGAGGGCGACCTGACCGCGCAGCAGGCGGGCCCGGGCCCGGTCGCGCGTGTCGAGGGGGCCGAGCTCGGCGGCGCCCAGCAGCTCCAGCGCGGCGTCGTACCCGCCGGCCTGGTGCTTGACCCGGGCGGCGGCCAGTGCTCGCGTGCCGCGGCGGCCGGGGTCGGGCGTGAGCTCGGTCGCCCGCTCCAGCAGCGCGGCCGCGGCGGCGGCCCCGGCGCGGGCGCGCACCCGGTCGGCGTAGCGCTCCAGCTCCGCGGCCACGGACTCGTCGTGGCCGGCCAGCGCGTTGGCCAGGTGCCAGGCCCGGCGCTCCGGGTCGGCCACGGGGTCGGTCGATTCGGCCAGCGCGCGGTGCGCGTCCTGCCGGTCCTGCGGCGTCGCGCCCTGGTAGGTGGCCGAGCGCACCAGGGGATGGTTGAACAGGACGCGGGTGCCCAGCGTGATCAGCCCGGCGCCGACGGCGGGGGCCGCGCTCGCCAGGTCGAGGCCCAGCAGCTCCGCCGCCCGGTTCAGCAGGGTGACGTCGCCCATCGGCTCCGCGGCGGCGGTCAGCAGCAGGCGCCGGGCCGGGTCGGGCAGCGCCCGCACCCGCCGCAGCAGGCTCTGCTCGACGTCGCCGGCCGCCGGCCGCACGTCGGGCCGCCCGAACCCGCCGGCCAGCTCGGCGGGCGTGAGCCCGAGCGGGAGCACGAGCAGGGCCCGCGGGTTGCCCTGCGTCTCGGCGACCATGCGGTCCCGGACCCGCTCGTCCAGCCGCCCGGGCGTGACCGACTCGAGCAGGGCGCGGGCCTCGCTGTCGCTCAGCCGCCCCACCTCGCGCTCGGGCAGCTCCGTCAGCTCGGCCCGCAGGTGCGGGTCGCGCACCGCGAGCACCAGCCCGACCGCCGCGACGGGCAGCCGGCGCGCGACGAAGGCGAGGGTGCGGGCCGAGACCTCGTCCAGCCACTGCGCGTCGTCGACGAGGCAGACGAGCGGCCCCTTCTCCGCGGCGGCGGCCAGCAGGTTGAGCACCGCGAGGCCGACCAGGAAGCGGTCCGGCGTGTCGCCGGAGGTCAGGCCGAACGCCGTGGACAGGGCGTCCCGCTGCGGGCCGGGCAGGCGCAGCAGGTGGTCCAGGAACGGGGCGCACAGCCGGTGCAGGCCGCCGAAGGCCAGCTCCGACTCGGCCTCGACACCCGTCGTGCGGGCGATCCGGCAGCCCGACGCGCTGCCGTGGGCGTACTCCAGCAGCACCGTCTTGCCGATCCCGGCGGCGCCGCGCAGCACCAGGACCGCGCTGCGCCCGGCCTGGACCGTCGCGACGAGCTGGTCCAGGGCCTCGCACTCCGCCTGCCGGCCGTACAGCGGCAGCCGCCGGTCGCCGCTCGCGAGCAGCACCGTGGGGGTGGCGGGGATCGGTGAGGTGCTCATGCCACGATCAAAGTCGACGGCCGAGCGCTTGACGAGGCAGAACGGCAGGCAGAAGTAGGGGGCGGTTTCTGCCCGTGGTCCAGGGGCCACGGCTCCCGGGGCGCACCACGGGGCCGACCACGGGGTCACCGTGGCGCGGTGCGCCCGACGCCCCGCTGAGGGTGTTCGGCATGACGACACCAGAGACCCCCACCGTCCCGGCCGAACCCGACGCCGCGCTCTCGGTCTTCCTCGCCCAGCGGACCCAGCTCGTCCGCATCGCCCGCCGGGTCACCGGCAACCCCGCGGAGGCCGACGACGTGGTCCAGGAGGCGTGGGTGCGCTGGCAGCGCACCGACCGCACCAAGGTGCGCAACCCCGCCGCGTTCCTCACCTCCACCACGACCAACCTGGCGCTCAACGTCATCCAGTCCGCCCGGTACCGCCGCGAGTCGCTGCTCTCCACGGTGCCGGTGCCCGACGCCGCGCGCTCGGCCTCCGACCAGGACCCTGGCCTGCAGGCCGAGCAGACGGGGGCCGCCGAGGAGGCGTTCGCGCTGCTGCTGACGAGGCTGACGCCGGGGGAGCTGGCCGCCTACGTGCTGCGGCGTGGCTTCGACTACCCGTACGCCGACCTGGCGCGGCTGCTCCGCACCAGCGCCGCGAACGCCCGGCAGCTCGTCAGCCGCGCGCAGGCGCGCCTCGTGGGTGACCGCGCGCGCCCGGTCTCGCCGACGGCGCGCCGTCGGCTCGTCGCTGCCTTCCTGGACGCGGCCCGCAACGGTGACCTCGGCGATCTCGAGCGGCTGCTGGTGGCCGACGACGGCACGGCCGCCGCACCGGCAGCGGCCTGAGCCGGGGGACGGCGCCGTGCGGATCGTCGTCGTGGGCAGGACGCGCCTGATCTGCTCCAAGGTCGTCACCCGGCTCCGCGCGAGCGGGTGCGACGCGGCCCTGGCCACTCCGGGCACCGGCTGCGACGCGCTCGCCGACGAGGGGCTGACCGAGGCGGCGGCCGGCGCCGACGTCCTCGTCGACATGTCGAGCGCGCCCTGGTCGGACGGTACGGACCTCGCCGCCCACTTCGCGACGTCGACGAGCAACCTGCTCGCCGCCGCCCGGCGCGCGGGCGTGGGCCACTACGTCGCGCTCTCCGTCGTCGGCGGCGACCGCCTGCCCGGCAGCGACTACCTGCGCGCCCGGGCCGCCCAGGAGCGGCTCGTCGCCACCTCGGGGCTCCGCCACTCGATCGTGCGCGCCACCCACCTGCTCGACTACGCGAGGGTCGTCCGGGAGCCCACGGCCGCCGACACGCCCGTGCGCGTGCTGCTGGGCCACCTGCAGCCGATCGGCTCCGAGGACATCGCCGCGGCGCTCGCGCGCCACGCCGTCGCCGGGCCGGTCGACGGCGTCGTGGAGGCGGGGTGGCCGGAGCGGGCGGGGAGGAGCGCGGCGATCAGTGCGTGACGTCGAGGGACGCCAGCTTCTCCTTCATCCGCCCGAGCATGACCGGATTCCACGTCCCGCGCTCCTCCGCGCGTTCGATGCCCTGCGACAGGTGGTCGCGCGCCTCGGCGTTCGCGCCGTACCCGGCGTAGGCGGTGCCCAGCACCCAGTGCATCATCGACGTCCACCAGCCGCTGCCCCGCTCGACGCTCTCGGCCAGGGCCGGCTTCGCCGCCTCGACGGCCTCCTCGAAGCGCTGCGCGAAGCACAGGGCACCCGCCAGGCTCGCCTGGGCGAACGTCCGTCCGTGCAGTACCGCGGCCGAGGCGTCGCCCAGCTCGTCGATGCCCCGCAGCACCTCGCGGTACGCCTCGATCGCATCGTCCCGCCGGTCGAGGTCGACGAGCGTCGCAGCCAGCCCGTTGCTCGCCCAGTAGTAGGTCCCGTGGTAGCCGGAGGCCTCGGCCAGCTCGCGGCCCCGGGTGTACGCCTGGAGAGCCTGGTCGTGGTCGAGGTGGACCCGCCAGGCCTCGGCCGCGTTGCAGATCGCGTCCGCCTGTTCCCGGACGGCACCCGTGCCGGCGCTCTCGGCGAGCCGGTAGACCGTCATCGCCTGCTCCGCGGCCTCCCGCGCCCGTGTACCTCCCTGGGCGGTGTCGGCGGTGGTGAACGCCCAGGCGTGGCGATTCAGGTGCCAGAGCTCGCGACGGCGGTCGGGGAGCCGTGCCGCGGCGGCCCGGGTCAGTCCGAACACCTCCAGCCACTCGCGGCACCAGTGCTGGTTGTCAGCCGCGTACCAGCGCATCGCCTCCCCGAGCGCGGCCACCTGCTCGTCCCGCTCCGCGGCGGCCGCCCGCCGCAGCGCGGCGAGCCACGTCTCCTGCTCCGCCTCCAGCCACGCCCGGGCCGCCTTGGGCGTGGACAGCGGGACCAGCCCGGCCCCGACGGCGGGCGGCGCGTCGCCGTCGGCCTCGAACACCCGGCCGGCCGTGGTCGCCGTCTCCAGCAGCCAGTCCGTCATGCGCCGCTCGGCCGCCGCCCGGTCCCCGGCGGTCTCCTCCTCACGCAGGCGCTGACCCGCGTACAGCCGGATCAGGTCGTGGAACCGGTAGCGGTCCACGCCCTCGTGCTGCAGCAGGCCCAGCTCGACCAGGTGATCGAGCTCGTCCTCGGCGTCGTACAGGTCTGCCTCGGTCAGCACCGCGGCGATCGGCACCCCGAGGTCCACGGCGGGGACGAGCGCCAGCCGCCGGAAGCACCTCTTGGCCCGCTCCGACAGCGCCAGGTAGGACAGCGCGAAGGCCGCCTCCACCCCGACGTCCCCGACCGCCAGGTTCGCGAGCCGGCGGTCCTCGTCCGACAGGCGCTCCGCCAGGTGCCGCATCGTCCAGCCGGGCCGGGAGGCCAGCCGGGTGCCGGCGATCCGCAGCGCCAGCGGCAGGTGCCCGCACAGCTGTGCCACCCGCACCGCCTCTGCCGAGTCGGCGGGGACGTCCGCACGCGCGTCTCCGGAGACGGCCCGCAACAGCTCCGCGGACTCCTCCTGCGACAGGGGCGCCAGGGCGATCCGCGCGACGTCGTCCAGCCCGCCCAGGGTGCGACGACTGGTCACGATCGCCATACCCGCACCCTCACCGGGCAGCAGCGGCCGCACCTGGGCCTCGTCCGCGGCGTTGTCCAGCACGACGAGGAAGCGCCGCTCCGAGAGGGCGGCGCGGAGCTGTCCCGCCCGCTCCTGCTGGTCGTCGGCGATCGCCCGCGGGTCCAGGCCGACGGCGAGCAGCAGCCTGCGCAGCGCCTCCGCGGTCGGCAGGGGCTCGGGGTCGACGCCGCGCAGGTCCACGTAGACCTGCCCGTCGGGGAAATCGTCCGCCAGCAGCTCGGCCGCACGCACCGCGCACGACGTCTTGCCCAGCCCCGCTGCCCCGTGCACCACGGCGACCGGCACGGGACCCTCTGCGGACGCCGTCCGCGCGAGGTCGCACAGCGCCTCGAGCTCGGCCGCCCTGCCCACGAAGTCGGCGAGCCCGCGCGGTAGCCCGAACGCGCTCGCGCGTTGCGCCGGCTCGTCCGTCGTCCGCGGCCGGCCGGCCCTGGCCGCGTCGGCGAGCTCCGCCCGCTGCGCGGCGTCGAGCCCCAATGCGTCGGCGAGTGCTTGTACCGTCCGTCGCTGCGGTCCGCGGCTGACGCCGCGCTCCATGTCGCCGATGGCGCGCACGCTCACGCCCGAACCGTGCGACAGGTCCTCGATCGTGAGCTGTGCGGCCTGGCGCAGGTTGCGCAGGAGGGGGCCGAACGGGGCGGTCATCCGGCGTCCTCGGCGTCGAGGTCCGCCAGCAGATCCCGGACCTTGCCGAGGGCCTCGACCCGCCACGTCCCCTCCTCCTCGGCGAGCTCGATCGTCCGGACGAGGTGCTTGCGGGCCTCCTCGGTCGCGCCGAGCCCGGCATGTGCCCGGCCCAGTGCCCAGTGCAGGATCGACGTCCAGCCGTTGTCCTGCTCGACGGTCCGGGCCAGGGCGGACTCCCCGACCTCGACGGCCTCCTGGAAGCGCCGCGTGGTGATCAGCGCGCCGGACAGGCCCGAGACGGCGAACGTCCGGGAGTGCTCCGCCGCGGCCGAGAGAGCCGGAAGCTCGTCGATGGTCCGCAGCAACGCACGGTAGGTCTCGACGGCCTCGTCGTGCCTGCCGACGCGGGCCAGGCCCACGGCGGTCCCGCTGCTGGCCCAGTAGTAGGTGGAGTGGTATCCGGCTGCCTCTGCGAGCTCACGTCCGCGGGAGTAGCACCACAGCGTGTTCTCGACGTCTGCCATTACGCGCCAGCCCTCGGCCGCGTTGCAGACGGCGTCCGCCTGTTCCCGGACGGCGCCGAGCTCCTCGGCGAGCCGGTAGACCTCCATCGCGCGTTCGACGCCCTCCTGCACCGCCTCGTTGCCGCGGGTTCGCCGGACGGCGAGAAGCGCCCAGACGTGGCGGTTCATGTGCCAGAGCTCGCGGTGCCGGTCGCCCAGCCGGGCGGCGGCGGCCCGCGTCAGCCCGAACACCTCCAGCCAGCTGTCCGACCAGTACTGCGTGTTGGCGGCGTACCAGCGCATCGCCTCACCGAGCCGGGCCACCTGCTCGTCGCGTTCCGCGGCGGCCGCGAGCCGCAGCGCGGCCAGCCAGGACTCCTTCTCGACCTGCAGCCAGGACCGCGCGTCGTCCGCGGTGCCGAGCCGGACCAGGGCGTCCTCGTCCGGCGGCGGCGTGCCGCCGTCGTCGTCGAACCACCACCCCGCCCTGGTCGCGGTCTCCAGCAGCCAGTCGGTCATCCGCCGCTCGGCCGACGCCCGCGCCTCGGCCGGCTCCTCCTCGCTCAGCCGCCGGCCGGCATACAGGCGCACCAGGTCGTGGAACCGGTAGCGGTCAGCGCCCTCGTGCTGGAGCAGGCCCAGCTCGACCAGGTCGTCGAGCTGGTCCTCGGCGGCCTCGGGGTCGACGTCGGTGAGGACTGCCGCGACCGGGGCCCCGAAGTCGACGGCGGGGACGAGCGCGAGCCGCCGGAAGCACTCCTTGGCCTGCTCGGGCAACGCGAGGTAGGACAGGGCGAAGGACGCCTCGACCCCGAGGTCGCCGACCGCGAGGTTCGCCAGTCGGCGGTCCTCGTCGGACAGCCGCTCGGCGAGGTACCGCATGGTCCAGGCGGGCCGGGACGCCAGCCGGGTGCCGGCGATGCGCAGGGCCAGCGGCAGGTGACCGCACAGCCGTGCGACGCGCGCCGTCTCCGCCGCCTCCGTTCCGCCCGCCGCCCCGTGGGCGTCCCCGGACACGGCGTGCAGCAGGTCCGCCGACTCCTGGGGCGAGAACGGGTTCAGCGGGATCCTGACCACGTCGTCCAGACCACCCAGCGCGCGACGGCTGGTCACGATCACCATGCCTGGCCCGTCGCCGGGCAGCAGGGGCCGCACCTGCGCCTCGTCGGCGGCGTTGTCCAGGAGGACCAGGTATCGCCGCCCCGCCAGGATGTCGCGGAGCTGTCGGGATCGCTCCCGCTCGTCCTCGGCGATCGCGCGGGGATCCTGGCCGACGGCGAGCAGCAGACGGCGCAGCGCCTCCGGGCTCGCCATCGGCTCAGGGTCGACGCCGCGCAGGTCCACGTACACCTGCCCGTCCGGGAACGCCTCGGCCAGCTGCTCCGCCGCACGCACCGCGCACGTGGTCTTGCCGACGCCCCCCGGCCCGTGCACCACCGCGACCTGTGTCCGACCGTCCTCGGCGGCCGCACGGCCGAGCCCGGACAGCAGCTCCAGCTCCGCCGTCCGGCCCACGAAGTCGCCCAGGCCGCGCGGCAGCCCGTAGGACGCCGGGCGGTTCGGCGACTGGCCCGCCGTCCGCGGCCGTCCCGCTCTGGCCGCGGCAGCCAGCCCGGCGCGCTGCCCGTCGTCGAGGCCAAGGGCTTCGGCGAGCGCCTCGACGGTGCGCCGCTGCGGGCCCCGGCTGACGCCGCGCTCCATGTCGCCGATGGCACGCACGCTCACGCCCGAGGCGTGCGAGAGCTCCTCGATCGTCAGCTCCGCGGACTGCCGCAGGCTGCGCAGGAGCGGGCCGAAGGCGCTCATTCGTCGTCCTCGGAGTCGAGGGCGGCCAGGATCGCTCTCGCCCTGTCGAACGTGCTGGGCGCCCACGCCCCCTGTGTCTCCGCCAGCGCGATCGCCTGGGTCATGTGCGGGCGGGCCTGAGCGGGCACGCCGAGTCCGGCATACGCACTGCCCAGCGACCAGTACAGGTTCACCGTCCAGGCGCTGTCCTGCTCGATCGCCTCCGACAGTCCGGCCTCCGCCGCCTGGACGGCCTCCTGCCAACGGTGCGCGTGGCGCAGCGCGACGGCGAGCCCTTCCAGGGCGACCACGCGGGAGTGCCGCGCCACGGCGGAGCTGACCGGGCGTGCCGCGATGTACCCCAGCACGCCCTGATAGGCCGCGACGGCCTCGTCCAGCCTGCCGAGTCGGTCGAGTGCCAGTGCCGCGCCACCGCCGGCCCAGTAGACCGTTCGTTCGTCGCCGGCCGCTTCAGCCAGTTCCCGCCCCCGGGAGAACGCCCGGAGTGCCTGCTCGTCGTCGTGGAGATGCCGCCAGTGCTCGGCCGCGTTGCACAGCGCGTCGGCCTGTTCTCGCACGGCGCCGAGATCCTCGGCGAGCCGGTACACCTCCATCGCCCGCTCAGCGCCGGCCTGCCACTCGGCGTCGGTGCGGCTCACATGGGTGGCGAGGAACGCCCAGACGTGCCGGTTCCTGTGCCAGAGCTCTCGGCGGGGGTCGGACAGTCGCGCGGCGGCGGCCCACGTCAGCCCGAACACCTCGTGCCAGGTGTCCAACCAGAGCGGGTTGCTGACGGCGAACCAGCGCATCGACTCCCCGAGACCGGCGACCAGCTCGTCGTTGCCGGCCGAAGCCGCCAGCCGGAGCCCGGCGAGCCAGGTGTCCTTCTCTGCCTGCAGCCAGGTCTTCGCCTTGTCCGGGGTGGTCAGCGGGACCAGGCTGCCGTGGCCGGGCGGCGGGGCGTCGTCGTCCCGCTCGAACCACCGGCCGGCCGACGTCGCGGTCGCCAGCAGCCAGTCGACCATCCGCCGCTCGGCAGCCGCCCGGGCCGCGGCGGACTCGTCCTCGTCCAGCCGCTGGTTCGCGTACAGGCGGATCAGGTCGTGGAACCGGTAGCGGTCCGCGCCCTCGTGCTGCAGCAGGCCGAGCTCCACCAGCTCGTCGAGCTGGTCCTCGGCGTCGTACAGGTCGGCCTCGATGAGCACCGCGGTGATCGGCACCCCGAAGTCCACCGCCGGGACGAGCGCCAGCCGCCGGAAGCACTCCTTGGCCGGCTCGGGCAGAGCCACGTAGGACAGCGCGAACGCCGCCTCCACCCCGACGTCGCCCACCACGAGGTTCGCGAGCCGACGGTCCTCGTCCGAGAGCCGCTCGGCCAGGTGCCGCATGGTCCACCCCGGCCGGGACGCCAGGCGGGTGCCGGCGATCCGCAGGGCCAGGGGCAGGCGCCCGCACAGGTCGGACACCCGTGCTGTCTCCGCCGCTGTCTCCGCCGCGCTCCCGTCGGCCGCCCGGTCCGAGAGGGCCGCCAACAGCTCCGCGGACTCCTGCGGCGAGAACGGCGCCAGCGGGATCCGGGTCACTCCTTCCAGCCCGGCGAGCGTGCGGCGGCTGGTCACGATCACCATGCCCGCGCCCCGAGCGGGGAGCAGGGGGCGCACCTGGGCCTCGTCGGCGGCGTTGTCCAGCACCACCAGACAGCTCCGGTCCGCCAGGACGGCCCGGAGCTGACCGGCCCGCTCGTCCTCGTCCTCCGCGATCGCGCGGGCGTCCAGGCCGACGGCGAGCAGCAGCCGGCGCAACGCCTCCGTCGTGGTCATCGGCTCGGGGTCCACACCCCGCAGGTCCACGTAGAGCCGGCCACCGGGGAACCTCTCGTGCAACAGCTCGGCGGCCCGCACCGCGCACGCCGTCTTGCCCAGTCCTGCCGCTCCGTGCACGACGACGACCGGGGTGGGACCGTCCGCGGACGCCGACCGAGCCCGCTCGGCCAGCAGCTCCAGCTCCGCCGTCCGGCCCACGAAGTCGCTGAGCCCGCGGGGCAGCCCGGGGGAACCCGGCCGCTCGGCGGCGGGGCCGGCCGTCGTCCGCGGGCGGCCGGCCTTGGCGGCGTCGGCGAGCTCGGCTCGCTGCTCGTCGTCGATCCCCAGGGCGTCGGCGAGTGCCTGCACCGTCCGCCGCTGCGGTCCCTGGCTGACGCCGCGCTCCATGTCGCCGATGGCTCGGACGCTCACGCCCGAGGTGTGGGACAGGTCCTCGATCGTCAGCCGCGCCGACTGCCGCAGGCTCCGCAGCAGCGGTCCGAACCGGGGCCCGGCCGTCATGCGGGGCGGACCTCGAGGGCCGCCAGCATCGCTCTCGCAGTGTCGAGGTACTTGGGCTGCCAGGGCCCGTAGTACGTCTCGGCGGTCTCGAGCGTCCGGGTCAGGTGCTTGCGGGCCTCGTCGTCCTCGCCGAGCCCGGCGTACGCCCGGCTCAGCCTCCAGTGCAGCATCGACGTCACCTCGTTGCTCTGCGTGGTGGTCTCACCCAGGGCCGGCTCCACGACGTCGATCGCCTCGCGAAAACGTTCCTCGAGGATGAGGGCTCCGGACAGGTGCACCAGGGTGGACGCGCGGGAGTAGCGCGCTGCGATGGTCAGGGTCGAGCGGCGGTCGATGTCCCTCAGCAGGGACCGGTAGATCTCGATGGCCTCGTCCCGCCTGCCAGCCTGGGCGAGTGCCAGCGCGACTCCGTTGGTGGCCCAGTAGTAGGTGTCGTGATAGCTGGCCTCCCGGGCCAGCTCGCGCCCCTCGGAGTAGGCCCGCAGGGACTGGTCGGCCGCGCCGAGGGCTCGCCAGCCCTCGGCCGCGTTGCAGATCGCGTCCGCCTGCTCCGTCGTGGCGCCGAGGTCGTCGGCGAGCCGGTAGACCTCCATCGCCCGCTCCACCGCTTCCTTCACCGCTGCTTCTCCTTGCAGCGACCGGACGCTGAGGAAGGCCCAGACATGGCGGTTCATGTGCCAGAGCGCCTTCCGGCGGTCGGGCAGCCGCGCCGCGGCGGCACGGGTCAGCCCGAACATCTCCAGCCAGTCGTCCGACCGATACTGCACCTCGGCGGCGAACCAGCGCATCGCCTCACCGAGGTTGGCCACCTGCTGGTCCCGGCCTGCGGCGGCCGCCAGCCGCAGGCCCGCCAGCCAGGCGTCGCTCTCGACCTGGAGCCAGGCCCGTGCTTCGTCGGACGTGGTGAGCCGGACCAGGCCGTCGTCGTGGGGCGGCAGCTCGCCGTCGCCGGCCTCGAACAACCGGCCTGCGGCGGTCGCGGTCCCCACCAGCCAGTCGGCCATCCGTCCCTGGGCCGCTGCCCTGGCCGGGGCGGGTTCCTCCTCCTGCAGCCGCCGGCTCGCGTACAGCCGGATCAGGTCGTGGAACCGGTAGCGGTCGGCGCCCTCGTGCTGGAGCAGGCCGAGCTCCACCAGCTTGTCGAGCTGGTCCTCGGCGTCGTACAGGTCTGCCTCGATGAGTACCGCTGCGACCGCCGCGCCGAAGTCGACCGTCGGGGCGAGCGCCAGCCGACGGAAGGCCTCCTTGGCCTGCGAGGACAGAGCGAGGTACGACAGGGCGAAGGCCGCCTCCACCCCGACGTCGCCGGCCGTGAGGTTCGCCAGCCGGCGGTCCTCGTCGGAGAGACGGTCCGCCAGGTGCCCCATCGTCCAGCCGGGCCGGGAAGCCAGGCGGGTGCCGGCGATCCGCAGGGCAAGGGGCAGGTGCCCGCACAGCCGCGACACCCGTCCGGTCTCCTCGACCTCGCTGTCAGCTGTGCCCTCCGAGATGGCCCGCAGGAGCTGAGCGGACTCGTCCTGCGAGAACGGCGCCAGCGGAATCCTGGTGACTCCCTCCAGGCCGCCCAGGGCGCGGCGGCTGGTCACGATCACCATTCCCGCGCCCTGCGCCGGGAGCAGGGGCCGCACCTGGGCCTCGTCGGCCGCGTTGTCCAGCACCAGCAGGCAGCGTCGCTCCGCCATGACGGCGCGCAGCTGGCCCGCCCGCTCCTGCTCGTCCTCGGCGATGGTGCGCGGGTCCAGGCCCAAGGCCCGCAGCAGCCGGTGCAAGGCCTCTGCGGCCGCCATGGGTTCGGGGTCGACACCCCGCAGGTCCACGTAGAGCTGCCCGTCGGGGAACGTGTCACGGAGCAGCTCGGCCACCCGCACGGCGAACGCCGTCTTGCCCAGGCCCGCCGCACCGTGCACCACCGCGATCGGAGCGAGACCGTCCGCGGACGTCGCCCGTCCGCGTTCGCACAGCAGCTCCAGCTCAGGCGCGCGTCCGACGAAGTCGCTCAGGCCTCGGGGCAGCTCGTACCACCCCGAGCGCTCCGGCAGCTCGCCGGCCGTTCGCGGTCGCCCCGCCCTGGCGGCATCGGCCAGCTCGTCGCGCCGCCCGTCGTCGAGCTCGAGCGCCTCGGCCAGCGCCTGCACCGTCCGCCGCTGAGACCCGCGGCTGACGCCGCGCTCCATGTCGCCGATGGCGCGCACGCTCACACCTGAGGCGTGCGAGAGCTCCTCGATCGTCAGACGTGCGGACTGTCGCAGGCTCCGCAGGAGCGGTCCGAACGAGCCGGCCATCCAGCCTCCCTCAGGGTCGAGTCTGAGGTCATGATGGCCCGATCAGCACCGTTGGCAACCCGCCGTCCACGTGGCGATCCGGGACCGTGGTGAAACGTCGGCGCGGGGTGCGAAAGTCACCCGTGGGCGGGGTCAGTCCTCGCGTCGGGGCTTCGACGAGCGCAGCTTCTTGGTCGCCGACCGTTGCTTCTTGGCGGTCAGCCGCCGCTCCTGCGAACCCCGGGTGGCGCGCGTGGCGCGGCGGCTCCGCGGACCAGGCGCCAGTCCGTCGCTGACGACGGCGGCCAGGCGCGTGGCGGCGGCGTCGCGGTTGCGCCGCTGCTCGCGGTGCTCCGAGGCGACGACGGTGAGGACGCCGTCGACCAAGCGGCCCGCGAGCCGCTCCAGGAGCCGCTGGCGCTGCGTGTCGCTCAGGACGGCGGACCGTGCGACGTCCCAGGAGAGCTCGACGCGCGAGTCGGTCGTGTTCACACCCTGACCGCCCGGGCCGGAGGAGCGCGAGAACCGCTCGGTGAGCTCGGCGCGGGGGATGGTCAGCGCGGGACTGACGGTCAGGCCGGGGCGGACGGGGGAGGGCATGCGCCCATGGTCTCGCACCCGGGTGTGGGGTCCGCGCTCATACGGGGTCGATGACGGCGTGACCAGGGGTTCCGCGCTGCCATACTCAGCGGCGTCATTGTCGGACCCGACGATCTGCGAGGGCATTAACCCATGCGTTTCAGCTCACCGCCTGGCTGGCCCACGCCCCCGGAGGACTGGTCGCCGGATGTCGGCTGGCGGCCCCAGCCCGACTGGCCGGCAGCGCCCGAGGACTGGTCGTTCTGGACCGACGACGAGGGACGCCCCGTCGACGGGCCGTGGGTCCCGGAGCACCATGACGCCTCGGAGTTCGAGACGCCGAGCAGCCTTGCCCTCTGGGCGTTCACGGCCGTGCAGGTCGTGCTCATCCTCGTCGAGATCCTGCTCCTGAGGTCCGGCATGCCGTCGACCGGCGGGATCCTGGCCGTGGGTGGGGTCCTCAACCTGGCCTGTTTCGTGGCCGACGTGACCCTCCTGCGCCAGGCGGGTCACCGCGTGCCCGTCTACCTCTACGTCTGCGGAGCGCTGCTCGTACCGCTGTACCTCATCTTCCGGATCCGGCTGACAAGGACGGGCTGGTGGCCCCTGGTGGGGTGGATCGGGGCGCTCGTCGTCTCGGTCCTGGCGACGCCGCTCGTGGCCTACGTGGGCGGCGTCGAGCTGGAGCCCGCCGACGTCGAGTCCTCGATCGAGGGCTCGTACTCGACCGAGGACGGCGCCTCGCTCGTCGAGAGCATCCTGTCGGTCCAGGCGACCTGCCCGGACCCGCTCGTCGTCCGGGTCGGCGAGACCTTCGACTGCGAGACCGGGGTGGTCGGCGAGGCACCCGAGACCGTCACCGTCACCCTGGAGTCGTGGCTGGGGGAGATGTCGTGGCGGAGGCCGACGAGGTGACGATCGTCGAGGGACTGCCGGGGCGTTCTCGGGTGCTCAACGTCGGGCGTCGTCGGCCCTAGATGCCGACCGACCCGTCGATCGCCTCGCGGAGCAGGTCCGCGTGACCCAGGTGCCGGGCGTACTCCTGGATCAGGTGGAGCAGGATCCAGCGCAGCGAGGCCTCCTGGCCCTCCCAGAACTTCTCCTGGGCGATCACGCTGAGGTCCACCGTCTCGGCGACGATCCGCTCGGTGCTGCGCTGGGCCTCGTCGAGCCAGGCCAGGAGCTGCTCGGGCGAGTCGTCCGCGGCGGTGGCGAACGTCCAGTCCTGCCGTCCCTCCTGCTCCTTGTACTGGGCGTACCAGGTGGGCGTCTCGACGGTCCCAGCGAACGTCACGTTGACCCAGGCCTGCTCGATGACGGCGAGGTGCTTGAGCAGGCCGCCGAGCGACAGGGTGCTCGGCTCGTGCCGGTAGGCGAGCAGCGTGCCGCTCAGCCCCGAGACCTTCCAGCGCAGCGTGTCGCGCTGGAAGGCGAGGATCCCGAGCAGGGTCTGCTTCTCGTCGGCGGTGAAGGGGACCTCGAAGCGGTCCGTGGGGTCGGTGATCGTGCTCATCCTGGAACCGTAGCGGCGTCAGGAAGCAGACTGGACCCATGGCGACGACGAGCGCGGGACTCCTGCCTTTCCGGCGGCTGCCCGACGGCGGGGTCGAGGTGCTGCTCGGCCACATGGGCGGGCCGTACTGGGCCCGCAAGGACGCGGGATCGTGGTCCCTGCTCAAGGGCGAGCTCGAACCCGGCGAGGAACCCCACGCCGCGGCCGTGCGCGAGGCGGGCGAGGAGCTCGGGCTGGAGCTGCCGGCGTCGTCGGGCCCGGACCTGGAGCTCGGCGAGGTGCGGCAGCGCGCCGGCAAGGTGGTCCACGCCTGGGCGCGCGAGTGGCCCGAACCCGGGCCCGACCTGTCCGCGATCAGCAGCAACACGGTCGAGATCGAGTGGCCGCCGCGGTCCGGCAAGCGCCTCGAGATCCCCGAGATCGACCGGGTTGCCTGGTTCGCGCCCGACGACGCGCGGCGCGTCGTCGTCAGCGCGCAGGCGGCGTTCGTCGACCGGCTGGTGGAGGCGCTCGCGGGCTGAGCCCGAGCCTGCCCTTGCAAAGGAGAAGCGGGCCCCGGCACACCGCGCCGGGACCCGCCTCCGCTCAGCCCAGAATCAGGGCTCGATCGTCGGAACGAAGTTGTCCAGCAGGAACTGGCCCTCCTCGCCCGGGGGCAGCTCGCCCATGAACCGGCTGACCACGCCGGTCTCCTCCGACTGGACGAACACCTGGAAGTCGATCGTCTCGACGCCCGGGGCACCCCAGTGCTCGGTCTGCGCGGCCGTGAGCACGGCCTCCGACGCGCCCTCGACGTCGATGTACGAGGCGTACCACCCGAGCTCGTTCAACACCTCGGGGTCGGGCATCTCCTGGTCGTAGAAGGGCGACTGCATCAGCACGCGCCAGTGCAGGTCGCCGAACTCGTCGGAGTAGATGGTCTCCGGGGACTCCCACTCGTGGCCGGGGCCGCCGTCGCCCACGACGGCGCGACCGGTCCAGTCGGCCGGCAGCTTGTAGCCGACGCCGTCGGTCTCGGTGGACTGCCAGGTGTCGGTGGCGCCGTCAGTCGGCTCGCCCAGCTTGATCGGGGTGCCGACCGGGTCGCACCCGGGCGGGTCCGCCACGTGGCTCGGGGCGTGCGCGGCGACGGCGGAACAGGCCACGGCAGACGGGGCGGCGACGGCGACGGACGTCGCCCCCGCGGTGAGGCCGACGACGAGGCCGGCCGTCAGGACGATGGAACGTGCCTTCTCGTGTGTGTGTCTCATACCCTCTACGACGCAGCGGGCGGGTGAAAGGTTGTGCCTGCTGGAAAGATCCACGCAGATGTTCATGCAGGTCGCACGCCCTTTCCGGACATTCGGGCTCGCGCTAGCCTGCCAGGGTGACCACCGCCGACACACCTACGGACCCGGTCGACCTGATCCTGCTGCGCGAGGCGCTGGAGGCGTCCTGGAGCGACCGGACGTCGTACGGCGGCGTGGCCGAGGACGGTAATCCCGCCCTCGGCCAGTGCTACCCGACGGCGCGCGTGGTGCAGCACTTCTTTCCGGCCGCCGAGATCGTCAAAGGCGTCGTCCGGACCCGGCTCCGCGACGAGGTGCACTTCTGGAACGAGCTGCCGACGGCGGGCGGAGCCGTCGCGATCGACCTCACCTGGCAGCAGTTCCCGCCGGGCTCCGTGGTGACGGAGCGGCAGGTCCTGGACCGGGACGAGCTCGGCGACAGCCCGCCCACCGTCACCCGGTGCGACCTGCTGCTGACGGCGGTCCTGGCCCGCCTCAGCGGCTCCGCGCCGTGAGGAACTGGTCCGGCCGCAGCGCGCGCGACACGATCCGGGTGTCGCCGATCCAGCCGTAGAAGCCCTGCCCGTACTTCTCCGCCGACTGGGTGCCGCCGATGGCGAACGGCTTGCCCAGCGTCGAGATGCCGCGCGACTCCTCGGCGGCGTTGCGCACGATCTTCGAGCCGTCGACGTACATCACCGTGTGCCGGCCGTCGTTGACGAGCGCGACGTGCATCCAACGGCCCACCGGGATGGCGTGGCTCCAGGAGGTCGGGTCGGCGTCGACGGGCACGGGGTAGACGACGAACTGCAGGAACCGCTCGCCCGACAGGTTCAGGCTGCACGTCGGCTCGTCGTCGGACCAGCCGCTGTGCTTGCCGGCGTCGCCCGCGCGGCCCTCCCAGCTGAGGATGCCCATCCAGGAGTGGTCGCCCTCGAAGGGCTCGGGCAGCTTGAGGAACGTCTCGATCGTGTACCCGGACTCGAACGTCGCGCTGTTGACGGGCGCGTTCGGGCCGGTGCGCAGCACGGCGCCGCGGTCGGGTCCCTTGCCGCCGTCGAACCGCAGGCTCGCCCGCGCGGGCTGGGCGTCGTGGTGCTCGGCCGACCAGGTCAGCGCCTCCGGGGCGCTGGAGTGCAGGAGCTGCGAGGTCAGGTCGTTGCCGTTGCCCGTGAGGTCGCGGGCCACGGTGCCGGGTGCGACGGGTGCGCCGTCCGACCCCGCGGAGGCGAGCCCGGCGGCGTCGAACCGCCAGTACGCGACCGTGCCGCGCGGCATCACGGCCGACGGCGGCAGCGGGGCCGGTAGCACCGGCGGCGCGAACGCGGCGAACCGCTCGTCGAAGTCGATCTCCACGGTGAACCGGTCCACGTCGCCGCTGAGCTCGACGTGCTCCGCCTCCAGGGGCGTGGGGTCGCCCTTGGCGAGCAGCCAGGGCGAGAAGGTCTCGACGTCGATCACGCCGCGCACCAGGTCGAAGCTGTAGTAGCGCACCATGCCGGCGCCGCCGTAGTAGCGGTCCTGGTAGTTGGTGATGTGCAGGTGGACGGCGTTGCCGGCGTCGTTCGTGAGCGTGGTGCGGCCGGACGGCCAGTAGTGCCCGCCGAGCGCGAGGAAGATCTGGTCGTTGCCCTTGATGAGGCGGTCCCACAGGCGCTGGCCGTTGTCGGACAGGTGGGCCTTGCCGTCGTCCTCGGCCCAGACGAGGTCGTGCGTGGTCAGGATCGCCGGCAGGGCGGCGTGGTCGTCCAGCACGCCCTGCGTCCAGGCGAGCCCGGCGTCGGACAGGCGCCAGTCCAGCGCCAGGACCAGCCACTCCCGGCCGCCGCCGCGGACCACGTGGAAGCTGTTGTACCCGTCGGGGGAGGAGCCGCCGTACGTCTCCATCCGCGAGAACCGCTGCGGCCCGAAGGTGCGCAGGTACGGCGAGTCGCCGCGTTGGTCGTCGCCGCTGACGTCGTGGTTGCCGGCCAGCACGCTGTACGGCAGGCGGCCGGCGGCGTCGAACGCACGGCTCGCCGCACGCATCTCGGTCTCGGTACCGTGCTCGGTCACGTCGCCGAGCTGCGTCATGAACACGATGTTGTCCTGCGCGCGCTCGCGCACCAGGTGCCGCAGCGTCGCGCGGACGGGCTCGGCGTCGGAGCCGCCGTCGTCCAGCAGGTACTGCGTGTCGGGCAGGACGGCGACGGTGAACCGCGCGGCCGCCGCGTCCGGGCGACCGCCTTTCGAGGAGGCCGACGACGGCGCGGCTGCCGCCGACGTCGTGCCGGCGGCCGCGGCTGCCGCCGAGAGAACGGGGACGGCCGCTGCCGCCTGGAGCAGGGAGCGGCGAGAGAGCTTGTTTTCCACGGGTCAGATCGTGGCGGCGCCGTCTGGCGCCGGGGTGACGGGCGGCCGAACGGCGGCTGACGATTGGGCTGGACGGCCGTGGGGTCTGTAGGGGGCGCGCGGGTTCCGCGCGCGGCGACCACCCGCCGAACGTAGCCTCTGAGCACGTTCGGACCCCGACGACGGGAGTGCGCGTGGCGACACACAGCGGTGCGGGGGCGCACCGATGAGCGCCGTGGGCGACGCGATCGCGCAGTTCTTCTCGGCGGACGACCTCGACGGCTGGGACGTCGTCCTCGCCGTCCTGACCCTGCTGGCCACCTGGCTGGCGACCCGGTACGCGCGCCGCGCGGCGCTCGCGGCGACAGCGCGGATCAAGGGGCTGCACCCGCAGGTCCGGGACGCGATCGTGCGTGCCGTGCACTACCTCGTGCTGCTCGCGGGCATCGGCGTCGCGCTCGGGTTCCTCGGCGCGCAGACCCAGCCGATCCTCACCGTGGTGGTCGTGGTCGGCATCGTGCTGGTCCTGACGGTGCGCGGCCTGGCCGACAACTTCGGCGCCGGGATCGTGCTGCAGACCAGGATGCCGGTCGTGGTGGGCGACGAGATGGCGTTCGGCTCGTGGGTGGGCACCGTCAAGGAGCTCAACAACCGCACCGTGGTCCTGGAGACGTACGACGGCGTGCGCGTGCACGTGCCCAACTCCCTGGTGATCTCTGAGCCGCTCGTGAACGGCTCCGCGCCCGGTGCGCGCCGCAGCGAGATCGAAGTGCGGCTCGCGGACCTGCGCGACGACGAGACAGACGGCGTGCTGCTAGCCGTGTCGGCCGTGCCCGGCGTGCTGCCCGCCCCGCCGCCGGACGTGCTGTACGTGGCCGCCGACCCGGCGCGCACGACGCTCCGGCTGCGGTTCTGGCACGCCCCGACGGAGGGGACCGCCGTGTCGTCGGCGGTCGTCGCCGCCCTGGGTACCGCGCTCCGCCCGCGCGCCGCGGCCTGGGCGGTGGACGCGCCCCCGCCCGCGGACGTCGAGCGACGGGTCCCGCCGCCGGCCCTGTGACGCGCGGATCGCGCCGCCGGGTGCGACGATCAAAAGGCGGGGGAGACAGACCGTCCAGGAGGATGAGGATCACCGATGACCACGTTCACCGTCTGGAAGTTCGACGACCCCGAGGGCGCACAGGCCGCGGCCGGGAACCTCAAGCAGGCCGCGTCGGAGGGGCTCATCACGGTGGTCGACCACGCCGTGGTGTCCTGGCCCGTCGGGCAGGCGACCCCGACGACCAAGCAGGCCCACGAGAACGAGTGGCGCGGCACGGGTTGGGGTGCGTTCTGGGGGCTGCTCCTGGGCACGCTGTTCTTCATGCCGCTCATCGGCGCCGCCGCCGGCGCGGCGATCGGCGCCCTGGCCAAACATACGGAGGCGGTGGGCATCGACCGCAACCAGCTCGAGACGATCCGGGAGCAGGTCACGGTCGGCACGTCGGCGCTGTTCGCCGTGACGCAGGACGGCGACATCGACCGGGTGGGCGAACGGTTCCACGGCATGCGGGGCAAGCTGATCGCGACCAACCTCACCGAGGCGGAGCGATCGACGCTGCTGGAGACATTCGGAAGCTGACGCCCCGCCGCCCGGCGTCGGAAGGGGGGGGGGGGGGGGGTGTGTGGGGGGGGGGGGGGGAAAAACCCCCACTTGCGTGGGGTGTGGGG
>NZ_JBHWLR010000001.1:185710-225979 GCF_042731755.1 Promicromonospora sp. NPDC059942
TTGGGAACTGCCGCCCCCCCCCCTCAGTGAGGGGAGGGGGGGTGCCTGTTTTTTGGGGGGCCAAAAGAACACCCACTCCTACGTTCGATGGCGGCTCGGACATCAGCCGTCCGGCGTCCGGCGGGGGTCGTGGCGCCGGCAGTGTCAGTGGGTGCCCGTACGGTGCGGCGCATGAGCATGATCGGCGAGTACATGCGCCTGGCGCCGCACGACCTGGATGTGGCGTTGGCAGATCCCGAGTCGGTACGCGACCTCATCGACGAGCTGTGGGACCTGGAGGACGAGGGCGCCGAGCCGGACGCGCGTCTGATGGATGTCGACAAGGCGTGGCACGGGCTGGCGTTCGTCCTGGAGCGGGCCGGCGTGCCGACCGCCGTCGTCCACGGGGACGCGCGCGTGCCGGGCGCGGACGACTGGGGGTACGGCCCGCCGTCGTGGCTGAGCGCGGAGCGGGTCGCGGAGCTGTCGGCGGCGCTCCGGGGTCTCGACGTCGACGCCGTCGTGGGTGCCGTG
Source organism: Promicromonospora sp. NPDC059942 (assembly GCF_042731755.1). Classification (NCBI taxonomy): domain Bacteria; kingdom Bacillati; phylum Actinomycetota; class Actinomycetes; order Micrococcales; family Promicromonosporaceae; genus Promicromonospora; species Promicromonospora sp. NPDC059942. Next base: position 186,224 of record NZ_JBHWLR010000001.1, read on the forward strand.
CCGGCCGCCGTCCTCGTCGCGGCCGAGGTCTACCCGCTGAGCCTGTGGGCCGCCGACTCGGACTGGCGGGGCTATCTCGCCGGCCACCTCAAGCGGCTCACGGACTTCTTCGCCGAGGCCGCCGACGCCGGGATGGGCATGCTCGTCTGGATCGACTGAGCCGTCCATTCCTCGCGCTTAGAGGTGGCTCCGTGAATTGTCCAGCCGAAACGGCAAAGAATGCGTTGACGCAATGTGTTCTGCCTTCCGCGCAAACGAACGAACTCCCCTCGCGGAATGCCGCGAGGGGAGTTCGTCTGCTGGGGGAGTGATTCCAGCTCCGCTACCGGTAGGCCCTGGACGGGACTACCGAATCAGCGGTGTCGCACCAGGTCAGAGACCCAGGAGCTGCAGGATCTGCTCAAGGGTGCAGCCCAGGTTGTCCAGCAGGTGCGAGATGATGTCGATGAGGCTCACGTGTGCGAGTCCTTTCACAAAAGGGGATCACCAGATGATGTCCGGTGAGTCGAACGGTGTTCGCGTTCCATACGTTAAGTAGGCGACACGGACACTGCAACGTGAAAGGGATATTGGCGTGTAAAGCGCGAAATGATTCCCGCTGTGATAGCGGCGGTGCGCTCCGTCTCAGCGGGCCTCGAGGACGACGAAGAGGAAGCAGATGAACGCGGTCCGCTCTCCGTTCGCGATGCGTGGCGGGAGGAGCTCGGCCGGCGTGTCCGGGGACGGCGGGGGCTCGGCGATGGACGCGATGTCGAATCCCGCGGCGGTGAAGGCGTCGATCATCGCGTGCAGGGGCCGGTGCCAGTAGGTCAGCGTCCCTGGCTGGCCCGCGAAGTCGTACTCTTCCGAGAACTGCCGGACGGCGAAGTAGTCCTCCTTCGGAAAGTTGAAGGGGCGCACGAGCGGGTGGTTGACCGAGAGGATGAGCCGGCCGCCCGGCTTGAGGACCCGGTGCAGCTCGGTCAGCGGCGTCTGCCAGTCCTCGAGGTAGTGCAGGACGAGCGAGGAGACGACGTCGTCGAAGGTGTCGTCGGCGTAGGGCAGCGGCTGGGCGAGGTCTGCCACGGTCAGCGGGACATCGTCGCCGAGCCTGCGGCGGGCGAGCTCGATCATCGAGGGGCTCCCGTCGAACCCGGTCATCTCGGCGCCGCGGTCACGCAGCTCGGCGGACAGCGGTCCGGAGCCACAGCCGGCGTCGAGGATCTTGCGCCCGCGCACGTCGCCCGCGAGGCGGACCATGGCCGGTCGTTCGTACCAGGCGTTGAGCAGGCTCCCGGAGTTCTCGGTGTCGTAGCTGGCTGCGAACTCGTCGTAGTGGTCGGCCTTCATCGGATCCTCTTCGTCGGACGGTCCATGTCCCGCCTGAAGTTATCGGGACGGATCGCCGTCCAGGCTTCCCGACCGAGCCCCTCCCTCAGGTGCGCTGGGTTCCTCCCGAACACACTCACGACTGCGAGGGGCAGATCCGTAAACCTCCACAACGGCGGCTCAACTGGACTCGCACGCGCGCCTACCGGCCGGAGTACTCCTGTCGGGTCTCCGGGCTCGTCGATTCGTCCTGCCAGGTCAATGTCCATTCGCCGGTGTTCATGGTGAGTCGGCGTCCGAACCCGAGCCACATCCCGTGCATGATGCGCCGGTCAGGTTCGATGACCAGCTGAAGTGCGCCGTGGAATGTCGTCCCCACATAGGGTCCGTCCGGTGCAGTGGCTTCACGCCACGTACCAGTGGCCACCGGTGGTTCAACTGTGAGTTCAAGATTGATCCTGGAGCGCGATGAGTTCGGCAGGCTGGTGACGAGCAGTCGTTCAGCCTGTTGGTCGATCACCACGTAGTGCTCATATGCGCGGTCCCCAGGTTGACCACTGCTTCGCAGTCTGTACTGCGAAAGCCAGATGCCTCCAAGGCTCGGTACAGCTGTGCTCGCCGTCATTGCCGACTCCTTCACCGCGTGGGGTCTGTCACCGGGCCCTTGTTGTACTGCTGGAGCGTCGCCGCGTCCGTGGCGGTATCCACCAGGTCGAGTATCCATGGCCCCGAGTCCACGTGGAACTCCTTGTCGAACCCGACCCACTTCCCCGCCATGCTGCGGCCCGTGGGATCCACGATGACCTGAAGAGCCCCGTGATAGACGGCCCCTTGGTAGTAACCACCGACGGCTGTGTGCTCCGTCCAGGTGCCAGTTCCGATGGGGCCCCGCATTGTCAGCGCCAACGACACGGGCGAATCGTTGGAGTGCGGGACGCTCTCCACCGAGAGCTTGTTGCCCTCTTGACGGATGACCACGTAGTGGTGGCGCGAGATCGTGCCCCGCGCGGTGCTTTCATACGCGTAATGGCTGTGCCATACGCCGCTCAGGCCGAGTCCGTAGGCGACAGCGCCCTCAGGCGAAGCCAGTTCTTCGTGCGACGTGCCGAGTGCCGCAGCGATGAACGGGAGCCATTCACGCGGCGTCCGTTTCCCTGTCTCCCACCGGTAGATCTCTTGACGGCCCAAGGTCCCCATTTCAACTCCGGCGGCCCGACATGTCTCTGCGGCCAATCTGTCCTGGCTCCAGCCCAGCTCCTGTCGGCGCTCGCGAATTCGGCTCCCGATCCCCATGCGCAGATTCTGGCCTACACCTGGCCTACAAACGGGGCGACACCCGGCATCTAACACTCCGTTTCCCGGGACGGGAGTGTGGTCGCACGACACCAGAGCGTGGATCCGCGATCCGACAACGCCGATCCGCTGAGCGCTTCGAACCGGCTGTACAGGCCTCAAACCCCACCCCACATGCGTGACCACGGAAAGCGAGCCCGACCATGAACGAGCAGGACACCTTCCCGGACCAGCCGATCCTGGCTGCCCTCGACATCGACGGCACACTGGCGCTCCCGAGCACAACGCAGGTCGCGGATCGTGTGCGCGAGGCCGTCGCGCGGTTCGTCACCGCCGGGCACCACGTGGTGCTGGCTTCCGGGCGTTCGCTGGTCGGGGTGCTGCCCGTCGCGCGAGAGCTGGGGCTGGTCGACGGTTGGGTGGTCGCCTCCAACGGGGCCGTCACCGCGCGTCTGGACTCACGGGTCCCGCGCGGCTACGAGCTGGAGGACGTGCAGAACTTCGATCCCGGGCGTGTGGTCCACGCGGCACGGGCGGCGCATCCCGGCCTGCAGATCGCCGCGGAACGGGTGGGGTGGGGATACGACGTGACGCACCTGTTCCCCCCGGGGCAGCTCAACGGCGCACAGCAGATCGTCTCTGTCGACCACCTGGGGGAGCGGTCGACGACCCGGCTGGTCTTCCGAGGGCCCGACGCCGGCCGGCTCGTGGGTTCGGTACGTTCCGTCGGTCTGACGGCTGTGCCGGTCGAGCCTGACTGGCTGGACGTCACCGCACCAGGCTTGAGCAAGGCGACGGCCCTGGAGAAGGTGCGGGCCAACCTCGGCGTGCTACCGACCAGGACGGTTGCGATCGGCGACGGCGAGAACGACCTGGAGATGCTGCGCTGGGCCGCCCGCGGCGTGGCGATGGGGCACGCGCCCGCGACGGTGCGCGCGGCGTCGGACACCGTCACCGGGACGCTCGACGAGCACGGCGCCGCCACCGCGCTCGACGAGGTCCACATGGCTGGCCTGCCTCAGTAGGCCCGGAAGGTCTCCACGGTCCTCGACCCGCTGCCCGACAGCCACCACCGGCCGCCGCCGATCATCCGGATGTCGACGTCGAGCTCCAGGTCACGGACCGCCCAGGTCCCCGGTCCTCCGGCGCGGGCGTAGTGGGACGGGAAGATGTAGACGCGCTCGGAGAACGTGGCGTTCCGGTCCGGCTTGCTGCCCTTGCGGATGCGTTTGAGGTCGGCGTGGAAGGAACCCGCCGTCCCGTCGTGGCTGCCCAGGCTGAACCCGACGTCACCGCCCGCCAGGAGCTTGTGGTTGCACCGCACCTTGCCCTTCACGGTCACATAGCCGGGCAGGTTCTTGGCCCCGACGGGGCGGACGTCCACGCGGCAGCGGGCCTGCACGGAGCGGTCCTGCGCCGGTATGTAGTAGGTGTCGGTGACGACGAGGTCGTTCTCCCATGCCGCGGCGCTCGCGGGCGCGGCGGTCGCGGGCGCGGCGGTCACGGACGCACCGGCGAGGGAGAACGCGCCGGCAAGGGCGGCGGCCCAGTGCCTGAGCCGCTTCTGGTGCTTCTTCTGCCGCATGACTACCTCCATGAACCAGGTCGGCACCATCAGGCCTACTGCGGACGGCGCACGGGCGCCACGTGGCGGCGCGGCACGAGGCAGAAATCACCCGTCGGCAGAGCGCCCCGTAGGCTCTGCCACCGTGGCCCTTCTCGACGACGCAGCCCTGATCCAACCCGACCTGGTCGCCCTGCGACGGCGCATCCATCAGGACCCCGAGATCGGCCTGCACCTGCCGCGAACGCAGGCGGCCGTGCTCGAAGCCCTCGACGGGCTGCCCCTGGAGATCACCACCGGCACGGGCCTCAGCTCCGTCGTCGCCGTCCTGCGCGGGGACCGCCAACCCGCGGGGCAGGGGCCCACGGTGCTGCTGCGCGGCGACATGGACGCCCTGCCCGTGGTCGAGGACTCGGGCGAGTCGTTCGCCTCGACCAACGGCGCGATGCACGCGTGCGGGCACGACCTGCACGTGGCGGGCCTGGTCGGCGCGGCCCGCCTGCTCAGCGCCCGGAAGCACGAGCTCGCGGGCAACGTCGTCCTCATGTTCCAGCCCGGCGAGGAGGGCCCCGGCGGCGCGCTCCCGATGATCACCGAGGGCGTCCTGGACGCCGCCGGCACCCCCGTGGACGCCGCGTTCGGGATCCACGTCACCGGCCTGTACGACAAGGGGCTGTTCGTCTCCCGGCCCGGTCCCGCCTGGGCCGGCGTCAACATCCTCGACATCACGGTGCACGGCCGGGGCGGCCACGGCTCCTCGCCCTGGATGTCCGTGGACCCCGTGCCGGTCGCGGCCGAGATCGTGCTGGCGCTGCAGTCCTACGTGACCCGCCGCGTCAGCGTGTTCGACCCCGTGGTGATCACCGTGGGCCAGCTCCACGCGGGCACGGCCTCCAACGTCATCCCCGACAGGGCGGTGCTCAACGCCTCGGTGCGCACCCTGTCGGACGCGTCGCTGGCCCAGCTCACGGCCGAGCTCCCGCGACTGGTCCAGGGCATCGCCTCCGCCCACGGCTGCACCGCCGACGTCGTCCTCGAACCGGAGTACCCCGTGACGGTCAACGACGCGGGCATGTGGGACCACGCCCGCGCCGTCCTGACCGGCCTGTACGGGCCCGACCGGGTCGTCGAGCGGCCCGAACCGATCATGGGCGCGGAGGACTTCTCCTACGTGCTGCAGCGCGTGCCCGGCTGCTTCGTCCAGCTCGGCGCCCGGCCCGCCGACGTCCCCGCCGACGCCGCGCCGTCCAACCACTCCGCCAAGGTCCGGTTCGACGACTCCGTGCTCGGCGAGCAGGCGGCGGCGCTCGCGGAGCTGGCCGTCACCACCCTGGCGAGGCTGGGGACGGCGCCGCCCGCGTGACCGTCCGGCCCGGGACGCCCAGGGCATGGCGCGCGAGGGTGTCGAGCACGGTGATGCCGTCGGCCGACAGCACCGACTCCAGGTGCCCCTGCACCGACGCCACCCCCGGCCCGCGCAGCGCCGTCAGCACGCCGTCCGAGTCGACGGACGGCTCCAGGGCGAGCCGCGCCACGGGGTTGTCGGCGTCGGCCGCGGAGACCGTCGTCAGGTGCGCGCCGAAGGTGTTGTAGTAGCCGACGGCGGCCGTGGTGCCGAACACGTCGGCGTCCAGCCGCACACCCTGCCGCGGTGCGGACAGCGCGCGCAGCGGGAAGCCGGCCAGGCCCGCGAGCACCTGGTGGCTCAGGCAGACGGCGAGCAGCGGGCGGCCCGCCGTGACGCGCTCCAGGATCCGGCGCGTGAGAGCGGCGATGCGCGGGTCCTCCTGGTCGCGGGGGTCACCGGGGCCGGGGCCGAGGACGACCAGGTCGTCGGCGAGCACGTCCGTGACGGCGTCCCACCGGACCACCCGGGCGTTCATCCCGAGGTGGCCCAGCTGGTGGGCGAGCATCGTCGTGAACTGGTCCTCGTGGTCGACCACGAGGACGTCCCGGCCGGCCAGCGGCGACTCCCCGCCGGCTCCGAGCGGCGCGCGGCCCGACGCCGTCGCGGCAGGCTCCACCTCCTGCGGCCGCACCCAGAACTCGGCGAGCTGGTGGTTGCGCGCCGTCAGCGCCTCCGCCACGCCGGGCTGCGCGTTGAGGTCGACGACGGCGTCGGGCCCCGCGCCCCGGGGGACCAGGCCGAGCGAGGCGAGCACCCCCGCCGCCTTGGCGCGGGTCTCGGCCACCTCGTGCTCGGGCACGGAGTGCCGCACGAGCGTGGCCCCGGCCGGGACGGACACCCGGCCGCCCGCGTGCAGGTAGGCGGTGCGGATGAGGATCGGGGCGTCGAGGGAGTAGCCCGCGGGGTCGCCGGGAAGATCGGCCCCGGCCTCCGGCTCGAACAGCGCCAGGAACCCCGAGTAGTACCCGCGCGGCCGAGTCTCGTGCCGGGCGATGACGGTGCAGGCGTTCTCCATGGGCGACCCGGTCACGGTCGGCGCGAACATCGTCAGCCGCAGCGCGTCGCGCGGGTCCACGGAGGTGCGGCCCTCCAGCAGGTACTCGGTGTGGCTGAGCCGCGCCATCTGCTTGAGGTAAGGGCCCACGATGCGCCCGCCGTCCGGGCAGAGCGCGCTCATCATCTTCATCTCCTCGTCGACCACCATGAAGAGCTCCTCGTTCTCCTTGGTGTCGGCCAGGAAGTCCAGGACGCCCTCGCGTGTGGGGCCCGACGCAGGGTGGCGGTAGGTGCCGCTGATCGGGTTCATCCGGGCCACGCCGTCGTCCAGGGTCAGGTGCCGCTCCGGGGTCGCGCCCGCCAGGGACACGGCCTCCGCGGCCGGGCCGACGGCGGGCACCGTGCCGCCCTGCGACGTCGCGGGCGCCGGCACGTGGATCGCGAACGTCCAGTACGAGCCGACCTCGTGCGTGAGTAGCGCGCGGAACCACGACGTCAGGGTGCGCACGGGGGCGGCGTCGGTGCGGGCCTCGAAGCTGCGCATCACCACGAAGTTGGCGCCCGCGCCCTGCCCGATCTCGTCGTCGATCACGCGGCGCACGATGCCCGCGTACTCGTCGTCGGGGATGTCGAAGCCGAGCGGCTCGGCGGCAACGGGCTCGGGCGGCAGCGCGGCGAGGGCGTCGGACAGGGCGACGCGTTCCGACGCGCGCACGACGAGGCAGCGCAGCGGGACGCCGTCGTCCTGCACGGTGAAGCCGCGCTCGCGGGCCTGGCGGTAGGGGACGACGGCGAGCACCGGCGCGCCGTCGAGCGGGATGTCGCGCAGCAGATCGGCGTCGACGACCTCGCCGGTCAGCACCTCGACCTCGGTGCCGCCGTGGCGACGCAGGAGCGCGAAGGGGAGCGAGCCGTCGGAGGCCAGGACCCGGTCCAGGAGCGGGTGCCGGCGGGTCGAGCCAGGGTGGAGGGACATGCGGAGCCTCTCGGTTCGGGGTGCTCGCCCGGAACCGGGAGTCTCGTGGGGAAACACGAAACGACCGCCTCGGGCGAGGCGGTCGTGGACGTGTGTGGATGCGTCGCGAGCCCGCCTAGTCGGCGGGCCACCAGTCCAGGCAGATGCGGGGCGACGTCATGGCCGGAACGTTAGCCGGGCGGGGGCGGTGGTGTCCACAGGTACCGCGACCTCGGCCGGATCGTGGACAGTAGGGTCACCACATGAGCGACTTCCTGGCCATGGACGCCGTCACCTATCTGGCCGGTGGCCGCCGGATCCTCGACGGCGTCTCGCTCCGGGTCGGTCCGGGCCGGCGCGCCGGGATCATCGGCGAGAACGGCACCGGCAAGACCACCGCCCTGCGGCTGCTCGCCGGGGTGATCGACCCGCACGCCGGGCGGGTCGACCGGCCCGCCGACGTCGGGTACCTGGCGCAGGAGCTGGCCTTCGACCCGGCGGCGACCGTCGGCGAGGTGGTCGCGGACGCGCTGTCCCCGGTACAGGACGCGCTCGACCGCCTCGACGACGCCGCCGAGCGCCTGGCCGCCGTGCCGCCGGACGGGACCGACTACGGGGCGGCGTCCCAGGCCTACGCCGACCGGCTCGCGCAGGCCCAGCGGACGGACGTGTGGAACGCGGAACGCCGGACGGCGCAGGTCCTGCGGTCGCTCACGCTCGACACGATCCCCGCCGACCGCACCCTGGGCACGCTCTCCGGAGGGCAGCGGGGCCGGCTGGCGCTCGCGGTACTGCTCCTGCGGCAGCCCGCGGCGCTCGTGCTCGACGAGCCGACCAACCACCTCGACGAGTCCGCGATCTCGTTCCTGGAGGAGTACCTGCGCGGTTTCCCCGGCGTCGTCGTGCTGGCGAGCCACGACCGTGCCCTGCTGGACGCCGTGTGCACGGACCTGATCGATCTCGACCCCTCCGCGACGGGCCCGGTCGTGTTCGGCGGCGGGTACTCGGCGTACGTCGAGCACAAGCGGGCGGCGCGACGGCGGTGGGAGCAGCGCTACCGCGAGGACCAGGAGGAGCTCGAGCGGCTGGCCCTCGCGGTCATCGAGGTGGCCCCCGACGTCGCCCCGGACCGGCTGCGCCGCGACTCGGAGAAGATGGGCTACGGGCACCGGGCCGGCCGGGTGCAGAACCAGGTGGCGCGCCGGGTGCGGGACGCCCGGCGGCGCCTCGTGGAGCGTGCGCGATCGGCGGTGGCCGCGCCGCCCCCGCCGCTGCGCCTGAGCGCGCCGCCGGTCGCGCTGTCGGCCTCCGACGGGCCGCTCGTCGAGCTGGCCGACGTCGAGGTGCCGGGCCGGCTCCGCGTCCCGCGACTTGTCGTCGAGGCGGGGGAGAAGCTGCTGGTCACCGGCCCCAACGGGGCCGGGAAGTCGACGCTCCTCGGCGTCATCGCCGGGGCGGTCGACTACGCCGGCGGTCTCCGGCGGCGGCCGGACGCGGCGATCTCGTTGCTCCCGCAGGACACCGTGTTCGAGCGCCCCGAACGGTCGGCCGAGCAGATCTATCTCGACACGCTCGGCGAGCACGGGGCCGAGCGGACGCCGCTGGCGGCCCTCGGGCTGCTGACGGCGCGCGAGATCGGCACGCCCGCCGGCGAGCTGTCCGTCGGGCAGCGCCGCCGACTGGCGCTCGCGCTCGCGTTCGCCGACCCGCCGCACCTGCTGCTCCTGGACGAGCCCACGAACCACCTGTCGCCGATGCTCGTCGACGAGCTGGAAGAGGCCTTCGCGCAGGCGCCCGGCGCGATCGTCGTCGCAGGGCACGACAGGCTGATGCGATCCAGGTGGCCGGGACGCGTGTTCTCCCTGGCGGGCACCCCGCGCCCGGTGGGAAGCACCCGGTAGGAGAGGGGCGGCCGCATCAGGCGCGTGCGGTGGACGTGCGCAGCTCCGACGGCGACAGGCCGGTCGTCTCCTTGACCTTGCGGGAGAAGTGGAAGCTGGTCCTGAACCCGCAGCGGACGGCGATCGAGCCGACCGGGAGTCCCGTGGACGTCAGCAGCTCGACGCCGAGGGAGATGCGCCGGTCCCAGAGGTAGCGGATCGGCGTGGTGTCCATGTGGGTGCGGAACATCCGGACGAGGTGAGCGGGGGTGACCGTCGCGGCGCGGGCGATGTCCGTGAGCGTGATCGGCTCCCCGAGGTGCTGGTGGATGAAGAGGCGGGCGTCCTCGATCGAACCCGGCAGCGCGGCGGGCAGGTTCCTGAACTCCGCGATGAAGCGCCACAGCACCGCCGTGGCGAGCGCGTCCAGCAGCGCCCCGTCGGCCGTCAGCCGGGTCTGCTCCGTGGTGACGGCCTCGCGGGCCAGGTAGGTCAGGGCGGACGACAGCGTCCTCGTGGGCCGGAGCGACTCCAGCCAGACGCGCATCTGCGGGGTCGAGTTCTCCATCCGCCCCCGCACCAGCGTCTCGTGGGTGTCGAGGTGCTCGTCGAACCTGATCTCCTCGGTGTGGCCCGGCAGCAGGAGGCAGATCTCGCCGGTGGGCACGTGGCGCGGGGCGCCGCCGTCGAGGCGCAGCGTCATGGAGCCGGAGTGGATCAGCATGAGCTGGATCTCCTGCTGGCGGCGCGGCCCGATCCGGGAGCCGGCGGGCTGCACCAGCTGCCTCGCGGTCGCGTCGGCGATCCGGAGGCGACGCGCGCTGGCATCAAACTGGGACACAGACGAGTGTATTGCAGTCATGTCAATAGTGGTCAAATGCTGGTGTCCTCGTTGTATGCGTGAAAACGAGACACAGCTTCTGGTCGTCGGCGGCGGCGTGGGCGGCGTCATGGCCGCCGTGACGGCCGCCCGTCGCGGGCTTCGTGTGGTGCTCACCGAGCCCACCGACTGGCTGGGCGGGGTGCTGACCGCCCAGGGAGTTCCACCGGACGAGCACGTCTGGATCGAGCAGTTCGGCAGTACCGCGACATATCGTGAATATCGAAATTCCGTGCGTGAGTTCTACCGGCGGCACTACCCCCTGACCGACGACGCCCGGCGTCGACCCGCGCTCAACCCAGGCGGCGCCAAGGTGTCCGGGCTCTGCCACGAGCCCCGGGTCATGCTGGCCGTGCTCGAGAGCCTGGTCGCCCCGCTGCGCGGCTCCGGGCTGCTGCAGGTCCTGATGGAGCACGAGCCGCTCGCCGCCGAGACCGACGGCGACCGGATCACGGCCGTGACGGTGCGGAGCAGGCGGACCGGCGCGACGACGGCGATCTCGGCGCGGTGGGTCGTCGACGCGAGCGAGACCGGCGAGCTGCTGCCGCTGGCCGGCGTCGAGCACGTCACCGGCTCCGAGGCGCAGGCCGACACCGGCGAGCCCCACGCGGCGGCCGTGGCCGACCCGCTCAACATGCAGCCGGTGTCGGTCTGCTTCGCGCTGGACCACCGGCCCGAGGAGGACCACACCATCGACCGGCCGGCGGGCTACGACCGGTTCAAGGCAGCCCGCGCCGTCGACTGGCCGGAGGGCCAGCTCTCGCTGACCGCGCCGCACCCCAAGACCCGCCTCCCGGTGCGGCACCAGTTCTGGCCCGATCCCGACGACGACCCGCTGAGCATCCGGCCCGACTACGCGGACCAGCGGGTGGGCTCGATGGACCGCAACCTGTGGACGTTCCGCCGGATCGCCGCCCGGGCCAACTTCCGGCCCGGGGCCTACCCGAGCGACCTCACCCTGGTGAACTGGCCGCAGATGGACTACTGGGGCGGGCCGGTCTTCGACCACCCCGACGCCGACGCGCACCTGCGCGCCGCACGGGAGCTGAGCCGCTCGTTCCTGTACTGGCTCCAGACCGAGGCGCCCCGGCCCGACGGCGGCACCGGCTGGCCCGGCCTGCGCCTGCGCGGCGACGTGCTCGGCGACACCGACGACGGCCTGGCCAAGAGCCCGTACATCCGGGAGTCCCGGCGCATCCGGGCCGAGCACACCGTCGTCGAGCAGGAGCTGTCCCTCGCGGTGCGCGGCGACAAGGGCGCCGCCACCTACGACGACAGCGTGGGCGTCGGGATGTACCGCATCGACCTGCACCCCTCCACCGGCGGCGACCCCTACATCGACATCGGCTGCTGCCCGTTCGAGCTGCCGCTGGGCGCCCTGCTGCCCGTCCGGGTCGAGAACCTGCTCCCGGGCGCGAAGAACATCGGCACCACGCACATCACGAACGGCGCCTACCGGATGCCGCTCATGGAATGGAACATCGGCGAGGTCACGGGCCACCTGATCGCGTTCTGCGTGCAGCACAAGGCGACGCCCCGGCAGGTCCGCGAGGACGAGGACCTGCTGGCCGACTTCACGCGCGAGATCGAGGACGCCGGCATCGAACGGCACTGGCCGCGGGTCACGGGCTACTGACCCGGCCGCCTGGGAACAACAGCAGGCACCACCACGCAGGAACCACGCAGGAATCATCAAAGGAGATGACGTCATGGGAACGACCAGGAGAACGGCGGCGGCGACCGCCTCGGCGGCGGCGCTGCTGACCGCCGTCGCGGGATGCGGTTCCGGCACGGACGCCTCTGCCACGGGCGAGGTGGTCGTCACCTGCGCCACCTGCCAGGAGAGCCCGACCGACCCGTTCCTGCAGTACAACTACGAGGCCGCGCAACGGTTCAACGACCAGTACGCCGGCCGGTACCAGGTCGAGACCATCGAGAACCCGAACGCGGGATCCGGCGACGACCGGCTGCAGTACTACCAGCGCCTGGCGCTCGCCGACGACCTGCCCGACCTGTTCCAGCTCAACTCCGGCGAGATCAAGGCGATGGAGCAGACCGGCCGGCTGCACGACTTCGCGCCGGGCCTGGAGGCCGACGCCGAGTGGGCGGACACCTTCTACGACCAGGCGTTCGACGCTCTGACCGGCCCGGACGGCCAGGTCTGGGCCATCCCGCAGCAGCGCGACGCGATCGGGATCTACTACAACACCGAGCTGCTGGAGGCGGCCGGGTACGACGAGTTCCCGGCCACCTGGGACGAGTTCGAGGACCTGGCGGCAGGGCTGAAGAGCCAGGGCAAGATCGCCCTCGCGCTCGACGGCGACTGGGCGACCAAGCTCATGTGGGCCGACCTGATCGGCACCCAGCCCGGCGGGGCCGAGTTCCTTGGCGAGGGCATCGTCGACCTGGAGGACTGGGGCGACGACCCCGCCGTCGTCCGGGCGACCGAACGCCTGCGCGACTGGCACACCGAGGGATACGTGAACGCCGACGCGTTCTCCGGCGACTTCCAGAACGCGGCCGCCCCCTACCTGACCGAGGAGGCGGCGACGGTGCCCAACGGGCCCTGGTTCGTCAAGACCAACCTCACGCCCGAGGCGGCCCCGGGCCTGTACGAGAAGACCGGCTACGCCCCCGCGCCCGGCTGGACCGACGGCGGGCAGGGCACGGTCGTCGTCTCGGGCGCCGGCTGGGTCTCCGGCGCGACGGACGAGCGCGAGCTCGAGGCGGTCGAGGCGTTCGTGAAGTTCATGTCGTCGCAGGACGAGGTGCTCACGCAGGCGCAGGCCACGGGCGCGAACCCGCCGGTCCGCGTCGACGCCGAGGCGGCGGACGCCGCCGACCTGGAGCCGCTGGCGACGGGGCTGATCGAGCAGGCCGACGACCTGGAGCACGTCTACCCGCACGCCCGCGTGCACGGACCGGCGGGGCTCGACACGTCGTGGAAGAACCTGTGGCCCGCGTACGTGCAGGGCGACCTGGACACCGACGAGTTCCTGGAGCGCCTGACCGTCGACTCCGCGGCGAGCGGGCAGTAGGGGCGGCCATGAGCACCCTCACGAGGTACCGCGCGCCGGCGCGGCGGCGCACCCTCGCCCGGCGCGCCCGGCCCGTCCCGGGGACCCGGATCCCGCGCGGCATGCGCGGGCCGATCGCGGTGTCGCTGCTGCCCGGGCTCGTCCTGTTCGGCACGTTCTTCCTGGTGCCGTTCCTCGTGCTGGCGGCCACGGCGTTCGCCCGGTGGAGCGGGCTGGACTTCGCCTGGGCGGGGCTCGACAACTACCGGCAGATGTTCGCCGACCCCGTCTTCCTCAAGGCGCTGGGCAACACGCTGTTCTACGCGGCGGCCTCGGTGTTCGTCCAGGTCCCGCTGGGCGTCGGCGTCGGCATGGTGCTCGCCCTGCGGCCCCGTGGGTGGAAGACGCTGCGGACGATCATCTTCGTGCCGTTCGTCATCTCGGGCGCGGCCTACGCCCTGGTCTTCTCCATGTTCTACAACCCGCGGGCCGGGCTGCTGAACAACGCCCTGGGCGCCGTGGGGCTGCCCGGAAGGGACTGGCTCTTCGACACGGCGACGGCGCGGTGGGCCGTCGCAGGGACCTTCGTGTTCGTCATCGGCTTCGTCGTCGTGCTGGTGATGGCCGAGATCGCGGCGGTCCCGCGCGAGCTGTACGAGGCAGCGTCGGTCGACGGCGCCTCGACGTGGCAGCAGCTCACCCGGATCACCCTGCCGCTGCTGCGCAACGTCATCGGCACCGTGATCCTCATCCGGCTGCTCGTCGACATCGGCATGTTCGACCTGGTCTTCATCCTGACCGCCGGGGGACCCGACGACGCGACGGCGACGCTGGCGCTGTACGCGTACCGGGCGTACCTGAACGGCGAGTGGGGCTTCGCCAACGCCGTCGGCTCGGTGATCATCGTCATCGGCCTGGTGCTGATCGTCGCCGTCCGGCGGATCTTCCGGATCGGGGAGCGTGCACTGTGAGCGACATCGGGACCACCGCCGCCGGACGCCGTTCCGGGTGGGCGAACGTGCTGATCTACGGGTTCCTCGGCATCGTCGTGCTGCTGGCGCTCGCGCCGACGGCGTGGGTCATGCTGTCCGCCTTCAAGACCGGGAACCAGATCTTCTCCGGCCAGGGCCTCCTGCCCGCGCCGTTCACCGTGCAGGGCTTCGTCGACGCCTTCACCCAGATCCACCTGCACGAGTACATGCTGAACACCCTCCTGTACGCGGGGCTCGGCACGCTCGGCGCGCTGACGGCGGCGTTCCTGGCGGCCTACCCGCTGGCGCGGTTCTCCTTCCCCGGCCGCGACGCCCTGGTGGCGCTGTTCTCCCTGGCGCTGGCGCTGCCGCTGGTCGGCCTGGCGACGCCGGTGTTCTTCGTGGTGCGGGAGCTGGGGATGTTCGACTCCCGGATCGGGATGGTGATCCTCTACTCGGCCCTGCAGTTCCCGTTCACGTTCGTGGTGCTGCGGGCGTTCCTCGTCTCGACGCCGCCCGAGCTGGAGGAGGCCGCGATGATCGACGGCGCCGGGTACTTCACCACGCTGTTTCGAGTGGTGCTGCCGCTGACGCGGCCCGCGCTGGCGACCGTGGCGGTGGTCGCGTTCGTGAACATCTGGAACGAGTTCTTCTTCGCCAACCTGTTGCTGGTCTCGGAGGAGAACCGGAACGTGCAGCTCGTGCTGGCGGGGTTCAAGTCGCAGTTCGGGTTCAACGTCACCGGGGCCGTCGCCGGGGCGACGCTGGTGATGCTGGTCCCGATCTGCCTCTTCCTGATCCTCCAGCGCCAGGTGATCGCGGGGCTCACGGCGGGCGCCGTCAAGTAGGGCGCCGTCGGATCGTCCAGGCCCCGCCGCGCAACTCCCCATTCCGGAGGACGGCGGCCGGCCCTACGGTCGGGGCCATGATCACCGTCGATCGGCACCGGACCAGCGCTACCGCGAGGCCCCGGCCGCACCGCAGGAACACACCGGCACGCACCCTGCTCGCGCTCGGCGGGACGGCGACGCTGCTCGCCCTCTCGGCGTGCGGCGCGGGAGGGGCGGGGGACGGCGACGCCGCCACCGGGACCATCCAGTGGTGGACCTGGGACGACAAGCAGGCCGTGTCCTGGGGCAAGTGCGTCGAGCCGTTCGAGCAGGCCAACCCCGGTATCGAGGTCAAGGTGCAGCAGTACGCCTGGGACGACTACTGGACCAAGCTCACCGCGGGCTTCGTGGCCGGCAACGCCCCGGACACGTTCATGGACCACACCTCCAACTACCCCGAGTTCGTGGACCAGGGCCAGCTCCTCCCGCTCGACGACCTGATCGAGGAGTCGGGGTACGACGTCGGGCAGCTCGGCGTCGGCGTCGACACCTGGACGTACAGCGACGGCGCCACCTACGGCCTGCCGAAGGACTGGGCGACGGTCGGCTTCTTCTACGACAAGGCGAAGCTCGCCGACGCCGGCCTCACCGAGGACGACGTGCAGAACATGACCTGGAACCCCGACGACGGCGGCACGTTCGAGAAGGTCATCGCCCGTCTCACGGTCGACGAGAACGGGGTGCGCGGCGACGAGCCCGGCTTCGACAAGGACAACGTGGCGACGTACGGGATCAACAGCCTCGGGTCCAACGGGATCAACGGCCAGGACACCTGGGCCAACTTCGCGTCGACCACCGGCTGGGAGCTGGGCGACAAGGACAGCTTCCCCACCACGTTCCAGTACGAGGACGAGCGGTTCGTGAAGACCGCGAAGTACCTGCGCGGGCTGGGGGAGCGCGGCCTGTCGCCGGTCGAGGGGCAGTTCACGCTCGGCCCGGCCGAGCAGCTCGGCACGGGGAGCGTCGCGATGGTCTCGGGCGGTTCCTGGTACGCGACGACGTTCTTCGCGCTCGACGGCGTCGACGTCGGGATCGCGCCCTCGGTGCTGGGCGCGGACGGGCAGCGCGCCGGGCTCTCCAACTCGAACGCGGACTCCGTCTGGGCGGGCACCAAGCACCCCGAGGCGGCGTTCAAGTGGGTCGCCTACATGAACTCGCCGGAGTGCCAGGACGTCGCCGGCGTCGACGGGACGTTCTTCCCGTCGATCGACTCGTCGATGGAGAAGACCCAGGCGGCCCTGCTCGACCAGGGGATCGACGTGGCGCCGTACACGCAGCAGTTCGTGGACGGGACGCTGTTCGAGACGCCGGTGTTCGCCGGCGGCCAGAAGATGGGCTCGGCGATCAGCCCGCTGATGGAGGGCTACTTCACCGGCCAGCGCGAGGACGACGTCTTCGCGGAGATGGACGAGCTGAGCCGGGAGATCCTCGCGGAGTAGGTCCCGCGTGGGGAGAACGGCCGGCCCGGGCCACCGTGCGGTGGTCCGGGCCGGCCTGTGTCGCCTGCGGGCTCAGCCCCGGACGGTCAGCTCGACCGTGGTCCAGTCTCGGGTGCCCTCGCTGTCCGTCGCGATCAGCCGCGCCGTGTACCGGCCCGGGTTCTCGTAGACGTGCGTGACGGCCTGCCCGTCCGCGGTGGTCCCGTCACCCAGGTCCCACCGGTAGGAGACGATCTCGCGCCCCTCGGGTGCCACGGCCGACCCGGACAGGTCCACCGAGAGGGCCGCTCGTCCGCCGCCGCGGCTGGCCTCGGCCGTCACGACGGGGGCGGTGGCGTCGGCGACGCCGCGCCCGTGGAAGACGAGCCAGTCGAGACCCAGGTTCGCGCCGTCGGCCGGCTCGCGCTTGCTCTTCGCGACGAGGTAGAGCGTCGTGGCCCCCTGCTGGTCCGGGAGGTCGATCGTGGGCGAGACGACCTGCCCGGCCCCGGTTGCCCTGGCGACCGTGACCTGGCCGAGCTTGCGCCCGGTCGGGCTGCCGGCGCGCACCTCGACGGTCGTGTCGGCTGCGCCGCGGACGGCGCCCACCGTCAGGGCGTCGATGCCGCGCAGGTCGACCGGGCCGAACGCGATCCAGTCGCCGTGGTCGACGTCGGTCACCAGGCGCCCGCCGCGGGCGTCGGCGCCGTCCGCCACCGTGACGCCGGAGCTGTCGACGAAGAACTCGGCCTCCTTGTCGCGCACCTGCAGCCGGGCCGTGTCCTGGCCGGCCAGGGCCGGGACGCCGTCCGCGCCCAGGTCCTCGTAGCCCGCCCCGAGCACGGGGTAGACGTTCTGCCCCACGCCGTGGTCCGCGGGGTCGAGGAACACCGACCCCGAGCACCCGGTGTAGTTGTCCAGGGGGTGCGCGTGGGAGTCGTGGCCGAGCTGGGTGTTCACCGTGACCTGCTCGCAGTCGATGGTGCCCGCCTCGGTCGAGCCGTCCTCGACGTCGGCCACGTCGACGGCGTACGGGACGGTGTCGCCGAGCTCGGCGAACCCGCCGTGGTACGGCGCCGCGAAGGAGACGTCCGGCCGGGTGTTGCCCACCGTGATCTTCTGCACGGAGACCCCGGTGAAGCCCTCGCTGTCCGTGACCGTCAGCCGGGCGCTGAACTGGCCGCGCTCGGTGTAGGTGTGCGTGGGATCGGGCTCGGTGGAGTCGACGACGCCGTCGTTCTCGAAGTCCCACGCGTAGGTGATCTCCAGCCCGTCGGGGCTCTCGCTGGCGGCGCCGTCGAAGGCGACGGTCAGCGGTTCGTGGCCGGAGTCGACGTCGGCCGCGAACCGGGAGAGGGGCCGCCGGCCGTCGGCCGCGTAGTCGACGCGGTAGATGCCGGCGTCGGTGTTGCTGCTCCCGCGGCCCGCGCCCGAGCCACGGCCGAAGTCGATGATGTAGAGCGAGCCGTCGGGGCCGAACTCGGCCTCGAACGGGGCGACGAACGTCTCGCCCTCCAGGAACGGGTCGATCGAGGCGAGCTCGCCGGTGGCCTCGTCCAGCGAGAGCACCTTGTAGTAGTTGCGGGCGTACTCGGAGACGAACCAGTGCCCGTCGAAGCTCTCCGGGAACTTCGTCTTGACGTCGAGCTCCGGGTCGAAGCGGTAGACCGGGCCGCCCATGGGAGCCGCCCCGCCGGAGCCGAGCTCGGGAAACTCCTCCGAGACCCCGTAGCCGTACCAGACGAGCGGCAGCTGCGACGGCGGGAGCTCGCGCAGGCCGGTGTTGTTGGGCGAGTCGTTGACCGGGTTCGCGCAGTCGAACGCCGCGCCCGAGGCGCCGGTCGCGAAGTCGTAGTCGATGTACGCCTGGTTGTCGGCGTGGCAGTACGGCCAGCCGTGGTTGCCCGGCTCGGTCATCCGGATGAACTCGACCTGGCCGTCAGGGCCGCGCAGCGGGTTGGCCACCCGGGCGTCGGGCCCGTAGTCGCCGATGAGCACCGCGCCGGTGCCGGGGTCGACCGTGATGCGGAACGGGTTGCGGAAGCCCATCCCGTAGATCTCCGGGCGGGTGTCCGCCGTGCCCGGCGCGAACAGGTTGCCGTCCGGGACCGAGTACGTGCCGTCGTCCTCCGGGGTGATGCGCAGCACCTTGCCGCGCAGGTCGTTCGTGTTGGCGGACGTGCCCTGCGCGTCCCAGCCCCGGCGGCCGGGGCGCTCGTCGATCGGGGTGTAGCCCGCCTGGTCGAACGGGTCGGAGTTGTCGCCCGTGGCCACGTACAGGTCGCCGTCGGGCCCCATGGCGAGCGAGCCGGCCATGTGCGAGTTGGCGCGGCCCTCGCCGCGCCAGATGGTGTAGTCGAGCAGTCGCTTCTCCGACGCCGGGTCGATGGTGTCGTCCGGTCCCATCGTGAACCGCGAGAGGTTCATCTTCGCGACGTCGGGGTCGCTCCAGAGCAGGTACAGCCACCCGTTCTCGGTGAAGTCCGGGTCCAGCGTCAGGCCCAGCAGGCCGTCGGACTGGGTGAGCAGGTCGAGCGAGTAGTCCAGGTCCAGGGCCGTGGTCTGGCGCAGGGTCTCCTGCTCCAGCACGATCACCTGGCCGGTGCGCTGGATGTAGACGACGCGGCCGTCGTCGGCCACGTCGAGCTCGAACGGGTCGGCGAGGCCTTCCGTGACGAGCGGGACCTTGTCGAATGCGGTGGCCTCGGCATGGTCGGAGCCGGCGGGTGCGTCGTGGGCGTCGTGAGCGGTGGCGGCGGTGCTGGCGGGGAACAGGGCACCGAGCGCGACGACCAGACCGGTCGTCGCGGCCAGTGCCCGGCGGTGTGCCCGGCGGTGCGGTGCGGACATCAACACTCCCTCGTGCTGGGTCGGATGGTGCGGGCTGGGGCTCAGTAGCGCAGCTCGGCGAGGTAGCCGAGGCTGGTGCACGCGGACGTCACGCCGTCCGGGGACGGCTGGTCGTTCTCGGTGAAGCCGTACCGGACCCCGGCGAGCGGCGCCGCGGCGAAGATCTCGGCGAAGTCGATGGTGCCCGCGCCGACGTCGGCGAAAGAGCCGTCCTCGGCGATGTCCTTGAGGTGCAGCAGCTCGAACCGGCCCGGGTAGCGCGCGAACAGGTCGGTGGCGGTGGTGTCCGTGCTGGCGGCCCAGTACACGTCGAGCTCCATCGTGACGAACGCCGGGTTCGTCTCCCGGACCAGCACGTCGTAACCCGTGACCCCGTCCTCCTGGGTCTCGAACTCGAACCCGTGGTTGTGGTACGCGACCCGGATGCCCTCGGCGGCAAGTGCCTCGCCCGCCTCGTTGAGGATCGCGGCCGTCCGCGAGTAGTCCGCCAGCGTCCACGACCCGGAGCCCGAGATGCGCACGTACTTCGCCCCGATCGCGTGCGCCTCGGCCGCCACCAGGTCGACGTCGTTCTGCAGGTTCGACAGGCTCACCCCGAGCGACGGCACCTCGATCCCCGCCACGTCCGTGAGCGGCGCCAGCCCAGCGGCGGAGTAGCCGTAGAAGTTGCCCGCGCTGCCCGACGGCTCGATGTTCTGGAAACCGCACTCGGCCAGCGCCGCGAGCGTCCCTTCGGCGTCGCTGGGCATGGTCGCGCGGACGGTGTAGCCCACCAGGCCGATCGCGGACAGGTCGACGGACCGGTTGCCCGTGACCGGGTGTGGCCTGCCCACCTCCGAGGCGGCGGCGGCGCGGACGACGTCCCGGCGCTCGCGGGCGGTCAGGACCCGTTCGCGCACGAGGCCCTTGGTCACGGAGGTGACGGTGCGGACGAACGCGCCGTGCGTCGCGAACGGCGCGTCGGCCATGATCGCGTCCATGACGGTGCAGCCGGCGCGGGTCTCACGGTTGGGCACGCCGGAGTCGGCGTCGGCGCCGAACCAGACGGTGGCCTGGCTGGTGTAGCCGTAGGCGCAGGCGCTGGTCCCGGCGGGCGCGCTGGTCTCGGCGGCTCCCGCGGGTGCGGCCAGGACCGGCAGGGTCAGGGTGGCGACCACCGCGGCGGCGAGCCAGGGTCGTGCGGCGCGGGTGCGGGGTGACGTGCGGGCAGAACGTTCCATCAGATGAACCTCTCCTTCGAGGGACAGATCAGCGCGGGACAGATCAGCGCGGGACCAGATCAGCGGACGGTCAGGTAGACCGTCGTCGTGCTCCGCCGGTAGACGGTGTCGCCCAGGTACTCGACGGTCACCGGGTGCACCCCGGCCGCCAGCCCGGCGGTGGGGAGCGGGAGCCGGACGGGGCCGCGGCCGAGCGCGGCCTTGACCGGCGTGTCCCCGACGGTGACCCGGACGGTCCCCGTCGGCGCCGGGCGGCCCTTCGCGCCGGGCACCGTGACCAGGGCCAGCGTCTCGTCGCCCGCCGTGACCGTCGGCGGGGTCAGCCGCGCCGAGACCCCCGACGTCAGGCCCTGCCTGGTGTCCTCCTGCTCGGCCAGGCGCTCGATCCAGACGTTGCGGAACCGCGGGTTGAGGCCGGCGTCCCCGTGGTCCTGGAGCTTGATGTGGCCAGGGGCGGGTCCCTCCGCCCGGCCGTTGCCGGTCTTGCCGTCGATCGCCACGTCGTCGTGCACGAGCTGCCCGTTCCACCAGAGCGAGAGTCGGGCGTCCTCGGTCTTGGTCCCGGCGGCGTCGAACCGGGCGGCGCGGAACACGAGGTCGTACGTCTGCCACGTGCCCATCGCGGTCGCGGCGTTCACGTCCGGGGCCTTCTTCAGGTAGATCGAGCCGGCGTCGTTCGTGGCCGGCGGGTCGATGCCGAAGGACTCCAGGACCTGCACCTCGTAGCGTTCCTGGATGTAGATGCCGCTGTTGCCGCGGGCCTGGCCCGTGACGTCGTCGGCGTGCTGGGGCTGGTACCACTCGGCGTGCATCCGGAAGTCGCCGAACGTCTCCTTGGTGCGGATGTCGCCGCCGAAGGACTCCAGCGTGCCGTCCGCGACCGGCCACGTCGCGGGCCCGCCGCTCGCCTTCTCCCAGGCGTCGAGGTCGCCGCCGTCGAACAGCGTGATGCGTTCGGTGGGGGTGACGGTGAGGCTGTCGAGGTTCACGTGCCCCACGTCGTCGGCGTCGTACGCGTAGGCGATGGTGTTCGCGCCCTTCCGGAGCTGGATCGTCTCGGTCTGCGTCTTCCAGGTGGACCAGCTCACGGTGCTGTCGAGCCAGACCTGCTTCTGCTTGACGCCGTTGACGTACAGGCTCATCGACCGCGGCAGGGGGCTGGGGTCGGAGTTCTGGCCGTTGGCGTAGCGCAGGGCCAGGTCGTGCGGGCCCGCCTCGTCGGCCTCGACGGCGAACGTGGTGCGCGCGCCGGGCTCCCAGTTGCGGTCCACGAACCCGGCGCCCGAGTACCCGGCGTGGTTGGTGTTCCAGCCGGCGCCGCCGGAGATGTCGGCGGCCTCGGCCTCGTAGACGGGCGGCGGAGTGCTGCCGTCCGGCAGGCGGTTCATCGTGTACCAGGCCTCGGTGCTCCACAGCTCCGCGCCGGTCTCCGAGGCGAACGGCCGTGGGGAGTGCACGTTGACGACCCGGCCGGGCTTCAGCCCGTCGATCGCCAGGGTCACCGTCCTGCGGTCCGCCGAGAGCGTCGCCGAGGTGACGTCCAGGTCCTCCTCGTCGACCTTGGGCCCGCCGTACTGCGGCGTGGAGACGTAGCGCCACTGTGCCGCCTCGTACTTGTCGGCCAGGTTCTCGGCGGTCTCGGCCGACAGCGGCTGGGTGTACTCGATCTCGAAGCCGCCGTCGATCGCGCGCATCTCGAGCATGTCGAACGCCCGGTTCTCGTCGAAGGTGAGCTTCTGCAGGCCGTAGCCGAGCTTGCCCGCCTGGCCCCAGTTGCCCGACCAGCCGATGCCGCCCACGTAGATCGAGCCGTCCGGGCCGACGCTCGTCCTGCTGACGCCGGACTCCAGCCCCTGCGTCATGCGGAACACGGCGCCCTGCTCCTGGCCGGCAACGTCCTCCAGGTAGACGCGCTGCAGGCCGCCGTACGTCACGTCGCCGATCGCCATCTGCCCGGCGAACACGCCCTCGGTGAGGATGACGGGATTGCTGGGCGAGTTGGAGATCTCGCCGTGCGGCATCCACACCACGGGCTCGGTCACGGGCTGGTCGTCGTACGGGCCGTCCGGGTTCGTGTAGTGGTTGTAGAACGCGCCCTCCTCGACGCGCACCAGCTTCGACGTCGGTACGTGCATGCCCTGGTTGTCGGTGACGTACATGCCGCCGTCGGCCCCGAAGCCGAGACCGTTCGGGGTGCGCAGGCCTCCCGCCAGGTACTCGACGTCGCCGGTGTCCTCGTCGATCTTCAGCACCGAGCCGCGGTTCTCGACGAGCTGCGGGTCGCGCGTCGCGCCGCCGGGCACCATCGCGATGCCCGTCGAGACGTAGAAGTAGCCGTCCTCGTACAGCAGGCCGAACGCGAACTCGTGGTAGTTGCCGCCGAACGGCCAGGTCGCGACCGAGCGGTACTCGTCGGTGACCTCGTCGCCGTCGGTGTCGATGAGCTCGGTCAGCCCGTGCTTCTCGGAGACGTAGATGCGGCCGTCGACGACCTTGAGCCCCATCGGCTCCTGGAGCTCCTCGGCGATCTTCGTGTACGTGACGTCGTCGGCGCCGCCGTCGCCGCTCACGTTCTCGACGATGTAGACCTCGCCGAGCACCGTCTCGCGGTCGCCGCCCCAGGTGGCGATGGCCATGCGGCCGTCGGGCAGCCAGTCCATGCCGGTGACCTGCGGCTCGAAGCCGTCCGGGCGCAGGTTGGTGAGCGTGTAGTCGGGGTGCACCTCGGTCAGGGGCAGGCCGTCGCCGGGCGCCTCGTCGACCCCCTCGCAGACCTTGCGGCCCGGCGAGGTGACGCGCGTGACCTCGGCGTCGGTGCTCAGCACCGAGCTCGGCACCAGCACGAAGCCGGAGGCGCCCGGCGGGCGCCACTCCAGCTTCAGGCGCTGGTCGAAGTCGCCGTCGAAGTGGTCGATGCGCAGGGCGTGGTAGCCGGCCTCCAGGGCGGCGGACCCGTCCTTCGGCGTCGCCCCGTGCTTGCCGGGGTGGTCCACGACCAGCGTCTCGTCGAGCAGCAGCCGCGCGCCGTCGTCGCTGGTCACCCGGAAGTCGTACGTGCCGGCGGCCGGGACGTTCAGGTAGCCGCTGACCTCGGTGACGAACCGGTCCGCGAGGCCGAAGTCGGCCGCCGTGGTCCAGTCGATCGTCGGCATCAGCTTGTCGACGTTCGGCGTCTGGCCCGGCTTGAGCGTGCAGTAGTCGTCCAGCGGGACCTGGACGTCGAACACCCGCAGGGTGACGCCGGGCTCCTGGGGCCGGGTGGGGTCGGTGGCCGCCTGGGCCTGCGTCTGTGCCGCCGCCGGGAGCACCGTGAGCGGCAGCACGAGCACGCCGAGCATCGCGGCGAGGGTGCGGTGGGTCGATCTACGTTCCATGGGCCTTGCCTCTCCATCGAGGACCTTGCCTGGCTGGGACCGTGCCTACGCCACGTCACTATGCGGTGAGCGGTAACCCCGGACAACGAGTTGCCACTTGTTGCCCCTCGCGGGGCGCACCCACGACGTCGCCGGGCGACGGTGTGCGCCGGGGAGGTGGAGGTGGAGTTGGACAAGCGTTCACCAGGCGATCCGGGACCGTGCCGGGCCCGGTTACGGCCGCGGACTGCCTGGTGAACGGGTGTCCAACTGGGGCGGCGGCGCCCGGGTCAGGCGCGGCGGGCCGTCGAGCCACGCTCGACGAGCTTCGCCGGGAGCAGCGCCGGGGCCGACAGCCCGGCGGACGCCGTGGCCGACAGGCCGGACGACGGCGCACGCAGCTGGTTCAGCAGGCGCTGGACGGCGAACGTCCCGAAGTGGCGCAGGGGAGAGGCGACTGTCGTCAGCGGCGGGGTACAGAAGTCGGAGCCGAAGATGTTGTCGAACCCGACGACGCTCAGGTCGCGGGGGATCTCGACGCCGAGCCGCGTCAGCCCGCGCATCGTGCCGATCGCGACGAGGTCGTTGTAGGCGACGGTCGCGGTCGCGGAGTGGGTGGTCAGCGCCTGGGCGGCGGAGAGCCCGCCGGCGAGCGTCGGCGCGAACGGCCCGAGGCGCCACGCCCGCAGCCCGAGCTCCTGGGTCGCCTCACGGAAGGCGCGCCAGCGCATGCCGTCGGCCCAGGACGCCTCGGGCCCGGCCAGGTACGTCAGCCGGACGTGCCCGAGGCCCGCCAGGTGCTCGACGGCGCGCCGCATCCCCTGGGCGTTGTCGGTCACCACGCTCGGCACGTCCGTGACCACGCGGTTCATCACGACCGTCGGCCGCTGCTTGGCGACGGCGCGGATCGCCGCGTCCGAGAGCCGTGACGTGGCGAGGACGACCCCCTCGACCAGGGGCAGCGTGCGCTCCAGGGCGCGGCGCTCCGCCCCGCTCGACTCGTGCGCGTCCACCACCAGCAGCGTGTATCCGGAGTCGATGGCGGTCTTCTCGGCGCTGCGGATGATCTCGAAGAAGAACGGGTTGGTCAGGTCGGCCACGACGATCGCGAGCAGCGCGGTCCGGGCGTCCGGCAGCCCGCGCCCGATAGGGCTGGTGCGGTAGCCGAGCTCGTGCGCGACGCGCCGGATGCGGTCCGCCGTGTCCGCGTTGACGCGCCCCGGCCGGGAGAACGCCCGCGACACGGTCGAGGGCGCGACGCCGGCAACCCTGGCGACGTCGTAGATGGTCGGTCTGTTCCGAGAGCTCCCTGTTTCGCCAGTTTCGCCCATGCGCGGGGAGCGTACGTCGAGCCGACGGCCACGGCAACCATTTGCCGTGGACCACCCCGGGTGCGGCACGTCCTTGCGCGCCCGGCAAGAGGTGGCAACACCTTGACCGCCCCGGGCACGGCACCCTCGAATGACGGCATGACCCTGCCTACCGACCCGCTCGCGGTGCCCGAGGACCACGTGGCGGACGACGCGGTCCAGGTCGAGGCCGCGGAGAGCGAGCTCCGGCGGCTCGGCCTGGAGGAGATCCGCGTGCGGCACCACGGCGACCTGGCGCGGCTCGAGGCCCCGCACGCCGACCTCGCGAGCCTGGCGGCGGAGCCCCTGCGCGGGGAGGTGCTGCGGGCCGTGCGGTCCGCGGGCTTCCGGTCGGTGGCGGTCGACCTGGAGGCCGTGACGGACGCCGTCACCGAGATCGTCGCCGAGGCCGGCACGGACGCCGTCGCCGACCCGGGCGGCGCCTGACGGCCGGCTGACCGGCGTCCGGGTCCCAGCCCTGGTGGCAACCGCCGTCCGCCGGAGGCGCGCCGCGGCGGGGCAACAAGTGGCAACTCGTTGTCCGGCCCGGGCGCGGCTCATAGTGTCCCGGTGACGAGCAGCCCCACAGGCCGGGGCCGCTGACCTGCTCTACCGACCGGCACCTCCCGCACGACGACGTCCGGGGTGCCCTGACCCGCTGCCCCACGGGTGTCGACGTCGACCCCGTGCGACGAAACGGAAAGAGCGAACTATGGAGGATCACGCCATGGTGACCACCCAGGACGCCCGCCCCACGACAACTTCCTCGGGCAGGCCCAGGTCCCGGCCGACGACGCCGCCGTCCGGCAGCACGTCGCTCGGGACCCGGGCGCTCACCCTGCTCGCGGAGTCGTGGCGGCCGGTCGCGGTGCTGCTCGCGCTCTTCGCGCTCTGGTGGTTCGTGGCCTGGCGCGAGCTGGTCCCGGCCTACCTGGTGCCCGCGCCCGGCGCCGTCGCGGAGACCATGGTCGCCGAGTGGGCGATGCTGCTGGAGCACACGTGGGTGACCACGCTGGAGACGATCGTCGGGTTCGTGCTCGCCGCCGTGATCGGCGTGGCGGCGGCCGTGCTGCTGGTCTACTCCAAGACGGCGGAGAAATCCCTCTACCCGCTCATCCTCTTCGCCCAGGTCATCCCCAAGATCGCCATCGCCCCGATCCTGGTGGTCTGGTTCGGGTTCGGGATGACGCCGAAGATCGTCCTGGCCGTCCTCATCGCCTTCTTCCCCGTCGTCGTCTCGGCCGTGGCCGGCCTGCGCTCGGTCGACCCGGAGCTGCTGGAGATGTCCGCGACGATGGGCGCGTCGCGGTGGAAGACCTTCCGCAAGATCCGCTTCCCCGGGGCCCTCCCGCAGCTCATGTCCGGCCTCAAGGTCGCGGTCACGCTGGCGGTCGTGGGCGCCGTCGTCGGCGAGTTCGTGGGCGCCGACCGCGGCCTCGGGTACGTGCTGCTGCTCGCCAGCGGCAACCTCGACGCGCCGCTGCTGTTCGCCGACCTGATTCTCATGTCGCTCATCGGCGTCGTCCTCTTCGTGCTGGTCGAGGTGCTCGAACGCCTCCTCATCCCGTGGCACGCCTCGCGGCGCGGGAACCTCGCGCTCGCGACCGTCTGACACCGGCCGTCCGGCACCGGCCGTCCGACGCCGTCCGACGCCGTCCGGCGCCCGCACCCTCTCGTTCTTCTTGCCGCCGCCGTGGCGGCCCGACCAGAAAGGCTCTCCCATGCGTGGTGCAGCGAAGCATGACGACAAGAAGCGTGACGCCAGGACCCGTGCCCGCAAGACGATGATGTCGCTGGCCGTGGGCGGCGTCGCCCTGGCGACGGTCGCGGCCTGCGGGCAGACCGCCGGCGGGTCGGGCGAGCAGAACGCCGAGGGCCTGACCGAGGTCACGGTGACGCTCAACTGGGTGCCGTACGGCGAGCACGCGCCGTTCTACTACGGCGTGGCGGAGGGCATCTTCGAGGACGAGGGGATCGACCTGACGATCCAGCCGGGCAACGGGTCCGGCAACACGGTGCAGCAGGTCGCGCAGCGAAACACCGACTTCGGCTGGGCGGACACGCCGCCGCTGGCGAACGGGATCAGCTCCGGCATGCCCGTGCGCAGCGTCGGCGTCTTCCTGCAGACCGGCCCCAGCTCCGTCGAGTTCTTCGACGACCAGGGCATCACCGAGCCCGCCGACCTGGTGGGCAAGACGGTGGGCGGCACGCCCGGCGACGCGATGTACGGCACCTTCCCGGCGTGGCTGGAGATCAACGGCGTGAACCCGGACGACGTCACCGTGGTCAACGTCGACGCCGCGGGCAAGATCGCGGCGCTGATCGAGGGCAAGGTCGACGCCATCCAGGGCTTCTACCACGACCAGGCGGCGACCATCGAGAACCAGACCGGCAAGGAGGTCTCCGCCCTGCCGTTCGCGGAGTTCGGCATGAACATGCTCGGCACCGGCCTCCTCGCGAACGAGGCGACCATCGAGAGCGACCCCGAGCTGGTCCAGGCGATGGTGCGGGCGACGTCGAAGTCGTTCCTCGCGGCGTCGGAGGACCAAGACGCCGCCGTGGCCGCGATGGCCGCCGACGCGGAGCAGGCGCCGGACGAGGAGGTGCTCGCGGCGCAGCTCGAGGCGACGATCGGCCTGCTCAACCTGGAGGCCGCCCCCGCGCCCGGCGTGAACACCGAGCAGCAGTGGACGGACACGCTCACGTTCCTGACGGAGAACACGGAGTTCGAGGGCGAGCCCACGCCGGACGCGTACTGGGACGCGACCTTCGGGGAGGACCTGTGACCGCGACGACAGGGCCCACCACCGGGCCCGGCGCGGCTGCGGGGCCCGCCGAGGCCGAGCCGATCATCGAGGTCGCGCACCTCACGCGCCGCTTCACGTCCAAGCGGTCGGAGACCGTCGCGCTCGACGACGTGTCGCTCGCGGTGCGGCCCGGGGAGTTCGTCACGATCGCGGGGCCGTCGGGCTGCGGCAAGTCGACGCTGCTCAAGATCATCGCAGGGCTGACCCTGGCCACGGACGGCGACGTGCGCCTGTACGGGCAGCCCGTCACCGGGCCGCAGCGCGAGATCGGCTTCGCCTTCCAGCGCTCGGCCCTGCTGGAGTGGCGGGGCGTGCGCAAGAACATCCTGCTCCAGGCCGAGATGCGCGGCATGGACCGGCGTCGGGCGGAGGAGCGCGCGGACCACCTCATCGAGCTCACCGGCCTGACCGGGTTCGAGCGGGCCCTGCCGCACGAGCTGTCCGGCGGCATGCAGCAGCGCGTGGCGCTGTGCCGCGCCCTGCTGCACGAGCCGCGGGTGCTCCTGATGGACGAGCCGTTCGGCGCGCTCGACGCCCTGACGCGCGAGCAGATGAACATCGAGATGAACCGCATCTGGCGCGAGACCGGCACCACGGTGGTGCTGGTGACGCACTCCGTGCCGGAGGCGGTGTACCTGGGCAGCCGCATCGTCGTCATGAGCCCGCGGCCGGGCCGGATCGTGGAGACCCTCGAACCGGGGCTGCCGGACCGCCGCGAGTACGGCCCGACGCTCGCCGACCCGCGGTTCACCGCGGCGGCCGAGCGGCTGCGCGAGCTGCTCGGCGCGAGCCATGCGACCGAGTGACGGGACCGAGGACGACGGTGCGCCGCTCGGCGTGGGGATCATCGGGATGGGCGGCATCGGCGCGATGCACGCCCGGGCGCTCGCTGAGCTGAGCGGCCGGGCGCGGCTGGTCGCGTACAGCGGGCGGGCGCGCCCGCCGGCAGGTCCGGGCAAGCCGGACCCGCCGGCGGCGCGTCTCGCGTCGCACGAGGTGATCGCCCACCCCGACGTCGACGTCGTGGCGATCTGCACGCCGAGCGGCACGCACGCGGCGCTCACGCTGGCGGCGCTGGAGGCCGGCCGGCACGTCGTCGTCGAGAAGCCGCTCGCGCTCGACGCCGGCGACGCGCTGCGGGTCGCGGACGCCGCGCGCGAGCGCGGGCTGACGGTCTCGATGATCTCGCAGCGCCGGCTGGAGGCCGAGCACGTCGCGCTCAAGCGGGCGCTCGACGACGGCGCGCTGGGCGAGCTGCGGATCGCGACGACGCACGTGCACTGGCACCGCGACGACGCCTACTACCGCGCGGCGGGCTGGCGGTCCACGATGGCGCAGGGCGGCGGGTCCCTGATGAACCAGGGCGTGCACAACGTCGACCTGCTGCGCTGGCTGTGCGGCCCGGTCGAGTCGGTGACGGCGCAGTCCGGCACCCTCGCGCACGCGATCGAGGCCGAGGACACGACCGTGGCGACCCTACGTTTCGCCTCGGGGGCGCTCGGCGTGGTGACCACGACGACGGCGACGCCGCCCGGGTTCCCCGCGACGATCGCCCTGTTCGGCTCCCGGGGCTCGGCCGAGCTCGGGCAGGGGGAGGTGCGCCGCTGGGACGTCCCGGGGGTGCCCGAGCCGCGGCCGGGCCGGACCGTGAGCGGTGCCGCCGCACCGCTCGCGATCGGGCACGCGGGACACCTGGCCCAGTGGACCCGGATCCTCGACGCGCTGGAGACGTCCGCACCGGTGCCGGTCGGCGCCGACGACGCGCTGGAGACGGTCCGGCTGCTGTGCGCGATCCAGCACGCTGCGGCAACCGAGGCGGTGGTGCGGCCGGCGGACCTGGGCGGGCCCCGTCAGTCCCAACCCGGACCGCAGTTGTGAATCATCCACACGGGGTCCCAGGTCGCGGTGATGTCCGGGGCGCCTGACCCGGTGAACGGGTTATAGGTCGACGTGTGGGACCAGAGATTGTTGTAGTAGCTCTGGCCCTTGAAATATGACGTCTGACCGTAGGTCTGCTTGTCCACATACCATCCGTTCAGCTGCCAGTTGTGTACCTGATAGACATTGCACGCGTACAGCTTGAAGATCTTCCACGCGTCATGGACCGGGTCCCACACGGCGGTACAGAGGGTGCCGTTGCCGCAGCTGTACGTTCCGCCTCTCCGCACCAGCTCGAACGACACCGACGGAGTGATGGTCGGTGAGGCGGCCTGGATCCCGCTGTTCGTGGTGGTGGCGTCAGCGCCGCGCGGAGCGGGCGGAACCTGGTACAGCCGGCCGTCGTCGGGCGGGTTGGAAAGCTCTGTCACCAGGCTCGCGCTCTCGGGTGCCAGGGCTGAGGCCGGCCCCGCGACGAAGAGGCCCAGCAGCACCGCGGCCGCTGCTGCCAGTGCGGCGGCACGGGTAGGCAGTCTTCTCATGTCGATCCTCCTTTGTTGTCGTGCTCGGCGAGCACAACGGGAGGTTTTCACCCGGGAGATATGGATTCCATCTGGTTCGGTCACGACCGAAGGAAAGGCGTGTCATTCGGTTCTGGCCGAATGGCATCTACCGAGATGCGATCGGATCGCAGTCGGGTTCACCCCCGCGCGGCCAGCACCGCCGCGAGACCCGCCCGCAGGTCCTGGACGAAGTACCCGGGAACCTCCAGCGACGGGAAGTGCCCTCCGGCCTCCGGCGTCGTCCACCGCACGATCTGGCGGAACCGTTCCTGCGCCCAGGGGCGCGGCCAGCGCTCGATGTCGCGCGGGTAGGTGGTGATCGCCGACGGGACGTCCACCCGGAGGCCGGGGTCGAGCGCGGCGTGGCTCTCGGCGTAGATGCGGGCCGACGACGCGCCAGTCGCCGTCAGCCAGTAGAGGGTGACGTCGTCCAGCACGCTGTCGACGGGGATCGTCTCGAACGGGCTGTCCTGCGTGTCCGTCCACTCGGCGAACTTGTCGAGGATCCAGGCGAGCAGCCCGACCGGTGAGTCGACGAGCGAGTAGCCGATGGTCTGCGGCCGGCTCGCCTGCTGCTTCGCGTATGCCGCGCGGCGGCCCCAGAAGTCGCGGGAGTCCTCGACCCAGGCGCGCTCGGCCGGCGTCAGCCCGTCCGTCGACAGCCCGGGCGGCGGCTGCGCGACCGTGGTGTGGATGCCGATCACGTGCTCCGGGAACCTGCCGCCGAGGATCGTGGTGATGACGCCGCCCCAGTCGCCGCCGTGGGCCAGGAACCGGTCGTAGCCGAGCCGCCGCATCAGCTCCACCCACGCGGCGGCGATCTTCTCGATGCCCCACCCTGGCGTGCTCGGGCGCTCGCTGTAGCCGAAGCCCGGCAGCGACGGGACGACGACGTGGAACGCCGGCGCGTCCGCGCTGCCCGGGTCGGCCAGGTCGTCGACGACGTGGGTGAACTCGGCGATGCTGCCCGGCCAGCCGTGCGTCAGGACCAGCGGCGTGGCGTCGGCCCGCGGGGAGCGCCGGTGCAGGAAGTGGATGCCCAGGCCGTCGATCGTCGTGCGGAACTGGCCGATCTGGTCGAGGCGCGCCTCGAAGCGCCGCCAGTGGTACCCGGCGCTCCAGTGGTCGACGACGTCCACGAGGTCGGCGAGGGGAACGCCCTGGTCCCATCTCCTGGAGGCCGGCGCGGCGCGGACCGTCTCGGCCTCCGGCAGCCGGACCGCGGCCAGTCGGCCGCGCAGGTCGTCGAGCTCGGCGTCGGTCGCGCGCGCTTCGAACGGCTGCACGTCGCTGGGCTGGTTCATGAGACCTCCTCGTCGGTGGCGCCGGCTCGGTTGCAGAGGAACCAGCTAAGACGGTTCTAGCAGCGGCCGACGACGAAACGCAACCGGCTAAGGTGGTTCCATGAGCCCTCGGTTCCCCGACTTCCGCCTCGGCAAGGTGCTCGCGACGAGCTTCACGGGGACCCTGTCGGAGCGGCACGGCGAACCGGTGGAGCGCATCCCGACGCCGGGCCGGCTCGCCGACTGGCTGACGGTGAGCGGCCTGGCCGTGGCGTCGTGCACCACCGCCCAGCTCGACCGCGCACGGGAGCTGCGGGAGGCGATCCACGCGGCCGCGACGGCGGCGGCGCGCCAGGACCCGCTCCCGGCCGCGGCGGTCCGGGTCATCAACGACTTCAGCACCCGGGGCGGAGCGGCGGCCGTGCTGACGCCCGAGAACGACCGGCAGTGGCGGCTGCGCTCGGCGTCCGCCGTCGACGACGCCCTAGGGGTCATCGCCGCCGACGCGATCGGCGTCCTCGCGGGGGAGCGGGACGGCAGGCTGGCGCTGTGCGCCTCGCCGACCTGCCGGGCCGCGTTCTTCGACACCAGCCAGAGCCGGTCGCGCCGGTGGTGCGACATGGGCACGTGCGGCAACCGCGAGAAGAAGGCGAGGTACCTCGCCGGCCGCCGCGCGGACGCCGCGGCGGGCACCTAGCGGGGACGGGCGGCGGCCCTCCGGGAAGCACGAAGGCCCCCGCCGCAGGGCGAGGGCCTTCGTGTCCTTCCTGGCCTACCAGACCGGACCGGTCAGCGGCGGGCGTTCACCGCGAACGCGTCGATCACCGTCTCGGAGAAGGTGGCTCCCGCCGCGTCCCGTGCCTCGGAGCGCAGCGAGACCGTCGTCGACCCCGGCGGGGTGGTGACAGTGGCGCTGTACGCACCGGCCTGGGCATGGCCCGGGCCGCGCCCCGACGCCCGGGTCACGCGCACCGGCGTCCAGTGCTCGCCGCCGTCCGTGGAGGACCACAGCTTCAGGCTCGTGACGGGTGCGGCGCCGACGGCGCCGTCCTGGTGCGAGACCCGGAGGTCCAGCTCCGTGGAGCGCCGGCTCGCCGTGTTGTACGCGTCCAGGCCCTGCACGCCGTAGTCGAGCTGGAGCAGCGGCAGCACCTCCGGCTTCTTGCTGCTGCCCGGGACGAAGCCCCACTCGGTCGTCACGTCCGTCGACAGCGGCCACCACGGGGTGTCGCGGTGCGTCTCCAGCCGGATGCGGAACGGCTCCTTGCCGGTGCCGACGTCCGGCGTCGCGTACGTGCCGAACGGGTCGTCCGTCAGCAGGTCGTCGCCCCGCCAGACCTGGAACCGGCCCGTGGAGGCCTCGTCGGGACCCCACTCCTGGGTGTGGCCCTCGCCGTCGACCCGGTAGGGCAGGTTGATCCCGAGGGTGCTGCCGTCGCGGTAGACCGCGGCGTCCTGCGGGACGGCCGGGGACGCCCAGAACCCGCCGTGGTTCACCTGGCCGTTGTAGGTCTCCTTCGGCTGCTTCCCGGGCTGGTAGGTCACCGCCTCACCGTCGATCCACGCCGGCCAGGCGTTCAGGCCCTGGGCGGCGGTGGAGCCGCGCTGGAACTGCACGCCGGGCTCGGTCGAGTAGTAGACCGTCCGCCCGCTCACCGCGCCGGTGGTCCACGACTGCTGCCAGCCGCTCATCGTGCTGCCGCTCGTGATGGTGAGGCGCTCGGCGTTGCGGAGCCCCGCCGCGAACGGCTTGAACGACCGCAGCTCGGTCTCGACCGCCGCGAGGTCCTTGGCCGAGGGCCGGTAGGTGAGCGAGCGCGGGAGCGTCCGCCCCTGCTCGCTGTAGCCCAGCGCGTACTGGTACGACGGCGTCGCGCGGCCCGTGCCCCGCAGCGTCGCGCCGCGGTGGGCGGCCTCGACGAGCTTCAGCCCGAGGTCGCGCTTCAGCGTCAGCGTCGGCACGGCCTGGTCGCTCATGGTGTTGATCGTGCGGTTGTCCACCTGGTGGTAGAACGGGCCCGGGGTGGACCCGTACACGATCACCGCCACGGCCCCGGCGTCCGCCGCGGCCTGCGACTGCGGGTTCAGCGTGAGGTCACCGGTGTCCTCGACCAGCACGACGGCGCCGTCCGCGTGCACGGCGGCCAGCTCCTGCGGGGTACCCGTCCCGCCGTCCACGAGCCGCGCCGACATCCGGCCCTCGTACCGCGGGGACCGGACCGCGTTGCCCAGCTCGCGCGACACGTCGAGCGCCCGGCCCTTGCCCACGGCGGCGACGTCGAGCAGCGGCTGGTCCAGCAGGTACCGCGACGTCACCGTGGTCTCGCCCGCGAGCGGGCCGCCGTCGCGCAGCACGTACGCGGTGAGGTCCATGCCGCCCGTGTAGTCGCCGGTGCTGAACGAGGTTCCCGTGGTCACCGGGCCGCTCCGGCCCGGCAGGTCGCGGACCAGGTCCGAGGCCAGGGCGCGCGGCGCCACCTTCTTCGGCGTCTCCATGCGCACCGGTACCGCCGTGCTGCCGTCCAGCGTGAGCGTGGCGTCACCGGCCGTCAGGTCGGCGTCGCGCGAGAAGCTGACGACGCCGTCGAAGAAGGCGGCCGACGGCGACACCGCGTCGAAGAGCTGGCCCTGGACCGCGTAGCGGCCGGCGGGCAGCCGCACCTCGGCGACGCCGTCGGTGAACTGGAACCACTGGTTCACGTCGGGGTCGTCGATGCCGTGGACCCAGCCCGCGTCCGGGTTGGCGGCCGGCGCGCCGCCGAGGCGGCTCGCCTCGATGCGCAGCGTGTACATGTCCGGGTCGCTCTGGAACGCGAGCACGGTCCGCACGGCGGGGAACCCGGCCCCGGTCGCGCGGAGCACCCCGGCGAAGACGTCGGGCTCGTCGGAGCGCGGGTCGATGGTCACGTCCGCGGTCGCGGAGCCGTGGGCGGGGATCGTCAGGGTGTCCGTGGACAGGGACGCCACGCCCGCGGGGACGGCCACGCCGTCGCCCGCGTTGACCGAGAGGGCGAGGTCCACGTCGACGGCGGTGCCGGAGTCGTTCGTGTACGTGACCGTCTGCGTGCGCGGCGTCTGCTCGGCACGGGGCGAGTCGAACAGCCCGAACGAGAGCGAGGCCGGCGTCGCGTAGACCGCCTCCCCGATCGCGCCGGGCACCCAGGCGCGGCCCGCGCCCTCGGCGAACACCGAGTTCCCCGCCGGCTGGGCCGAGCCCATGAGCACCGACTTCAGGGCCTCGCCGTCCAGCTCCGGCCGCGCCTGCTTGAGCAGCGCGGCCGCCCCGGCCACGTGCGGCGTGGCCATCGACGTGCCGGACATGGCGGCGTAGTGGTCGCCGACAGGCACGTCGGGGTTCGTCCCGGCGGCGCGGGCGGCGACGATCCCGTCGCCGGGCGCCGCGATGTCGGGCTTGATCGCGTAGTCGCCGAACCGCGGCCCCATCGAGGAGAAGTACGCGATGTCGTCGGAGTCCGTCACCGCGCCGACCGTCAGGGCGCTGTCCGCGGTGCCGGGGGTGGTGACCGTGAACGGGGTGCCCCAGTTGCCCTCGTTGCCGGCCGCGATGGTGACGAGGGTGTCGTAGCGCTCCGAGATCGAGTCGACGGAGAGGGCCGCGGGGTCGGTGCCGTCGGTGTACGCGCCCCGCACGCCCAGGCTCATGTTGATGACGTCCGCGCCGTTCGAGGCCGCCCACTCCATGGCGTCGATGGCCCAGGACTCGTCGCCCTCGCCGTCGTCGTTCAGGACGCGGCCGTTCAGCAGCCGGGCGCCGGGCGCGACGCCGCGGTTCTCGCCGTCGGACGCCTCACCGCTGCCCGCGATGATCGAGGCGACGTGCGTGCCGTGGCCGAGGGCGTCGTGCGTGCTGCCCGAGCCGGTGAAGTCCCGTTCGAGGGTCACGATGCCCTGGTCCAGGTCCGGGTGGGTGGTGTCGATGCCGGAGTCCAGGACCGCGACGGTCACGCCGGTGCCGTCGATGCCGAGGTCCCAGGCGTCGGTCGCGCCGATCTGCGGCGTGGAGTCGGCGTCGGACACCTCCAGCGGGGCGTCCAGCCACACCTTGCTCACGGTGCGGCCGTCCTCGGCGGCGTCCACGAGCGGGCGGGCGCCGTCCGCGGGGACGTCGCCCGCGACCGCGTCGATCGACTCCAGGGTCCGGTCGACGTCGAGGTCGAGCTTCTCCCAGGTCGGCTCCGCGGACCGGGCCGCGCGGGCGGTGGTGGTCTGCACGATCACGGGCAGGGCGGGGTCCGCGCTCGTGTCCTGTGCCGGGTCCTGCGCCGCCTCCAGGGCGGTGACGTCGAACAGCCGGAGATCCAGCTTCGCCGGCACCAGGTCGGCGACGTCGGAGGGGACGACGAAGTAGTGGCCCGCCGAGTCGCCGAAGGCGGCGTAGCTGACCGGTCGGCCGTCGGGCCGCGGCGCGGCCTCGAACCCGACGGTCGGCGTGCCGTCGTCGGCGGTGCTGGTGGTGACCCGGTCACCGGTGACGAGGACGACGTCGGTGTCCGGGACGTCAGGGACGTCCGGCGCCGACCGCGGTGCCTCAGGGGTGGCGGCCACGGCCGGTGGCGCGGAGCCAACGGCTGCCGCCGTGGGCAGGGCGCCCACGACGAGCGCGGCGGCAGTGGCCGCGACGACCAGTCTTCTTGCTCTCACAACGATCTCCCAGTGATTCCGCAGCGGTACGGAGGGTCAAGCAGTCGCTGCAGACGCTGACAGGCCTGGGAGCCGTTGCTGTGTCGGGCGTGTGTCGTAACGATTTCGATGTGGCCGGACGGTCCGGGGAGCGTCCCGTCCGGCGGGCCGTGGGCCCGTGCGCTCAGCGCAGCGTCGGCCCCTCCACGGCCACGGGGCCGTGGGCACCCGGGTGCTTGATCTCCAGGTTGAGGGTGTTGCGCGACGTCGGGATCACGACGACCTGCGCCTCACCACCGTCGGTGTCGATCGCGCGCACGTGCAGGTGCCCGTCCTTGAGCTTGAGGGCGAACTGGTCGGCCCCGGAGACGAAGCGCACCTCGCTGTCGTCGGTGATCACGGTGGGGCCGGTGGGCAGGGTCTTGGGCATGGGTACAGCATGCCTCAGCGGCGGGGCGCGACCCGACCTGCCGGCGTGGTCCCGGCGCAGGGCCCACGGGTGAAGTCTCTGGCTTTCCGGGCCTGGCGCGGTCGCGCCCCGCTATCGTTCCGGCCGTGACCGATGCCGTGCAGTTCGACGTCTCGCGTGCCCGCATCCTGCTGATGGGCCTGGTGCTCGGCCCGCTGATGACAGCTGCCGCGGTTCTTGTGCTCGTCGCCGCCGTCGTCCCGACCGCGGTCCCGTGGCTGGCCCCGATGTCGCCGATCCTGTGGCTGCTTTACGTGGTCGCGGGCGTGGCCGGCACTGCGTTCTTCGGTTTCACGACGGTGGCCTGGCTGATGCTCCTTCGCGGGCCCGGTCCCCGGCTGGTCGTCGACGCCGAAGGGTTCACCGACACGTCGAGCGCCGTGTCGTCCGGGAGGACGACGTGGGACCAGGTCGTCGGATGGCACCTTCACCACGTCCAGCGACAGACCAACCTGTGCATCGTGGTGCAGGACCCCCAAGCCGTGCTCGGACGGATGGGGCCGGTCGCGCGGCTCCTGTCCCGGAGCAACGTCAAGCTCGTCGGGACCCCGGTGTGTATCGGGCTGAACAACCTTGGCGGGGCCGAAGCCGTTCTTCCTGCCTTCGAGCAGCACTACGACCAGTGGGTACGCGAGAACGCCGGCACCACGGAGGTGTGAGCGGTCCTACGTCAGCACGCCCGTCAGCGCAAGGATTCCGGTCAGGAAGCCGACAACGACCATCACGATGCCGGCCACGCGTGCGGCCAGGAAGTTGGTTCGGTGACTGTGCTGGACCCACAGCCACTCGGGCCCTCGCTCGGCGGTGTCCGCGAAATTCTTCGCGAGCGTGAACCAGCCGATTCCCATGATGACGGTCATGATCGAAAAGGCGAGAGCGAAGAGCTGCGGTCCGGTCATGGGCGGACGGTAGCGCGTCCCGTGCGCACCACCGCGTGACCCGAGTACGGGATCCACCAGGGATGGCCGGAATTGTCCTTGCCCGCCCGTGCCAGGATGCGACGGTGGAGATGACCGGCGTCACCCGTGCCATCGCTGCTGCGACCTCCCTCGCCGCATCCCTCGACCTGCCGGCCGACGACGCCGTCGTGCTGCACAACTCGAACAAGCTGGCGCTGCGGCTGACGCCCTGCGACGTCTTCGCCCGGATCGCGCCCGTGGGACAGGAGGTCGCGCAGTTCGAGGTCGACCTCGCGCAGCGGCTCGTCGAGGCCGGATCGCCGGTGGTCCCGCTGGAGCCCCGGGCGGAACCGCGGGTGCACGTCCGCGACGGCTTCGCCGTGACGCTGTGGACCTATTACGAACCCGTGACACCCGGCGCCGCCCCGGCCGACGTCGCCAAGGCGCTGGAGGAGCTGCACTCCGGCATGCGCACGGTCGACCTGAGGAGCCCGCGGTTCGCGGACCGGGTCACGGAGGCGGAGGAGATCGTCGCCGATGCGGACCGCTCGCCGGACCTCGCCGACGCCGACCGCGCGTTCCTCGGCGGCCGGCTGGCAGACCTGCGGCGGGCAATCGAGGACCGCGGCGCCGTCGAGCAGCTGCTCCATGGCGAGCCGCACCCGGGCAATGTGCTCAGCACGACCGGCGGGCCGTTGTTCATCGACCTGGAGACGTGCTGCCGCGGGCCCGTCGAGTTCGATCTCGCCCACGTTCCCGAGGCGGTCTGCGCGCACTACCCGGGCGTCGACCCGGAGCTGCTGGACGAGTGCCGGCAGCTCGTGCTCGCGATGGTCGCCGCCTGGCGCTGGGACGCCGACGACCAGTTCCCGCGGGGAAGGTTGTTCGGCGAGGAGCTGCTGCGGGTGCTGCGCGCGGGTGCTCCCTGGCCGACGCTCGACACGGTGGTCGGACGGCTGGACGACCGGTAGCCCGGGGGCGCCCGCCCGGGGCGATTGACCCTGCCCCAGGGGCACGGACTGTCATGGGGCCAGGCACGACGCCGCCCGGACCGTCCGCACTGCCGAGGAGAGACCGATGCGCCCACCGAAGCACCACGAGCTGCGCCCCGAGCCGCTGATCGTCGAGGACCTGCTGCTGCTCCTGCTCGACGACAGGTCGGGGACCGTCCGGGGCGAGGCCAACCTGCACTACACGCTGGGCGGGGCCGTGCTGATCGAGCTCGCGCTGCTGGGTCGCGTCGAGCTCGACGGGAGGAAGCGGGTGCACGCCGTCGCGGGCGAGCCGCTCGGCGACTCGCTGCTGGACGCGGCGGCGGCGCAGGTGGCGAAGCGTGCCAGGCACGTGCACACGGTCCTCCTCGACCTCGGTCTCGACCTGGAGCCGCAGGTGCGCGACCGGCTGGTCGAGCGGGGGATGCTGCGCCGGGAACGGTCCAAGGTGCTCGGTCTCATCCCGGTGACCAGGACGCCCGCGCAGGACCTCCCGTACGAGGCGGCGCTGCTGGAGCGGGTGCGGGCCGTGCTGGAGGACGGCGTGACGCCCGACCCGCGCACCGCCGCCCTGACGGCGGCACTCTCCGCGAGCGGGACGCTCCGGGAGCTCCACCCGGCGATCCGCCGGTCGCGCGCGGTGACCGAGCGAGCCCGTGAGCTGCGGGAGGGCACCTGGGGCGCGGCGGAGGTCGACCAGGCGATCGTGGTGGCCGCGATCGCGTCGGTCGGAGGCGCCGTCGCCGAGGCCGCGGCCGGCGGCGAC
This sequence comes from Promicromonospora sp. NPDC059942, assembly GCF_042731755.1. Lineage (NCBI taxonomy): Bacteria > Bacillati > Actinomycetota > Actinomycetes > Micrococcales > Promicromonosporaceae > Promicromonospora > Promicromonospora sp. NPDC059942. The sequence continues at coordinate 225,874 of NZ_JBHWLR010000001.1, forward strand.
TCGTCGCAGTAGGGCGCCGGGGGGGGCAGCGTCCGAGAGCAGAGAAGACCCAAGGGACAGAAAGCATCCGGAGAGCAGCGACACGGCGACCCACGCCAGCCCAACA
>NZ_JBHWLR010000001.1:225989-301057 GCF_042731755.1 Promicromonospora sp. NPDC059942
GGGGGGGGGGGGGGGGTGGGGGGGGAGGGGTGCGTGTCGGGGGGGGGGGGTGTGGAGGGGCGCGGGGGGGGTGGTGGTTTGGAGGGGGGGGGAGTTGGCCTCCCGGAAAGGGACGCGGTCCCCCCTGCGGCCGGAGAACACGGGCCGGGTCGGGTCAGCCGGCCGGTCAGCCGGCCACGGAGGCGAGGGCCTCGCGGATGACGCCGACGACCGCGGCCGGCTGGGCGTGCATCACGAGGTGCGACGAGTCGACCTCGGTGACCTTCGCCTGCGCCCGCTCGTAGCCGAACCGCTGCACGTCGGGGTTGATGGCCTTGTCGGCCGTCGCGACGATCCCCCAGGAGGGCTTGTCCTTCCAGGCGGGGGCAGTGCCGGGCTCGCCGAAGGCGGCACCGGTGAGCGGCCGCTGCGACACGGCCAGGACGCGGGTCAGCGCGGGGTCGACGTCGGCGGCGAAGATCTCGGGGAACCTGGCCACGTCCACCGAGACGTCGACGCCCGGCTCGGCGGAGCCCTCGACGGGGAAGGGCGTGTAGACCAGGGCCTGGGCCAGGGGCGACTCGGGGAAGCCGCCCTGGAGCTGGCCGAGGCTCTCGTTCTCGTCGAGGACGTACGCGGCCAGGTACACCAGGCCCACGACGTTCTCCTCACGGCCGGCGACGGTGATCACGGCGCCGCCGTACGAGTGGCCGACGAGCAGCACGGGGCCCTCGACCTGGCGGACGACGGACGCGATGTACGCGGCGTCCCCCGAGAGGCTGCGGTTCGGCACGGCGGGCACGATCACCCGGGTGCCGTCGTCGAGCAGGTCGCTCGCGACGCGAGCGAAGCTCGACGCGTCGGCGAACGCCCCGTGGACCAGCACGACGGTGGGCGTTACGGACATGGCTTCTCCTTCGATGGACCGCCTGCGGCGGTACGTCGACGTGCCGGACGGCGCGTCGCGAGATGCCGCTGTCCCGGGGGTTCACGTCATCGCACCTGGACCCTAGGAAGGCCCGGTGGACGACGACTTACCGATCACTTGACCGCGCCTGGAGGCCGCCCCACCACGCGCGGGCGGCACGTCCCGCCCGGCCGCACGATACGTTGGCGTGATGGCGGTCGTCCTGCATCGTGCTCCGCGCACGGACCTGCTCGCGGAGGCGCTGGGGGACCTGCTGGCCGCACCCCTGGCGGACCCGTTCGCGACCGAGGTCGTGGTGGTGCCCGCGCGGGGCGTCGAGCGGTGGCTCGCGCAGCGCCTCAGCCACCGGCTCGGGGCCGTCCCCGGGCAGGACGACGGCGTGTGCGCCGGCGTGGACCTGCGCTCGCCCGGCTCGCTGTTCGCCGAGGTCACGGGCACGCGCGACGACGACCCGTGGGCGCCGGACGCGCTGACCTGGCCGCTGCTGGCGGCGATCGACGCGAGCCTGGAGGAGCCGTGGGCCGCGCTGCTCGCCCAGCACCTCGGGCACGGGATGCCGGGCGAGGAGGGCGACCTGCGGCGCGGCCGCCGGCTGTCCGTCGCCCGCCGGCTCGCGCGGCTCCTGGCGGGCTACGCCGCGCAGCGCCCGGCGCTGGTCGCGGACTGGGCCGCGGGCCGCGACACCGACGGGTGCGGGCGCGCGGTCCCGGCCGACCTCGCGTGGCAGCCGCCGCTGTGGCGCGCCCTGGCCGAGCGGGTCGACGCCGAGCCGCCGCACGTGCGGCACGCCGCCGTCGTCGAGCGGCTGCGTGCCGAGCCCGGCGGCTTCGACCTGCCCCCGCGCCTGTCCCTGTTCGGCCACACGCGCCTGGCCGCGAGCGAGGTGGACCTGGTCGGCGCGCTCGGTGCGCACCGCGACGTGCACCTGTGGCTGCCGCACCCCTCCGCGCCGCTGTGGTCGGCGCTCAAGGACCTCGGCGGCCCCGTCGACCGTGCGCAGGACCGGTCCCACGAGCGCGTCGGGCACCGGCTCCTGGCCACGCTCGGCCGCGACACCCGCGAGCTGCAGCGCACCCTGTCGGCGATCGAGCTGCGGGACGAACCGGTCGCCGCGGCGGACGACGACGGCGGCACCGACGGCGCCGTCGGCGACGTGGAAGAGCCGGGGACCCTGCTGCGGATGCTGCAGCACGACCTGCGGGCCGACGCCGTGGGTGACGCCGGCGCCCGTCTCCTGGACCCCGCCGACCGGTCGGTCCAGGTGCACGCCTGCCACGGCCCGGCCCGGCAGGTCGAGGTGCTGCGCGACGTGCTGCTCGGCCTGCTCGCCGACGACCCGGCGCTGGAGCCGCGCGACGTGCTCGTCATGTGCCCCGACATCGAGACCTACGCGCCCCTGGTCACCGCGGCCTTCGGCCTGGCCGACGTCGTGGGGCCGCACGGCCACCCCGCGCACGGCCTGCGGGTGCGGCTCGCCGACCGGGCGCTGGACCGGACCAACCCGCTGCTCGCGGTCGTGCTGCGTCTCCTCGACCTGGCCGGCGGCCGGGCGGGCGTGGGCGACGTCGTGGACCTGGCCCACGCCGAGCCCGTGCGCCGCCGGTTCGGGCTCCGCGACGACGACCTGGAGCAGCTCGCCCGCTGGGCGCGCGAGACCGGGGTGCGGTGGGGGTTCGACGCCGGGCACCGTGCGGGCTTCGGCCTGGCGGACTACGGCTCCGGCACCTGGCAGGAGGGCCTGGACCGGCTGCTGGCCGGGGTCGCGATGTCGGACGACACGGGCACCTGGCTGGAGCGCGTCCTGCCGCTGGACGACGTCGGCAGCGGGCAGGTAGAGCTGGCCGGGCGCCTGACCGAGCTCGTGGAGCGGCTCCGCGACGTCACCGACGCGCTCGTGGGCGGGCACCCGCTGGAGCACTGGCTGACGGCGCTGGAGGACGGCGTCGCGGCGCTCACCACCGTGCCCGCCGCCGACGCGTGGCAGCTCGCCCAGGTGCGGCGCGAGCTGGCCCGCGTGCGCGCCGACGCGCCCGACCCCGCGGTGCCCCTGCGGCTGCCGGACGTGCGCGCCCTGCTCGCCGACCGCGTGGCCGGCCGCCCGACCCGCGCCAACTTCCGCACCGGCACGCTCACCGTCGCCACGCTCGTCCCGATGCGGTCGGTGCCGCACCGCGTCATCGCCCTGCTGGGTCTCGACGACGGCGTCTTCCCGCGCGTCGGCGTCACCGACGGCGACGACGTCCTGGCCCGCGAGCCGAGGACGGGCGAGCGCGACCCGCGCAGCGAGGACCGGCAGCTCTTCCTCGACGCGGTCCTCGCCGCCACCGAGACCCTCGTGGTCACGTACAGCGGCGCCGACGAGTACTCCGGCCAGGAACGCCCGCCCGCGGTGCCGCTGGGCGAGCTGCTCGACGCCCTCGACGAGACGGCGCGCACGCCCGACGGCCGGCCGGTGTCCCGCGCCGTGACCGTGCGCCACCCGCTGCAGCCGTTCGACCGGCGCACCGTCGAGCCCGGGGCGCTGGTGCCCGGCACCGCCTTCACGTTCGACCGCGCGGCCCTCGCCGGGGCCCGCGCCGCGGCCGGCCCGCGCACCCCCGCCGGGCCCTTCCTCGCCGCGCCGCTCGACCCGCTGCCGCCGCCCGCGCCAGGGATGGCCGACGACGGCGTCGTCGCGCTCGACGACCTGCTCGCGTTCTACCGCTCGCCCGCCCGCGGGTTCCTCGTCCAGCGCCTCGACGTCGGCCGCCCCTTCCACGAGGAGCCGCTCGACGACGGCCTGCCCGTCGAGCTCGACGGCCTGGGCCGCTGGGCCGTGGGGGAGCGGGTGCTGCGCGACGTGCTGCACGGCACGACGCTCGACGACGCCGTGCAGAAGGAGTGGCGCCGCGGGCACCTCCCGCCCGGTCGGCTGGGCTGGCGCCCCCTGGTCCGCGTCGCCGACGAGGTCGGCCCGCTCGCCGACGCCGCCGCAGGGCTGCGGGCGAGCCCCGCCCGCGTCGTGGACGTCGATGTCGACCTGGGCGACGGGCGCAGCCTGCGCGGCTCCGTGCCCGGCGTGCACGGCGACCGCTCGGTCGCGGTGTCGTACGCCCGGCTCGGCGGCAGGCAGCGACTGCAGGCCTGGCTCCGGCTGCTGGCCCTCACGGCGTCCGACGACGACCGCCCCTGGGTCGGCTACGCGCTCGGCCGGCCGGCCAACCCGCGCTCGCGGCGGACGTGGCAGGGGTCGCGGCTGGGACCGCTGGACCACACCGCCGTCGACCTGCTGCGCGATCTCGTCGCGCTGCGCGACCGCGGGCTCACCGAGCCGCTGCCCCTGCCGGTCAAGGCGTCGGCCCTCTACGCCGAGGCGCGCCGCAGCCGCGCCGACCCCGCCGAGGCGCGGTTCCGGGCCGGGCAGACCTGGGCGGGGCAGCGCGGGCCGGGCGGGCGCCCCGACGGCGAGTGCGCCGAACCCGAGCACGTGCGGGTCCACGGCCCGGGCGCCCCGCTGCCCGGGACCGACGAGGAGCCGCATCCCGGCGAGGAGCACCCGGGGGAGACCACCCGCTTCGGCGCGCTCGCGATGCGCGTCTGGAGCCCGCTGCTGGAGAGCGAGAGGTTCAGCGAGTGACGGACGTTCAGCACGTGACGGACGGCTTCGACGGTGTCTTCGACCTGGCCGGGCCGCTGCCGCGCGGCACGGCGCTGCTGGAGGCCAGCGCGGGCACCGGCAAGACCTTCGCGATCGGCGCGCTCGTGACCCGCTACGTCGCCGAGGGCGTCGTGCCGCTCGACCAGATGCTGGTGGTGACCTTCGGCCGCGCCGCCACCCAGGAGCTGCGCGACCGGGTGCGCGGCGCCCTGCTCCGGGCCGAGCGCACCTTCGCCGCCGCGCTCGCGGGCCGCGACACCGGCCCGGTGGACGCCGTCCTTGCGGCGCTGCTCGACGTCGACGACGCCGAGCGGGCCCTCCGCCACCGCCGGCTGGCCGACGCCCTGGCCGCGTTCGACCACGCCACCATCGCGACGATCCACCAGTTCTGCCAGCTCGTGCTGCGCTCCCTCGGCGTCGCCGGGGACACGGAGCCCGGGGCCGAGCTCGTCGAGTCCCTGACCGAGCTCACCGTCGAGGTGGTCGACGACCTCTACCTGCACCGGTACGGCAGCGACCCCGAGCCGCCGCCGTTCGACCGGGCCTGCGCCCTCCGGGTCGCCACGGCCGCCGTCGAGGACCCGCGCGCCGCGCTCGCCGCCGCGGACCCGGACGACGCCGTCGGCTCGGCCCGCGTCTCCTTCGCCCGCGAGGTGCGTGCCGAGATGGAGCGCCGCAAGCGCCGCCTCGGCATCCTGTCCTACGACGACCTGCTCGGCCGGCTCGCCGACGCCCTGGACCCGGCCTCGGCCGACGGCGGCGTCGCCGTCGGCGCGCGCATGCGCGAACGCTGGACGGTGGTGCTGGTCGACGAGTTCCAGGACACCGACCCCGTGCAGTGGCAGGTGCTGGACCGGGCGTTCGGCGGCGCGCACGAGGACGGGCCGGGGCGGGCCCGGGCGACGGTGCTGGTCGGCGACCCCAAGCAGGCCATCTACGCGTTCCGCGGCGGCGACGTCGTCGCCTACCTCGACGCCGCCCGGGGCGCGACCACGCGCGCGACGCTGGGCAGCAACTGGCGCTCGGACGCGCCGCTGGTCGACACCCTCGGAGTGCTGCTGGGCAACGCGGCGCTCGGCCACGACGAGATCGTGGTGCACCCGGTCACGGCGGAGGGCGGGGCCGCGGGCGGCGGCAGCCGCCTGGCCGGCGCGCCGCACCCGGCGCCGTTCCGGCTGCGGCAGGTGCGGCGCGACGGGCTGCCCCAGTACAAGGGCCTCGTCAAGGCTGCCCCGGCCCGCGAGCACGTCGCGACCGACCTCGCCGCCGACGTCGCCGGCCTGCTCGCCTCGGGCGCGACGTGGGACGGGCGCCCCCTGGTGCCCGGCGACGTCGCCGTCCTCGTCTCGGCGCGGACGCACGGCCGGCTCGTCCAGGACGCGCTCGCCGCGCGCGGCGTCGCGGCCGTCCTGCCCGGCGGCGACGTGTTCGAGACGCCGGCCGCCGACGAGTGGCTGACGCTGCTGGAGGCGCTGGAGTCCCCGCACCGCTCCGGCCTGGTGCGGGCCGCCGCCCTCACCCCGTTCCTCGGCCGCACGGTCGCCGAGCTCGACGCGGGCGGTGATGAAGGGAGGGAGGCCCTGACCGCCCGCGACGCCGACACCCTGCGCGGCTGGGCGGTCCTGCTCCGCCACCGGGGCGTGGCCGCCCTGCTGGAGGCCGCCGAGGAGCGCGGGCTGAGCAGCCGCGTGCTGGCCCGGGCCGAGGGCGAACGGCTGCTGACCGACGTCCGCCACCTGGGGCAGCTGCTGCACGAGGTGAGCGTCACCGAGTCGCTCGGCCTGACCGCCCTGCTGGCCTGGTTCCGCGACGAGAGGCGCCGTACCGGCACGGCCGAGCGGCCACGCCGCCTGGACTCCGACGCCGCGGCCGTGCAGATCGTCACCGTGCACGGCAGCAAGGGCCTGCAGTACCCCGTGGTGTACCTGCCGTTCGGCTACGACAACTACGCGCGCCCGGTCGAGATCGCGCTCTACCACGACGAGACCGGCACGCGGACGATCGACGTCTCCGGCTCCGGCGCGCAGTGGGACGCCCGCTGCGCCGCGCACCGCACGGAGGAGGACGGCGAGGAGCTCCGCAAGCTCTACGTGGCCCTGACCCGCGCGCAGTCGCAGGTCGTGGCGTGGTGGGCGCCGACGTCGAGCACCCCGACCAGCGGGCTGCACCGCCTCCTGTTCGGCCGCACCCCCGGCACGCGCCAGGTGCCCGGCACGCAGCCGGTCAAGGACGACGCCTACGTCACGCGGGTGCTGGGGCTGCTCCAGGAGCTGGGCGGACCCGCCGCCGAGGTCGCCGTGCCCGCCGCGGCGTCGGCCCCCGCACCTCCCGACCGACACGCGCCCTACGAGGCGCGGGCCTTCGACCGGGCCGTCGACACCGGGTGGCGCCGCACCTCCTACAGCGGGATCATCGCGGCCGGCGAGGACGCCGCGACGGGCACGGGCGCCGGCGGCGGCGCAGGCGTGGGCAGCGAACCCGAGGCCGCCGGCACGGACGACGAGCCGGACGCCCCCGAGACCGACGCCCCCGAGACCGCCGCCGGGCCGGCCGCGCCCGACGCCGCCGCCGCGTCGCCCCTGGCCGACCTGCCCGCGGGCGCCGCGTTCGGGTCCCTGGTGCACGCGGTGCTGGAGCACGCCGACCCGTTCGCGCCCGACCTGCGCGCCGAGCTGCTGGAGCACGTCACCGAACAGCTGCGCTGGTGGCCCGTGCCGGCCGACCCGGCGGCGCTCGCCGACGGGCTCCTGCCGCTGCACCGCACGCCGCTCGGCCCGCTGGCCGGCGGCCTGACGCTGGGCGAGATCGGCCGGGCGGACCGGCTCCGCGAGCTGACGTTCGAGCTGCCGCTGGCGGGCGGCGACCTCGGCGGCGGACACGGCGGACACGGCGGACGCAGCGGACGCAGTGGACGCAGTGAACGCGGCGCCCCCGGCCGCGCCGAGGCGCGGCTGGGTGACCTCGTCCCGCTGCTGCGCGCGCACCTGCCCGCCGACGACCCGCTCGCCGCCTACGCCGACCGGCTCGAGCAGCCCGCCCTGGGCGGCCAGGCGCTGCGCGGCTACCTCACCGGCTCGATCGACGTCGTGCTGCGGCTGCCGACCGGGCGGTTCGTCGTCGTCGACTACAAGACGAACTTTCTCGGCCCCGCCGTCGCCGACTACTCGCGGGACCGGATGGCCGAGGCCATGCTGCACTCGCACTACCCGCTGCAGGCCCTGCTGTACGGCGCGGTGCTGCACCGCTACCTGCGCTGGCGGCTGCCCGGCTACGACCCCGGCACCCACCTGGGCGGGGTGCTCTACCTCTTCGTGCGCGGCATGGCCGGGCCGGACACCCCGGACTCCGGCGGCGGCCCCGGCGCGGACGGCGGCGCGGACGGCAGCCCCGCGGGCGTGTTCTCGTGGCAGCCGCCGCCGGCGCTGCTGGTCGGGCTGTCCGACCTGCTCGCCGGCCTCGCGCACGAGGAGGCCGCATGACCCCGTCGATCGAGCGCTGGACCAGCGACGACCCCCACGACGCCCGCCGGGCGCTCGGCGCGACCGGGCTGCTGCGCACCTTCAACGACGCCGGCGTGCTCACCGCCGCCGACGTGCACGTCGCGCGCCGCACGGCCGACGTCGTCGGCGAGGACGACGACACCGTGCGGCTCGCCGTCGCGCTCGCGGTGCGCGCGGTCCGGCAGGGGTCGGTGTGCGTGGACCTGGGCGGGTTCGGCGACGGGCCCGACGACGTGCCGCTGCCCTGGCCCGCCGCCGACGGCTGGCTCGACCGGGTCGCCGCCGGCCCGCTCGCCGAGCGGTCGGTGGTGCGGGCCGACCTCGGCCTGCTCTACCTCGACCGCTACTGGCGCGAGGAGCGGCAGGTGCGCGACGACCTCGCCGCCCGGCTGGCGGTGCCCGCCCCCGCCGTCGACGACGCCCTCCTGGAGGACAGCGCGGCGCGGCTGTTCCCCGGCGCCGCGTACGCCGAGCAGCGCGTGGCCGCTCTGTCCACCGCGCGGCGCGGGACCACCGTGCTCACGGGCGGACCCGGTCGCGGCAAGACGACGACGGTCGCCGGCCTGCTCGCCCTGCTGGCGGAGCAGGCCGAGCACGCCGGCGGACGCCGCCTGCGCATCGCGCTCGCCGCGCCGACCGGCAAGGCGGCCGCCCGGATGCAGGAGGCGGTGGCCGAGTCGCTCGGTGCTCCCGCGGCCGACGCACGCCCGGAGGCCGGGCGGCCGGAGTTCACCGCCGACGACCGGCGCCGGCTCGACGGCCTCCAGGCGGGCACGCTGCACCGGCTGCTGGGTTGGCGGCCGGGGTCGAGCACCCGGTTCCGGCACGACCGCTCCAACCGCCTGCCCCACGACGTCGTGGTGGTCGACGAGACCTCGATGGTCTCGCTCACGCTCATGGCCCGGCTGCTGGAGGCGGTGCGCCCCGACGCGCGGCTCGTGCTCGTGGGCGACCCCGACCAGCTCGCGTCCGTCGAGGCCGGTGCCGTGCTCGCCGACCTGGTGGCCGGCCTCGGGGAGCGGCCCGACGGCGTCGTGACGGCCCTGGTGACCGACCACCGGTCGGAGAGCGCGGCGATCACGCGCCTGGCCGCCGCGATCCAGGACGGTGACCCGGAGGCGGTGCTCGCGGCGCTGACGGCGGGCGACGGCGTCGTGGAGCTCGTGCACCCGGACGACGCGGCGGCGCTGGCCGGCCTCCAGGACGAGCTGACCCGGCACGCGCTCGCCGTGCGGGACCTGGCGCTGGCCGGGGACGCCGCCGGGGCGGTCGAGCTGGCCGAGCGGCACCGCCTGCTCTGCGCCCACCGGGAGGGCCCGTGGGGCGCGGCGCACTGGAACCGGCTGGTCGAGCGCCGGCTCGGCGAGGCCTCCGGCGCCTACCTCGGCGCCGCGGTGGGCGCCGAGTGGTACGCGGGCCGGCCGGTGCTGATCACCGCGAACGACTACGGCCTGGGCCTGTTCAACGGCGACACCGGGGTGGTGGTCGCCGACGGCGAGAACCTGCGCGCCCACATCGGCGGCGGCGCGTCGTTCGGGGTCTCCCGGCTGGGCGACGTCGAGACGCTGCACGCCATGACCGTGCACAAGAGCCAGGGCAGCCAGGCCGTGACCGTGACGGTGCTGCTGCCGGACGAGACGTCGCCCCTGCTCACGCGCGAGCTGTTCTACACCGCGGTGACCCGGGCGCGACGTCGGGTGCGGGTGGTCGGCACTCCGGAGGCGGTGCGCGCGGCGGTGGTCCGGCGGGCGCGACGGGCGAGCGGGCTGGCCGTGCGGCTGCGGGGCGGCCCGACGACGTAGGCCCCCAGGGGGATGCGCCGGCGCAAGATCAGCCCTCGGGGGGAGGACATGCGTGCCACGACCTGCCACCGTGGGGGACATGGCACACACCGGACCGGACGACCAGGGCGGGGACGACGCCGGCCCGACCTCGACCGCCGGCTGGAGCTGGGGTGCCGGCGTCGCCGTCGGCCTGTGCATCGGGGTGGCGCTTGGTCTCGCGCTCGACAACCTCGCGATCGGCATCGCGCTCGGTGCGGCGTTCGTCCCGGTGTTCGCGATGATGCGGGGCACCACGCCGTCGGACGACGCCGCCCCGGGCAGCACCGCGCCCGACGACGACGAGAAAATCGGTTGATCGGGGCGGGGCCGCGGTAGTGCACTCAAGCCCGGTGGACGCCGAGCCGGCTCAGAGCAGCTCGACGCCGTCGGCCTGCGGCCCCCGGTCGCTCTGCCGCACCTTGAAGCGGACCCGGTCGCCCTCCTCCAGGATCTCGTCGCCGCGCACGACCGACACGTGCACGAACAGGTCCTCGCCCCCGGCGTCGGGGGTGATGAAGCCGAAACCGCGGTCCGCGTCGTAGCGCGCGACGGTGCCCTCGCCTCCGCGCACCGGCCCGCCGGATGCCGCGGGACGACTCGGCCGGCCGCGGTCCGCGGCCGGGCGCGCACTCCCGGAGCCGCGCGCCGAGCCGCGCACGAGCTGCACGTTGCGGGCGTTCGGCCCCTTGTCGCCCTCGACGACGTCGAACGTCACGCGGGCACCCTCGGTGAGCTCGGACAGACCCCGGCCGAGCCCGCTGACGTGGACGAAGACGTCCTCGCCGCCCGAGTCGGGAGCGACGAACCCGAAGCCCTTGGTGTCGTCGTACCAGGAGACCGTGCCGTCCGCGCCGTCGGACGCCGGCTGCGCGGCCGCTGCCCCGAGCGGCAGCAGGTGGTCCGCCTGCGGCCCTTTCTCCCCGTCGACGACGAGGAACGCCACCCGCTGCCCCTCGGAGATCACACCGCCCCCGACGATGGCCGAGCTGTGCACGAAGATCTCGCCGCGACCGCCGTCGGGCGTGACGAAGCCGTAGCCCTTGGCGGGCTCGTACCAGCTGACGGTGCCGAGCACGCCCAGGGGCGCGTCGGCGGCCCGGTCGCCCGTGACCCGGACGCGGTGCGCCTGCGGGCCGCGGTTCCCCTCGGTCACCTCGAACTCGACGACCTGGCCCTCGCGGAGCAGCTTGTGTCCGTCGTCGCCGACGATCTCGGACGCGTGCACGTACAGGTCCTCGGCCTCGTTCCCGAGGTCGATGAAACCGAACCCTCGGTCGGCGTCGAACCATCGGACAGTTCCCTGGGGCACGTGGAGCTCCTTGCAGTGGCAGACATTGCTGTCGTCCATTGTCCCTGACGAACCGCACCGACGACGCCGGACCGGCAGCCGGCCGGCGCCTGGGCGCCGGGATCTCAGGCCTGCTTCTGGGCGGCCAGCCCGTGCACCCGCCGGGCCTCGACGACGACGGGCGTCGCGTCGCACGTCTCCGCGAGGACGGCGGCGCGCGCCGCCTCGTCCGTCGCCTCCCGGGCGTTGCCGAGCTGAAGGTGCGCCGTCGCGAGGTGCGCACGTGCCCGGGCCTCCCACGACCGGTAGCCGTGCGCGGTCGCGAGCGCCGCGGCGTCGGCCAGGGCGGCCGCTGCCTCGGCGGTGTGCCCGCTCGCCAGGAGACTCACGCCCAGGCCTTCGCCGGTCATGACCTGCGCCCGGGGGTCGTTCAGCCGGGACGCGGCGGCGTGCGCCTCGCGGGCGGTCTCGACCGCCTCGGTGGGCCGGCCGGTCTGGGCGAGGAGCCGGCCGAGCTCGTCCAGCGTGGACAGCTCCCCGCGGGTGTGGCCGCGCTGGCGGAACCCGCGGCGGACGTCGTGGAGCTGGGTCTCCGCGGCCCCGGTGTCGCCGAGGAGCCGGAGCGCGCTGGCGAGGTTGCCGCGGATCGTCAGGTCGGCCACCTCGCGCTTGTTGCCCTCGCTGATGCGGATCGCGGCACGGAACGAGTCCGCGGAGCGGACGAGCTCGCCCTGTTCCAGGCAGGTCATGCCCAGCCCGTTCAGGGCGAGGGCGCGGGCCTGGCTCGTGGGCCCGGTCTGGGACAGCATCCGCTCGAAACAGGCCGCGGCCTCGACGAGCCGGCCGGCCTCGTAGTGCTCCCAGCCCACGTTGTGCGCCAGGTAGGCGACGGCGTCGGTCCAGCCGCAGAGCTCGGCGAGCCGGGTCGCGCGGACGGTGTCCGCGTGCGAGTCGTCGATGCGTCCGTGGGCCCAGTGGGCGTAGCTGCGCGAGACGTACATCGCCGCCCGCGCCCGGTCGTCGCCGGTGCGGACGGCCGCCCCGAGCCCGGCCTCGGCCAGGTGCTCCCAGCTGTCGAAGCGCCGGAGCAGCAGGTATCCGCGGAGCTGGTCGACGAGCCGCCAGACGTCGGGGCCGTGGTCGGGGCCGTCGGCCGACGAGGTCGCCAGGGCCAGCATCGACGGGTACTCCAGGTCCAGCCAGCGCATGGCGGCGTCCTCGTCGCCGAACACCGCGGCGCGGTCCGGGTGGCCGGCCAGCCGGAGCAGGTGCGGGTGGATCCAGTCGACGGCCGCGGTGGCCCGGTCGAGGTACCAGTGCCGCAGGCGGCTCTCGGCGTCGGGAACGAGGTCGTCCGCGGTGAGCTTGCGCCGGGCGAACAGCCGCAGCAGGTCGTGGCTGCGGAACCGGTCGGCGGCGTGCTCGGTCAGCATGTTCGCGTCGAGCAGCTCGTCGAGCGCACGGGCCGCCGTCCCGTCGCCCACCAGCACCTCCGTCGCCTCCGTGCCGAAGTCGATCCCGGGGTGCAGGGACGACATCCGGAACACGCGTCGCGCGGTGGGGGAGAGCTCGGTGTAGCTGAGCTCGAAGCTGTTCCAGAGGCTCGACGTCCCCACGGCGAGGTGGTCCAGCCGGTCCTGCCCGTCCCGGAGCCGGTGGACCAGGTCCGCCGGCACGAGCTGTCGCCGGCTCCGCAGCTGCGCGGCCGTGATCTGCAGGGCGAGCGGGAGGTCGCTGCACAGGCGCGCCAGCTCGTCGAGGACCGCCGCGTCGTCCCCGTCCGACGTCGCCGTCGCGGCTGCCAGCAGCCGGACCGAGTCGGTGCGGTCGAGCACGTCCAGGCGGACCAGGACGGCGCTGTCGAGCTCGGGCAGCAGGTTTCTGCTGGTCACGAGCACGTCGCTGTCGCCGAGGCCCGGGATGAGCGGGCGCACCTGGGCCGCGTCCCGGGCGTTGTCGAGCACGATCAGCATCGTCCGGTCCGCGAGCCGGCTGCGGAACAGCGACGCCGCCTCGGGCAGGTCCGCGGGCGGCGTCCCCGGGCCCGTGGCACGCAGGAAGCGCTGCAGGATCTCCAGGGGCGGGACGGGGGCGCCCGCGGCGTCCTGCAGGTCGGCGAAGAGCTGACCGTCGGGATACCGGTCGTGCATCTCGTGCGCCACGGACAGGCACAGGGCGGTCTTCCCGACACCCGCGGCGCCGCTGACCACGACGGGCACGTTCCCGCCCGCGGGGCCGCGGTCGAGCGCCGCCGTGATGTCCGAGCGCTCCGCCGTCCGTCCCACCAGGCGTGGCGGAGCCGCGGGAACCTGCCAGGGGACGGAGGCCGCGGCGGCGGACTCGTCCGTCCAGCGCTGCCGCAGCGCGTCCAGGTGCGCGGTGCGCAGCCGTTCCCCGGGGTCCACGCCGAGCTCTGCGGCGAGGGCCCTCCGGGTTGCCTCGAACCGGCTGAACGCCTCCGCCTGGCGTCCCGCCGCGGCGAGCGTCTGGATCAGCGACGCCTGGACGACCTCGTCGAGCGGGCGCCGGACCGCCATCGTCGTCAGCGGCGCGACGGCGTCCTCCGGCACGCCGAGCTCGCGCGTGATCCTCGCGTACGACAGCAGCGCCGCGACGTACTCCTCCTCGACCGCCGCGACCCGGTCGGGCGACGTCACGAGGTCCGGGTCCGGACCGCCGCGCCACAGGGAGACGGCGGCGGCGAGGGCCTCCTTCGCGCCGCTCGTCGCCCCCGAGCGGTGCGCGTGCGCGGTGAGCTCGCGGAACCTGAGCAGGTCGAGCTGGTCGGCCGGGACGAGGAGCCGGACACCGGTGCGGTCCAGCTCCACCACGGGCTGCCGGTCGTCGGAGTCCTCCAGCAGGCGCCGCAGGCGGGTGACGTGGATGTTCAGGGCCGCCGCCGTGGGCGGGGCCTCGCCCGGCCAGAGCGCGGCCACGAGCACCTCGCGGGGTACGGGCGACCCCGCGGCGACCGCCAGCTCGGCGAGCAGCACCTGCTGCATCCGGGACCGCAGGGGGATCCGCACGTCACCCCGGTGCAGCAGCAACGGCCCGAGAACACTGATGTCCACGGCTCCGGGACCCGCCGTCGCGTCGTCGGACCGCGGGCGTACGAGCGCCTGGTCGAACCGCTCGCGCAGCCGGTCGGCCTCCCGGCCGGCGAGCCCGAGGGCGGAGATCAGGGCGGCGACGGACTCCCGCCGGGGACGGCGGCTGCGGCCCTGCTCGATGTCCCGGACCGAGGCGAGACTCACCCCGGAGGCCTCGGCGAGCTCACGCTGGGTCAGCCCGCCGGCCTCGCGATGCCGGCGGACCAGCTCACCTGCTGAGTCCGGGACCCCCTCGACATCGGACGACGGCACGCCGTGATCATAGGCGACGCCGTGCGGCGGATCAGGCGGTCCACCCCGTGGCACCGAGGATGCGGTACGCGCCCACCCGGAAGTTCACCCAGCCGGCGTGCCGGCCGACCGGTGTTCCCAGCCGGGCGTCGAAGACGGTCCCGTCGCCGGCGTAGAGCGCGACATACGTGATGTTGCCGTCGTCCCCGCCGTCGGTGTCGTAGAAGACCAGGTCACCTTCCTCGAGCTCCGAGTACGGCACCTGCTGGGCGTAGACCCTGTCCTGGCCGGTGTGGGTCCGGGCCCAGTCGTACATCGCCTGCGCCGAGCGCACCGGCCACCCGGGGAAGCCGGCCACCTCGTCGTACGACGCGTACACGAGTCCCGAGCAGTCGTAGCCCGGGCCTTCCCCGCCCCACGCGTACGGCGCACCTTCTTTCTCGTACGCGTTCCGGAGCCCGAGGCGGGACCAGTTGTACAGGTTCGCGTGCTGCGTGCACAGGGCGCCCTCGGCCGTCGTGCCGTTGGAGACCTTGATGGTCAGGGAGGCCACGGCACCGATGGTCCCCGGGTTCCAGTCGTCCTCGCCGCCCCAGGGGCCGAAGCCCTCGCCGGCCGTGCGGGCGGAGGCGATCGTGCCGTTGTCGAAGACGTGGTCGGCAGTCGCGCCGTCGGCGGTCACCGCGGAGATCCTCAGGACCGGGCTGCGGCCGTCCGCGGCGGTGTCGCGCAGCCGGTACCGGAGCGACAGGCTGCCCACGCCCCAGGTGACCTGGACCGCCGCCTCGGCGTGCCCGCAGCCGACCACGACCTCCTGGCCGGGGACGGGGAAGGGCACCGCCTCGGCCGCCTGCGCTGCCGGCGCCACGGCCGCCAGGCCCCAGAAAGCGGTCACGAAGGCCACGATCGCGCTCACCATCCTGCGCATGGTTTGTCGGTCCGTCCCGGTTCTCGAGTGGGAGACCTCGCGGTTCCCCTGACACCGATGACGGTAGGAACCTGACTCGACAACCGGCTTTCCGTACCCCGCCCGTACCCGCGCGGTGACGCCCCGGACGGTCCCGGATCTCCTCCGCTATCGTTCCGCCGTGCCCCTCCTCTGGATCGTCGTCGGAGCGGTCCTCATCCTCGATGCCCTGGTCGTGTGGTTCACGAGCAGCCTCAACTCCGGCGTCGTCGCGACGTTCGTGCTCGGCGTCCTCTACCTGCTCCACGGTCTCCACCTGCTCCACGGTTCCCGCCGGGCCCGCACCCGGGCCGGAACGGAGAACGGCCTGTTCCGGTGGTTGAAGGTGTTCGTCCCGGCCGCCACGGCACTGCTGCTCGTCCTCTTCGCCTCCCTCGCGGTTCTCGGCAGGGCGGACACCGTCTCGCACCAGGAGGACGCCGTCGTCGTCCTCGGGGCCGGGCTGCGGGGCGAGGAGGTGACGCCGTCGCTGCGCTCCCGGCTGGACGTGGCGATCGGGTACTCCGTCGCGAACCCGGACGCCGTCGTCGTGGTCGCCGGCGGGCAGGGGCCTGGCGAGACCATCACCGAGGCGCTCGCGATGGAGCGGTACCTGGTCGCGCACGGGGTCCCGCAGAGCCGGATCCTCCGGGAGGACCGGTCGACCAGCACCCACGAGAACTTCGTCCTCGCGAAGAGCCTCCTGGACGCGCACCTCGGTGCCGACTACACGACGGCCTTCGTCACCAGCGACTACCACGTGTTCCGGGCAGGCGGCATCGCCGAGAAAGCCGGGATCGACAGCACCCACCTGCACGCGGACACACCCTGGTACGAGATCCCCGTCGCCTACGTGCGGGAAGCCATGGCGATCACGAAGTTCGTCCTGACGGGGCGGTGAGCACGTCAGCAGTTAATTGACAGTGACAAAAAAAGACGGTTGAGTGTCCGCACCAGCAACGACGCCGGAGGGGCACTCATGTCAGTCAGATCCGCATCCGACCAGGTCCGGAGAGCCGACCGTGCCTGGCTCGCCGCCGGCCTGGCGCTCGGCGTCGTGGTCGCCATCGGGGCGGCGCCCGCTCCCGCGGCCACCGCGGCCGATCAGGGCGGGGCCACCATCGAGGCCGAGGCCACCCAGGTGCTCCTCGACGGCGCGAGCCGCAGCGGCTGCTCCACCTGCTCGGGCGGGAGCAAGGTCGGCAGCATCGACCCGTCCGCCACGGCGCAGGTCCCCGGCGTCATCGCGCCCGAGGACGGCACCTACGAGGTGACGCTGCACTACCTGAGCGGCGACGACTCGCGCGCGCTCACGATCACGCCCGACGGCGGCTCGACGGTCACCGTGCCGGTCGCCTCGACCGGCGGCTGGGACCGCGTCGGCACCCTCACGGTGGACCTGCCCATGCACGCGGGCGAGAACAGCCTGACGTTCAGCGCCCCGGCCGGCGTGCTCGGCCCCGACCTCGACCGGGTCGACGTCGCCGGCGCGACCGGGAAGGACTACACACTCACCGACCCCGACGCGGCCGACCCGGTGCCCGTCGACCCCACCCGCGCCACACCGGGCGGTGAGCGGACGGTGCTCCGCGGCGGCGACGTCGTCATCGACTACGCGACGGCCAGCGGCACCGCCGACGTCCGCTGGGGCGGCCGCGAGGCCGTGACCGGCTTCTACAGCGGCGTGCGCCTGGGCGACGAGTTCGTCACCACCAAGCAGTACGACGGCGCCTGCCGGCTCACGGCCCGCACCACGGTCACCTGCGCCAAGCCCGGGCTGCCCACGCTCCGGCAGGTCTTCGCGTTCGACGGCGACCGCTCGTTCTCGGTGCGGCTCGACGTGACGGGCACCGACGGCCCGGTCACCACCTCGATGATGGTGCCGGTCATGACCGACCGGCGCGGCTCGGTCGACCTCGGGCGCACGGGCGACAACCGCATGGTGCTCGTGCCCTTCGACAACGACCACTGGGTCCGCTACGAGACCCCGGCGATCAAGGACGTGACGCCGGCCCGGCGCAGCTTCGAGGTCACCGCGTTCATCGACGACGCCTCGCGCCGCGGCCTCGTCGTCGGCTCCCTGGACCGCGACACGTGGAAGTCCGGCGTGGTGGCCGACGGCAACGCGCGCGGCGGCCTGGACCGGCTGCAGGCCGCGGCCGGCCTGACGGACTGGAGCTACGACTACGGCGACGGGATGAACAAGTACCAGTTCAACCGCGAGCTCAAGCCGCACGCCGAGGTCAGCGGGGCCACGGTGCGCTCCCCGCGCATGTTCGTAGGCCTGTACCCGGACTGGCGCGAGGGCATGGAGACCTTCGGCAAGGCCGCTGCGCAGGCCGCGAAGTCCCGCACCTGGGACGAGGGCACGCCCTTCGGGTTCAACAGCTGGGGCGGCCTCGGCGCCCGCGGTGGCGACGCCGCCGTCATGGACGAGGTCTCGGAGTTCCTGGCCGAGGAGACCCCCGGGTTCCGGAACGCCGGCTCGGCCAAGGGCCTCTATGTGGGCGTCGACTCCTACTGGGACAAGATGCTCGCCCCCGAGTACGCGTTCGAGGACCCGAACACCTCCTGGGCCGAGCTCGAGCAGTACGTCGCAGACGTCAAGGCGCGCGGCCAGGAGCCGGCCCTGTACTTCCAGCCGTTCGCCAACTTCTGGCGCGAGGGCCTGGACGAGCCCATCGGCGGGACCGCGCTGTGCGACACCTGCGAGAACCAGACCTACCGCCAGATGGCGCTCAAGGTGAACGGCATCCCCGTGAACATCGACGGCGCCTGGGCGCTCGACCCGACCAACCCCGGCGTGCAGAACCGCGCCCGGATCGCCCTGGGCAAGTTCCGCGAGCTCGGCGTGCGCTACGTCAAGCTCGACTTCCTGACCCACGGCTACGTCGAGGCCGACGACTGGTACGACGTCGACGTCCACACCGGCCAGCAGGCGTTCCGCCAGGGCATGGCGCAGGTGGTCGACGTCGTCGGCGACGACATGTTCGTCGACCTCGCCATCTCGCCCCTGTTCGCCTCCGAGTTCGCCCACGCCCGGCGCATCTCGTGCGACGTGCACGGCGCCCTGAACAACTGGCACCCCACGCAGCCCGACCGCTACCAGAAGAGCACCGAGTACCTGCTCAACTCCCTGACCTACGGCTGGTGGCTCGACGAGGTCTACGCCTTCAACGACGGCGACCACGTCCAGTTCGGCAACTACGAGTACGACGGCAACGCGAACGCCTACCTGCTGGACGACCCCTACCCGAGCATCTGGCCCGAGGGCCAGAACCGGGCACGCGTCACCTCCGCCGCCATCACGGGGATCTACCAGGTCAGCGAGGACCTCACCGCCACCGGCCACCCGGTCGTCAAGCAGCGGGCCCGCGACCTGCTGCAGAACCCCGGCATCAACCACCTCGCCGAGCTCGGGCGGTCGTTCGCCCCGGTGCAGGCCGGCCCGGACGCCTTCACGGCGTCGGACACGTTCGTGCTGCGCGACGGCGGGACCACCTACCTGGCGCTGTTCAACTACGGGTCCACGCCGCGCCGGGCCGACCTCGCGCTGCGCGACCTGGGCCTCGGCGGCGGGCGGTACGACGTCACCGAGCTGTGGACGGGCCAGGAGAGCCGGGCCGCGGGCCGCCTGCGCGCCGTCGTCCCGGGCGAGGACGTGCGGGTCTACGCGATCGAGGCGGGCCGGTGACCGCCACCGTCACGGCGACCGCCACCCGCGCCGCGACCGCCGTCGCCCGCCGGCCCCGCAACCAGCTCTGGCCCGCCCTCGGCATGATCGCCCCCGCGGCCCTCGGGTTCCTGGTCTTCTACCTCTACCCGACGCTGCGCGGCGCCTACCTGTCGTTCACCGAGTACAACGTGCTGGGCAGCCCCGTCTTCGTGGGCCTGCGCAACTACGTCGACATGGCCCAGGACGACGTCTTCTGGAACGCCGTCCGCGTCACGTTCCTCTACGTGGTGCTGAACATCGGGTTCCAGACCGTCCTCGCCGTCGGGCTGGCGGTCCTCATGCACCGCCTCACCAAGTCGGTGCTGATCCGCGGCAGCCTGCTGCTGCCCTACCTCATCGCCAACGTCGTCGTGGCCCTGCTGTGGTTCTGGATGCTCGACTACAACATCGGCATCGTCAACGCCGTGATCGACGCGATCGGGCTGCCCAAGGTCGCCTTCTTCGGCGACGAGGCGTGGACCGTCGCCACCATCGCGGGCGTCAACACCTGGCGGCACCTGGGCTACACCGCCCTCCTGGTGTTCGCCGGCCTGCAGATGATCCCGGCGAGCGTCTATGAGGCGGCCGCCGTCGACGGCGCGGGGGAGTGGCGCACCTTCTGGCGCATCACCCTGCCGCTGCTGCGGCCGGTGCTCGTCCTCGTGCTGGTCATCACGGTCACCGGCGCCTTCCAGGTCTTCGACACGGTGGCCGTGACCACCGCCGGCGGGCCCGGCAACGCCTCCCGCGTGCTCCAGCTCTACATCTACGAGCAGGCGTTCGCCCGCGGGCACTTCGGCTACGCGTCCGCCATGTCCGTGGTCCTGTTCCTCATCCTCGCCGGGGCCGCCTTCGCGCAGATGCGACTGCTGCGCGCCGGCGAGTCCGACCTCTCCTGATGGGAGCGCACATGCGTACACGGATCACCTGGGGCCGGCTGCTCGCCTGGGTCGTGCTGTGGTTCTTCGTGCTGGCCACCGTGCTGCCGTTCTACTGGATGCTGCGCACCGCGTTCTCGGACAACCAGGCGCTCGCCGCCCAGTCCTTCTCGCTGCTGCCCGCCGACTTCACGCTCGGCCCGTTCAAGCGGGTGTTCGGCCTGGCCACACCCGAGGAGGCGATGGCGGAGGGCGGCTCGGGCGCGTCGCTGAGCTTCTGGCTCTACCTGCGCAACTCGCTCGTGGTCGCCACGGCCGTGACGGTGGGCCAGGTGCTGTTCTCCTCGATGGCGGCCTACGCCTTCGCGCGGCTGAGCTGGCCGGGGCGGGACGCCTGGTTCGCCGTCTTCCTCGGGGCGCTCCTGGTGCCGCCGATCTTCACCTCGCTGCCGAACTTCCTGACGATCAAGTCGCTCGGCCTGCTCAACACGCTGCCCGGGATCATGCTGCCGAGCCTGTTCATGACGCCGTTCGCGATCTTCTTCATGCGGCAGTTCTTCCTCGGCATCCCGAAGGAGATCGACGAGGCGGCGATGATCGACGGCGCCCAGCCCTGGCGCATCTTCTTCCGGATCATCCTGCCGATCTCGGCGGCGCCGGTCACCACGCTCGGCATCCTCACGTTCATCAACACCTGGAACGACTACTTCTGGCCGCTCCTGGTGGGCCAGACGGAGGAGTCCAAGGTGCTCACCGTGGCCCTCGGGGTCTTCCGCTCGCAGACGCCGCAGGGCGCGCCCGACTGGGCCGGGCTCATGGCCGCGTCCCTCGTCGCGGCCCTGCCCATCGTGATCCTCTACGCCGTCTTCGGCCGCCGGGTCATCAACTCCATCGGTTTCTCCGGCATCAAGTAGCCGGGCCAGAAAGGAACACCATGAAGCGAAAGATGCTCGCGGGCGCCGTCGCCCTCGCGTCCCTGTCCCTGACCGCCTGCGCGGGCGGGTCGTCCGGCGCCGAGGCGGAGGGCCAGATCGACTACTGGCTCTGGGACTCGAACCAGCAGCCCGCCTACCAGCAATGCGCCGACGCCTTCCACGAGGCCAACCCCGACCTGACGGTCAAGATCACGCAGCGCGGGTGGGACGACTACTGGTCGGCGCTGACCACCGCGTTCTCGTCGGGCACCGGCCCGGACGTGTTCACCGACCACGTGTCCAAGTACCCCGAGTTCGTGGCGAACGGGCAGCTCCTGGCCCTCGACGACCACATCGCCGACGTCGACCTCGACCAGTACTCGGCCGGCCTCGCGGACCTGTGGGTCGCGCAGGACGGCAAGCGGTACGGCCTGCCGAAGGACTGGGACACCGTCGCGATCTTCTACAACCAGGAGATGGTCAAGGACGCCGGGCTGACCGAGAAGGACATGCAGGACCTCGACTGGAACCCGGACGACGGCGGCAGCTACGAGGAGGCCATCGCGCGCCTGACCGTCGACGCGAACGGCGTGCGCGGCGACGAGCCGGGCTTCGACAAGGAGAACGTCGCGGTCTACGGCCTGGGCATCCCCGGCGCCGGGTACGAGAACGGCCAGACCGAGTGGAGCATGTACACCGCCACCACGGGCTGGACCCACACGGACGAGAACCCCTGGGGCACGCACTACAACTACGACGACCCGCGCTTCCAGGAGACCATCGCCTGGTGGTACTCCCTGATCGAGAAGGGTTACGCCCCGCCGCTGGAGACCACGATCGGCGCGTCGGTGAACGACAACTTCGGCGCGG
Organism: Promicromonospora sp. NPDC059942; assembly: GCF_042731755.1. NCBI lineage: Bacteria > Bacillati > Actinomycetota > Actinomycetes > Micrococcales > Promicromonosporaceae > Promicromonospora > Promicromonospora sp. NPDC059942. Next base: position 247,809 of record NZ_JBHWLR010000001.1, read on the forward strand.
GCAAGTCCGCCATCAACATCAGCGGCGACTGGATGCTCTCGACCTACTTCGGCTACGACGGCGTCGACGTTGGGCTGGCGCCCACGCCCACCGGCCCGAACGGGAAGCGCGCGAGCATGTTCAACGGCCTGGCCGACTCCGTCTGGGCGGGCACGGACAACCCCGAGGGCGCGGCGAAGTGGGTCGCGTTCCTGGGCTCGACCGACTGCCAGGACCTCGTGGGCGCCGCCGGCATCGTGTTCCCGGCGATCACCAGCTCGGCCGAGATCGCCACGGAGGCGTTCGCCGAGAAGGGGATCGACGTCTCGCCGTTCACCACCCACGTCGAGGACGGCACCACGTTCCTGTTCCCGGTGACCGACCACGCCTCGGACGTGCACGCGATCATGACCCCCGCGATGGACGAGGTGCTGGGCGGCAAGGCCGACGTCAGCTCGCTGACCGAGGCCAACGAGCAGGTCAACGCCCTGTTCGACTGACCGGGAGGCGCGGCTGGTCGTGCTGGTTCTCGCGCCGGTACGCCGCCGGAGGCACGCCGCAGACGTCGCCGAACGCGGTGTAGAACCGGCTCACGGAGCTGAAGCCGGACTCTGCCGCGACGTCGGCGACCGGCAGGCCCGTGGTCACCAGCAGCCGCCGCGCCTCGGCCAGCCGGCACCGGGTGAGGTAGTCGACCATGGTGGTGTGCACGACCTTGCGGAACTGGGCCATGGCGTAGTTGGGGTGCAGCCGCACGGTCCGTGCGACGTCCGCGACGGTGAGCGGTTCGCGGAAGTGCTCGGCGATGTGGCGCACCATCGCCAGCACCTGGCGCAGGGCCGGGTCGCCGGCTGCGAACTGCCGCACCGGCTGCCCCGGTGTGGCCAGTCCGAGCCGGCGCACCCGGGCCTCGATCTCCAGCATCGCGATGCGACGCAGCTCGGGCTGGTCACCCGACAGGTCGGCGGCCCACTGCGTGAAGTTCGCCGGGTCGGTCGTCAGCGCCGCCTCCGGCGGTGAGATCAGCGGCATGCCGGACAGCAGACGGCCGACCAGGGCGGCGGGCAGTCCCCAGCCGAGGAAGGTCGAGAACGGCACGTGCACCCAGTGCGCCCGGGTCGCCGTGCTGGCGATGAGCTGGTGGGGCACCGCCGCCCAGAACGCCGCGACCGACCCGGGGCCGATCTCGACCGGCACGCCACCGAACAGGTAGAGCATCGTGCCGCCCTCGGTGACGAGGTTGATCTCCAGGTCGTCGTGCTGGTGGGCGGTGCCCATCAGGGTGGGGCGGCCCGACCAGCTCAGGAGAGCGGACGGCTCGATCTCGATCTGCGACATCATCTGCCCCCGAGTGCCTGAGGATCCTGGAAGAACCGGCTTGGATCCGTGAAGAGTTCGCCGATCGTAGGTACGTAGGGTCAAGGCCGTCAACGCGGCCGCCGGCCGTCGTCGCGCCCCCGGCCGCATCGCCGCGGCCCAGGACAAGGAGCATCTGTGTTCACACTTGGCATCGTCGGAGCCGGGCAGTTCGCCGGGCAGTTCGTCAAGCTCTGGAACCTCCACCCCGGCGTCGGGGACATCTACGTCACCGACCTGCTGCCCGAGCGCGCCGAGAAGCTCGTCGGCGAGTACGACCTCGCCGGGACCGTCCCGTCCTTCGAGGCCCTGCTCGCCTCCGACGTCGACGCCATCGCGATCTTCACGCAGCGCTGGACGCACGGGCCCCTGGTGGTCCAGGCGCTGCGCGCCGGCAAGCATGTCTACTCCTCGGTGCCGATGGCCGTCTCCGAGCCGGAGATCGAGGCCATCGTCGACGCGGTCCGGGAGACCGGGCTGACCTACATGATGGGCGAGACGAGCTACTACAACCCGGCGACCGTCCACGCCCGCGACCAGGCCGCGAAGGGCGCCTTCGGCCGGCTGTTCTACGCCGAGGGCGACTATCTGCACGACATGGACCTCGGCTTCTACGACGCGTACCGGTACAGCGGCGGTGAGAACTGGAAGTCCACCGCGAGCTACCCGCCCCTGATGTACCCCACGCACTCCCTGGGCGGGATCCTCGGCGCCTGGCAGACGCACGCGACCAGCGTCTCGGCGATCGGCGTGCTCGACGACCGCGGGGACGGGGTGTTCGACAAGGACGTGAGCCAGTTCGCCAACGACTTCTCCAACGCCACCGCGCTGTTCGAGGCCGCCGGGGGCGGCGCGTTCCGCATCAACGAGTTCCGCCGGGTCGGGTTCCCCTCGCACTTCCGCGAGTCGCGGTTCCGGTTCTTCGGCACCGAGGCCAGCATGGAGCAGCTCGTCAACGTCAGCCTCTGGCAGGACAAGCAGGAGGTCGTGGACATCACGGAGCACCTGGCTCCCAAGCCGACGCTGTCACCCGACGACCCGTCGCTGGAGCACGTCTCGCCCGCGCTGCGGGACGCCTTCACCTCGGGCTCCGCGCCGGTGCACGACCGCTCGCGGCTGCCGAAGGAGTTCGCGAACGTCTCCAACGGCCACGAGGGCAGTCACCACTTCCTGGCCGACGACTTCGTCACGGCCGTCACGACCGGCGCCCTCCCGCCGGTGAACGCCTGGGTCGCCGCGCGGTACACGATGCCCGGCATCGTGGCGCACGAGTCGGCGCTCAAGGGCGGCGTCCGCCTGGACATCCGCGACTTCGGGGACGCGCCGCAGAGCTGACGGCCGGGGCGCTGGGGCGACCCGCGACGCCGCGTTCGGATCGCCCCCGCGGACTCACCTCGCGGTGGCCTCGTCGATCGCGGCCTCCAGCGCCTTCTCGTCGGCCTTCAGCTCCTTCTTCTCCAGCCTGGCCGCGCGGGCGATCGCGCTCTCCACGTGTGCTGCCACGTCCGAGGCGGCGATGACGACCAGGCCGCTCTGCCCCTCGTCGAGGAGCTCGCCCAGGTCCTTCAGGTCGCCGCGGCTCATCCCGCCGGCGACGTGCCCGGCGAGCGCGCCGATGGCGCTGCCCCCGGCGCCGCCCGCGAGCAGGGCGCCACCCAGACCGATCGCCGGGAAGAGGGCCACGAGTGCGCCCCCGGCCAGGCCGAGACCCAGGCCGCCCCAGGCGCCGTGCCGGGTCGGCTGCTCGTGCTTCTTGACGATCTTGACCTTGCCGTCGGCGTGCCGCGAGACCACCGCCGCGTCGTAGGTGTCGATGAGACCGCTGACCTGGTAGAACTCCTTCACCGCCTCGTAGTCGGTCACCGCGTCGTCCTCGCTGCCGTAGCTGGCCGCGAAGGCCACCAGGGTGTCGAGCGCCATGTCGTCTCTCCTCGATAGCGTGGCCCGCCGTCCGCGGGGCACTCGTTCGATGGTTCGACCGCGACGCTAGGCCGGGGTGCGCCTCGTCGAGTCACATGATTCGGGTGACCCGCCCCTTACGCCGTCGAGCCGGCGTAAGGGGCGGGTCGACGGCGGTCAGGACTCGATGGTCTGCCGGTCGCCGGATCCTCGGCCGATGGGCGTGGTGCCGGCGGTGTGGGCGACCTCGATCTTCCGCGGCTTGGCTTCCTCGCTGACGGGGATGGTCAGCGACAGGACGCCGTCGGTGTACGACGCGGAGATCCGGTCCAGTGCGAGCCCGCGGCCTACCGTGAGCTGCCGGGCGAAGGTGCCGGTGGGACGCTCCCGGACCAGCCACTGCGCGTCGTCACCCGAACGCTGCGTGCGTTCGGCGCGGACGGTCAGCGTGCGGTCCTCGACCGAGACGTCGATGGTCCCCGGGTCGACTCCGGGCAGGTCCATGGACAGCACGTAGTGGTCGCCGGTGCGGAACAGGTCCATCGGCAGGGTGCCCGACTGTCGTGCGTTGCTCGCGAACGAGCCGAACAGCCGGTCCATCTCCTGGAACGGGTCCCAATAGGTAGCCATTGCGCATCACCTCCCATGCTGATGCGGTCCTGGCCCCTCCAGGACCGCGGCGCTCGACGGCGGTGGGTGCCGCCGTCCGGCTACAGTCAATTTTTAGCACTCTTGATGCGAGAGTGCCAAGGGTCTGGAGCCGCAAGCGAGAAGAAGTGCTACCTGCCCTGCCGGTCGCGCGCGAGGCGCTCGCGCCGGTCCTCCTCGCGCTTGGAGTAGGCGGCGGCGCGAATCGCCTCGTCCGACTCCAGGCCAGAACCAAGACCACCACCGACGGTTGCCGCTGATGCGACGAACCAGGCCAGGACCACCAGGTCGCCGTACCCGAGCGTCGCCCCGACGTAGCCGCCCATCAGGTCGGGGTCCAGGACGAACAGCGCCCACACCAGGTTCACGACGTAGAGAGCGCAGTAGCAGATGACCACGCCGGTCACGAGTGTCAGCACCGTTGACGCGTTGTAGAGGCGGGACCGCTCCCGTGCCTGTGGCGAGTCGCCCTCGGGGCGGTCCCACAGCTCGCCGTCGATCACGAGCCAGGCCACGACGAGGGTGACCGAGGCGATCGAGGCCACCACCAGGCGCCACCACGACAACGAGTCCGCCAGTACCCAGACCGTCGAGTTGACCGTGGCCACGGCGCCGGTCGCCAACGCCGCCACGAGCGCCGACTTCAGCCCGGGCACCAGCAGCCAGGGACGGTTCGCGAGCACCATGCCGAGCAGAAGGCGCCACCGACCCCGCAGGCGGGGCAGGACGACGCGGTGCCTGTCCTCCCCGCTCGGCTCGGCCATCGTGCTGACCAGCGAGCGCACTGCCCGCCGTGCCCGGGCGTGGACCCGCAGCCCGCCGAGCGCGGGCAGAGAGAGCACCGCGGCCTGCCGACCGGGATCGGTGTCGGCCAGCAGGTGCCGGCCGTTCCCGTCGTGAAGAGGAAGCTCGGTCAGGCCGACGACGAGGTCCCAGTCCCGCTCGCGAGCCTCGTCCTGCAGCCTGTCCAGCGCGGTCCGGAGGTCCTCGGACCCGGTCGTGAACGGCTCGCTCACCACGGTGATGTCCCACGCGACGCCACCATCGGGCGGGCGCAGGTCAGCCAAGCCTTGCGCGATCACGGTCGGCGCGGCCGGGTCGGCCACGAGTCCTACGCGGACGGACTCCATCTGGTTCAGGCCCGTCGACGTGCGACGGCTCCCCAGATGACGAGCACGAGGAGCGAGCCGACGAGCGCCCAGAACCACGTGGTCAGCGAGAAGAAGGACTCGTTGACCTGGACGTCGAAGAGTGCCCCACCGATCCAGCCGCCCAGCAGTGCGCCGAGCACTCCGACGACGAGCGTGATGAACCATCCTCCGGCGGCCTTGCCGGGAAGGATCGCCCGGGCGATGGCGCCCATGATGAGTCCGATCAGGATCCAGCCGATGATGCCCATGGAAGCTCCGTTCGACGATGCGTCCCCTGACGCGTGCGGACGCTCTGGCTCAAGCCCTGGAAGACGACCTGTTGCTCATCCACTTTCACCCGGTTGGCCGGTGCTCGCCACGGGAAGTCGTCAGAGCTCTCGCGGGCCGAGGTCGCTCAGCACCGTGGTGAGGTTGCGGATGCCCGCGTTGTCGTTGTCTGCCCTCCAGATCGGGCCCCAGCTGATCCTCCAGTCCTGGCGGAACGGCCGGTAGGTGAGATCGGGGCGCCGGTAGTAGCGGGCCGCGTGGCCGCCGAGCGGTTGGGCGACCTCACCGTTCGCGGTGGCGCTGAAGGCCTGTTCCAGGTCCGCGATCACCGGACCGCGCGTGATGGTGCGCCCGCCCGGTGTCTGGAACGGGTTGAAGACGTCCATGTACTCGTCCGCGAAGGCGCCGGCGGTGTCGATCACCTCGAAGGCGGCGAGGTCCTCCAGGCTGACCGCGTCGGCGCGGGCCAGATCGTGGTCGAGCGCGAGGGCCACGACCATCGGCTCGGTGAACATCACCGGGCCGCTCGTGAGGTCGGGCTCCGTGATGGGGAGCCACCCGACGTACACGTCGATGTCACCCTGCCGCAGGACGGCCATGGCGTTGCTGAACGGCTGGTAGCGCACCCGAAGGTCCCAGGTGGGGTGGGCGGCGCGAAACGCGTCCCAGTACGGCCGCAGCTCCAGGGTGTTGCCGGCGGCGGTCCCGACGCGCAGCACGCCGGACCGTCCGCTCGCTGCCACGCGTGCCCGTTCGGTGCTGTCCGTGATGGCCCGGAGCAGGGGCCGCAGATCGTCCCGGAGCCGCTCGCCGATCGGCGTCAGGCGCACGACACGGCTGGTGCGGTGGAACAGCGGTGCCCCGATGCTGCGCTCCTGCTTCTTGATCGACTGGCTGACCGCCGCCTGGGACAGGTGCAGGCGCTGCGCGGTCCGGCCGAAGTGGAGTTCCTCGGTGAGGGTCAGAAAGATCTCGATCTCGCGAAGCTCCACGTCGTTCCTGTCGATCAGCGGTGGTGATCGCTGCGTTGCGATTTTCGCCGTTGTTGAGCGGTTTGGCCGGAATCGATGATAGACGGGGCGGCCAGGACGAGGTCCTGCTGGTGCCGCCTCTTCCCACGTCGAACGGAGCCAACCATGACCGCGCCATCCCTCCCCACCCTGCGGACGGCGGACCGCGACCAGCTGCAGCGAGACATCGAGACCATGGTCGAGGCCGGGTTCACCGGGGTGCAGCTGCGCGTGCACGACGAGCAGGGCGACTGGACCGGCGTCGCCGGCCGGCAGGCGCTGGACGACGACACCCCGCCCTCGACCGACGGGCACGTCCGGATCGGCAGCAACACCAAGACGTTCGCCGCGACCGTGGCGCTGGCGCTGGTCGGCGAGAACGTGCTCAGCCTGGGCGCGCCGGTGCACGACCACCTGCCTGAGCTCCGGCTGGACCCGCGCATCACCCTGCGCATGCTGCTCCAGCACACCAGCGGCGTCTTCAACTTCACCGGTGAGTACTACGACGACGGGACGTTCGTGCCCGGCATCCCCGCGACGCAGTCGGGCAAGGAGTGGGTCGACAACCGGTTCCGCACCTACGCCCCGGAGGAGCTCGTCGGGATCGCGCTGTCCAACCCGGCCCGGTTCGAGCCGGGCACGGACTGGAGCTACTCCAACACGAACTACGTGCTGGTCCGGCTGCTGATCGAGCGGGTGACCGGCCGCTCGTTCGCCGAGGAGACGCAGCGGCTGGTCCTGGGGCCGCTCGGCCTGACCGGCACGGTGCTGCCGGGCACCTCGCAGGAGATCCCCGCCCCGTACACCCACGCCTACTACCGGTACGACGACGGTGGCGAGGAGAGGACGGTCGACGTCACGCGGCACAACCCGTCCTGGATCGCCACCGGCGGAGACATGATCTCGACCACCCAGGACCTGCAGACCTTCATCGTCGGGCTGCTCACCGGCAAGCTGCTGCCCGACGCCCTGCTGACCGAGATGCTGACGCCGCACCCCAAGGCGGGCTACGGCCTGGGCGTGTTCGTGCAGCCGACCGAGGCGGGCGGGACCGTCATCACCCACAACGGCGGCATCGCGGGGCACGCCGCGCTCATGTACAGCACCCCCGACGGCAGCCGCACCCTGACCGCGGCCCTGCACTACGTGGACGACCCCACGATGTCGATGGGCGCCGCCTTCCAGCAGGCCAACCAGGCGCTCGTCCAGGCGGTGTTCGGCGGCGAGGAGGCGTCCGACCGGTAGCCCGACTTCAGGTATGGCTGGCGTCCCGGTGCTCCGGCACGTCGTTCACCGGAGCCAGCAGGGCGGAGGCGCCTCTCTTCCAGTGGTCGAGCGCGAAGGCGGCGACGTCGCCCTCGACCGCCAGGCACGCGGTGGCACCGAGGAGGATGTCGTCCCGCAGCCCCGGATCCTGCTCGGCCAGTCGACCGGCGAGGTCATGGCCGGCGATCTGCTCGTGGACGGCGTCCGCCTCGACGTGCTCGTCGAAGTATCGAGTCGTGCCGGCATCGTGACCGAGGCGTCTGAAACCGTTGCCGTACAGCCTGCTGGGGATCGACGACGTCATCTCGTACGCGGCCAGGTGACCGACGATCGCGCCTCGGAGCCGGCGGTGCAGCCCGAACAGCGACATCGTGTTGAGCGCGACGAGCACCGGGGTGGGCACGACATCGACGTACCAGCCGTAGCTGTCGTCGAGCCCGGCTCCACGCATGGCACGCGCGAAGAGCTCCGCGTGCATGTGGCCCGACTGTCCGCCGCCGTACTCATCGGTCTGGATCTCGACCAGTGCGGCCTTCGGCGCCCCGGTCAGCCGTGGTATGGCCCACGTGTGCGGGTCGGCCTCCTTGAGCTGGTAGAGCGACTTGAGCACGAGGTACTCGCGTGCCTGCTCGGCGTCGGCATGCTTGGCGACGTAACGAGCCATGCCCGGTCCGTCGTCGGCGGCGATCTCGAAGAGTCGGCGGGCGACGCCGGCGGCGTCCGTCGCTGCGCAGGTCGGATGGCCCGCGCGCGAGCGCAAGGCCGCTTCGAACGGACGCTCCAAGGTTTGTCGGACTGCCAGCAGCGCGGGCTCCCACTCCCAGGCGTCGTCGACCTGGTCGACGCCTCGGTAGTGCAGCTCGTACAGCAGGCAGAGCGCGAGCTGCAGGTCCGCACACCGCAGGACGTCCGTGGCGTCGTCGCAGCCGGCGACGACATCCGCTGCGGCCTCGCGCACCCGGGCAAGACGGATGTGCGTGTCGTCGGACGGAGGCCCCGCGACGAGCACCGCGAGCAGCTCGGCACTCAACCGGCCACGGGGTCGCGGAAGCGGTAACCGCTGGGTCCGGCGTGCGTCTCCCCGCGCCACGTCGTCCGACAAGTCATGCCTCTCCGGGGAAGTCCTGGTGCTGGTGGAAGTCATCGAAGTGTCCCGTCGGTGGTGAGGTGCGAAGTTGCCCAACGCGATGGTCGGCTCATCGTGTGCACGGAGTCGTCAGCTCGCAAGGCGTTGCACTCCTGGTCGCGCCAAGGTTGCGAGTGGCAGCGACCCCCTTAGGTTGGGCGGATCAAGAGGGTGAAGCTGGAGCATCTCCGGAGAGAAGGAGGCGACGTGTCGACGCCAGACTCGCGTCCGGTCACGAATGAGGTCACCGTCCGCGCGTGCCCAGACGGCCCACTCCTGGTGCGGGGCCCGGCCACGATCGTGGACGAGGCCGGCGACGCGGTACCCCGGAGCCGCGCCACCGTGGCCTTGTGTCGCTGCGGCGGCACCGCCATAGCGCCCTGGTGCGACGGGACGCACAAGGTGAACGGCTACCGGTCCGACGACTGACCGGGCGTCCCGCACGGCAGCTCGACGACCTCGGCAGGCGGCGCCACCGCGACAAGGAGGAGACGCCATGGATCATCCGTCCGTCGCCGATTTCATGACCCCTGCACCGCCCGCGGTGGACGTGACCGACACGCTGCGCTCAGCCGCCCGGACGATGGCCGAGCAGGACCTGAGAGCGCTGGTGGTTCAGGACGGCACCAGAGCGGTCGGGGTCGTCACCGACCGAGACATCGTGGTGCGCGGTCTTGCCGCCGGACTCGGCGCGGAGGCCACCGTGGAGCTGGTCATCGGCGACAGCACCGTCACGGTCGGACAGTCCGACTCGGTCGAGGCCGCGTTCGACGTGATGCGCGCCGCCAGGGTTCGCCGTGTCCCGGTCCTGGACAGAGACACGGTCGTAGGACTCCTCACCTTCGGAGACCTCGATGTCGAGCGCGACATCATGTCCGTACCCACTACGTGGTGAGGCCCCGCACTCCCGGCCGGCGGGAGGGGCCGGGTGGGGCGCGCGATGGCGAGTGGTGCGGGAACGCGCGAGGGTCGAGGTTCAGACCGGCAGTGCACGCGACACCGAGAGGACGGCCGCCATGCGAGCACTCACGTGGCAGGGGCAGCAGAAGGTCAGCATCGAGGACGTGCCGGACCCCCGGATCGAGCAGCCGAACGACGCGATCGTCCGGGTGACCTCCACGGCCATCTGCGGGTCGGACCTGCACCTGTACGGCGTCCTGGGCGCGTTCCTCGACGCGGGGGACGTGCTGGGGCACGAGACGATGGGCGTGGTCGAGGAGGTCGGGCCGGAGGCCGGCGACCTGCGGGTCGGCGACCGGGTCGTGGTCCCGTTCGGGATCGCGTGCGGGCGGTGCTGGATGTGTCAGCACGGCTTGCAGTCCCAGTGCGAGACCACCCAGGTCACGGACCAGGGGAGCGGTGCGGCGCTGTTCGGGTACACCAAGCTGTACGGCCAGGTGCCTGGCGGGCAGGCGGAGTACCTGCGGGTGCCGCAGGCGCAGTACGGGCCGGTCGTCGTACCGGACGACGGGGAGCCCGACGAGCGGTACCTGTACCTGTCCGACGTGCTGCCCACGGCCTGGCAGGCGGTCGAGTACGCCCAGGTGCCCCCGGGCGGGTCGGTCGTCGTGCTGGGCCTTGGCCCGATCGGCCAGATGGCGACTCGGATCGCCGCGCAGCGTGGCGCGGGACTGGTCGTCGGCGTCGACCTGGTTCCGGAGCGGCTGGCGATGGCGGCCCGGCACGGCGTCAGCGTGCTCGACCAGAGGCGGACCGACGTCGCCGAGACGGTCCGCGACCTCACCGGAGGACGCGGCCCCGACGCGGTGATCGACGCCGTGGGCATGGAGGCGCACGGCTCACCCGTCGCCGAGGCCCTGCAGAAGGCGGCCGGCGTGCTGCCCGACGTCGTGGGGCGGCCGCTGGTCGAGCACGCGAGCACCGACCGGCTGGCCGCCCTGCTCACCGCCATCGAGCTCGTCCGCCGCGGTGGGACGCTCTCCCTGGCCGGCGTCTACGGCGGCGCCAAGGACCCGCTGCCCATGCTCACGCTCTTCGACAAGCAGGTCACGATCCGGCAGGGGCAGGCCAACGTCCGACGCTGGATCGGCGACCTGATGCCGCTCGTCCAGGACCCCGCCGACCCGCTCGGCGTGCTGGACCTGCGCACCCACCGCTGGCCGCTCGACCGGGCGCCGGAGGCGTACGAGATGTTCCAGCGCAAGGACGACGGCTGCGTCAAGGTCGTGCTCGACCCGGCGGCCTGACGGTGGTGCGGGCGCCAGGACGACTCCGGCTGTGGGCGGCGCGCGGCGCGGTCGCCGCGACCGTGCTCGCCGGGACCGCCTCGTGCACCGTCGCCAGCCACCAGGAGCCGGGGCAGGCGAGCGCGGCGGTCGCCGACGCCCTGTCCCAGGCGGGCTCGGCGGCCGAGACCACGCGGATCGTCGTCGAGCAGCTCTCGCGCGGCAGCCTGACCGCCCCCATGGCAGACACCGCTCTGCTCGACCAGCTCCGCGTGCTGGACGACGCAGAGACCGCGCTGACCACCCTCGTCCCGCCCGACACCACGACGTCCGACCAGCGGGCCGCGGCGCTCGCAGCCGTCGGCGACGTGACGGACGTCGTCGTGAGCGCGCGGGAGTGGGACGCGGCCCGCGCCGGTGGCGACCTCGACGGAGCGGACGCCGTGCCGCCGACGGTCGACGCGTTGCTCGCGGACCTGGCGACGGCCACCGACGCCGTCGAGAAGACACTGGCCGAGGCGGGTGGCCCGTGAAGAAGGTCCTGGGAGTCGCCCTCGGTGTCCTGACGGCCATCGGCGGTTTCGTCGACATCGGTGATCTGGTCACCAACGCCATCGTCGGGTCCCGGTTCGGGCTCTCGCTCGTCTGGGTGGTGGCGCTCGGCGTGGTCGGGATCTGTCTGTTCGCGAGCATGGCGGGTCGCGTGGCCGCCGTGAGCGGCCGCGCGACGTTCGAGATCATCCGCGAACGCCTCGGCCCGAAGGCGGCCGGCGCCAATCTCGTCGCGTCGTTCGCCATCAACCTCCTCACGCTCACGGCGGAGATCGGTGGTATCGCCCTCGCGCTCCACCTCGTCAGCAGCGTGGAGCCACGCCTCTGGATCCCGGTTGCCGCGCTGGCCGTGTGGCTGGTGCTGTGGCGCGTGAAGTTCCAGGTGATGGAGAACGTCGCGGGTCTGATGGGGTTGCTGCTGGTGGGCTTCGGCGTCGCGCTGTTCCTGCTCGGCCCTGACTGGGGTGAGCTGATGCGGCAGGCCGTGCCGCCTTCTCCGCCGTCCACGGAGCACCCGGCGGCGTACTGGTACTACGCCGTCGCGCTGTTCGGTGCCGCGATGACGCCGTACGAGGTGTTCTTCTTCTCCTCGGGCGCGGTCGAGGAGCGCTGGACGGCCAAGGACCTGACGATGAACCGTGCGAACGTCCTGATCGGGTTCCCGCTCGGCGGGCTCCTCTCGGTGGCGATCGCGGCGTGCGCGGCCGTGGTGCTGCTGCCCGCGGGGATCGAGGTCTCGTCGCTGTCCCAGATCGTCCTGCCGGTGGCGCAGGCCGGGGGAGTGCTCCTGCTGGCCCTGGTCATCGTCGGCATCGTCGCGGCGACGTTCGGCGCCGCGCTGGAGACCGCGCTGTCCAGCGGGTACTCCTTGGCCCAGTACCTCGGCTGGTCGTGGGGCAAGTTCCGCAGGCCGGCCCGCGCGGCGCGGTTCCACCTCACGATGATCGTGGCGATCCTGCTCGGCGTCGGCATCCTCATGACGAGCGTGGACCCGATCGCCGTGACCGAGATGTCGGTGGTCTTCTCGGCCGTCGCCCTGCCCCTGACCTACGTGCCGATCCTGGTGGTGGCGAACGACCCGCAGTACATGGGCCGCCACGTCAACGGCCGGGTGGTGAACGCGCTGGGCACGGTGTACCTGGTGATCGTGGTCGTGGCGGCCGTCGCCGCGATACCCCTGATGATCGCGACGGGAGCCGGGTCATGACACGCGAGCGGATCGTCGACGCCCGGCTGTACCTGCTCAGCCGGCAGGTGCTCGACGTGGACGGCGAGCCCATCCGCGCCGTCGACGACCTGGAGCTGACGGGGCCCGACGGTGCGCCGGCCCGGGCCGGCGCGGAGGTCCGCGTCGGGGCGATCCTGGTCGGCCCGGTCCTGTTCGTCCGGCTCTTCGGCGGGGCGGTCCCCGTCTCCCGGCAGCCCCGGATCGCGTGGCAGGACGTCGGCCACATCGGCACGGCGATCCAGCTCACCGTGCCGTCCGACCGCCTCGACGCCGACTGGGTGGAGCACTGGTTGCGCGACCACGTCATCGGCCGCATCCCCGGGGGACGCCACGACCCGGAGGCGACCCGATGAACGTGGGCGACCTGCTTGACGCGAGCGTCGTGGGGCCCGACGGTGCGACGCTCGGCGTCGTCGTGGACGTGCGGTTGGCGCTGGAGCTCGTCGACGAGCCGGACGACCAGCGGCGGGACCGGGAGGACCCCGAACCCCCGCTGAGCGCCCACGTCGCACCCGACGCGGTCGGTGGCGCCCGGTTGGTCGGGCTGCTGGTGAGCCCGCACAGCGGGGGATCGTTCCTGGGCTACGAGCGGACGAAGGTGCGCTCACCCTGGCCGATCGCCCAGCTGGTCCGCCGTCGCCACCGCGGCACGTTCCTCGTCGACTGGGCTGACGTCGCCGAGGTGCGTACGAGCGGCTCGCCAGTGGTCGTGCGCCTCGTCGCCGGCTTCACGAAAGGATCGCCCGAGCTGGGGGGGTGAGCGCGTCGTGACCAACCATCCCGCTGAGCCCTTCACGCTGCTCGCGGACATGCCTCGCCTCCAGACCCTGACAGAGGTCGCCGAGCTGGTCCAGCTCCTGGCTCCGGTGTACGTGCGCTTCAGCGCCGGACCCGAGGCCGACCGTGCGGCGGTCAGCCGCGACCACGAGAGCGGATGCCTGATGCCGGGGCTGAGCGTCAACCCCCTCACACCGGAACCCTGGTGGACGCGACCCGTCGAGCACTGGATTGCCCGCCAGCTCTATCAGTACGCCCATCTCATGGTCCAGGACCGCTTTCCTTGGCTGCTGACCGGCGAGGTCTCCGCTCGGGGCCCCGACTGTGAGCCCCTGCTCGTGGCGATCACGCCGGTCGCGTCGGTCGCCCCGTCGACCCTCGACCAAGCGATGTCGCTCTACAAGCAGGCTTTCGCCCCGGGAGCCGACGGCACCTGATGCGAGCTCGGCCGGCCCCGTCCACCCGGGCGCGCACGACCCGCTGCCGGCGACCGTGCACCACCTGGGACTGCGCTTCCGTGACGGTCGCCACAGCCGTCCGCGCTTACCGATCGGGCCTCGCGTCGTCTAGGTTGTCCTCCGTCTGACCGACGACAGCGTCGGGTCTGGTCGAGTGCCGATGAGCGCCGATCGGGGCTGGAAACCCCGGACGTCCCCTCGTCGAAGGACACTCCCTTGACCTCGCCTGCCCCGGCCGCGCCCGCGCGGCGCTGGTGGATCCTCGCCACCGTCTCCCTGACCCAGCTGCTCGTCGTCCTCGACGGCACGATCGTCAACGTCGCCCTGCCGAGCGCGCAGACCCACCTCGGGCTGTCCGACACCGCGCGTCAGTGGGTCGTCACCGGCTACGCCCTCGCCTTCGGCGCGTTCCTGCTGCTCGGCGGGCGCATCGCCGACTTCTGGGGCCGCCGCCGCACCTTCGTCCTTGGCCTCGTGCTGTTCGGTGCCGCCTCCGCGTGGGGCGGCCTGGCGCAGTCCGGCGCCGAGCTGCTCGTCGCCCGCGGTGTCCAGGGCGTCGCCGCGGCGCTCATGGCGCCCGCGGCGCTGGCGATCATGACCGTCACGTTCCCGCACGGGCGTGAGCGCAACACGGCCTTCGCGATCTTCGGCGCGGTCGCCGGCGCGGGGTCCGCCGTCGGGCTGCTGCTGGGCGGCGTGCTCACCGAGTTCCTCAGCTGGCGGTGGTGCCTGCTGGTCAACGTGCCGTTCGTGGTGGCCGGCGTCGTCGCGGCGCTCGTGCTGCTGACCGAGAGCCGCGCCGAGGGCGACCGCCGTTATGACGTGCTGGGCGCGGTGACGGTCAGTACCGGCCTGGCCGCGCTCGTGTACGGCCTGACGCTCGCCGAGGAGTCGTGGACGTCGGGGGCGACGCTGGGCATGCTCGCGCTGGGTCTGGTCCTGCTGGCGGCGTTCGTGCTCGTCGAGTCCCGGTCGAACCACCCGCTGCTGCCGCTGCGGGTGGTTCGGCACCGGGCCCGCGCCGCGGCGTTCCTGCTCCAGGCGATCACCGGCGCCGTGATGATCGGCGCGATGCTGTACCTGACCTTCCACCTGCAGATCGTGCTGGGCCTCAGCCCGCTGCTCGCCGGACTGGCGAGCCTGCCGATCACCGGCGGCATCATGGTCACTGTCCCGTTCGCGACGAAGCTGCTCAACCAGATCGGCCCGCGTCGGCAGCTCATCTTCGGCCCGCTCATCAGCGCCCTGGGCGTCGCGTACCTCAGTTTCATCACCGTCGACGGCAGCTACTGGGCCGAGGTGTTCCCCGGCGTCCTGGTCATGGGCGTCGGCATGGGCTTCACCTTCGTCCCGCTGCAGAACCTCTCCCTGCTCGGCGTCGCCCCGCACGACGCGGGCGCCGCTGCGGCCACCGCCAACGCCTCCAACCAGGTGGGTGGGTCGATCGGTCTCGCGGTCGTGACGGCCCTGTACGTCGCGGTCACGGCGAACGCCGCCGACCCGGGCTCGGCCCAGGCCACGGTCGACGGGTACTCCGCCGTCCTCCTCGCCGCGGCGGGCATCCTCGTTGCGGCCGCTGTGGTCGCCGCGGCGCTGATCGGCAAGGACGCCATGAAGGAGGCGGCTGCCTCCGAGCAGGCGCCGCTCCTGCACGTGGGCTGACGGCAGGGATCACCCCGCCGACGCCGCGCAGGGCCGTGCCGCGGTACTCATGTCGGGGTGCTCATGTCCGGGAAGGGACGTGGTCGGCGACTGCGTCGAGGAGTTCTTCGGGCGTCTCGACCTGCGGCAGGTGGCCGGAGCGGGGGAGCACGGTGAACTTCGCCGTCGGGATCGCCGCGGCGTAGGCCTGGCCGTACCCGGTGCTGACGATCCCGTCGCTCTCGCCCCAGACGACGTGGACGGGCAGGTCGTCGAGCGCGCGGAGCCGCTCCAGCAGGGTGGGATCCGACATGGTCGGGCCGGCATACGAGACCAGGGCCTGGAGGTCCGGGCCCGGCCCGGTCCCTGCGGCGGTGGGCGGGGCGGGGGCCTTGCTCGGGTCATGGAAGGACAGCTTGCTCAGGTCGGCGGGCGTGAGGCCGGCGACGCTGGTCGGGGGGTACTGCTCGACCTCGATACCGATGCCGTCGATGATCACTGCACAGCTGACCCGGGGGCTGCCCAGCAGTGCGATCTCGGCGGCCAGCCAGCCGCCGAACGAGTTGCCGATCACCGTGACGTCGCCGAGGCCGAGCTCGTCGAGCAGGGCGACGTAGGCCGCCGCGAGCGTCCGCGTGGAGTCCACCCCGGGCACCCGCGGGGTGCCCGCGAAGCCGGGGTGGGTCGGGGTCAGCACGCGGGAGTGCGTGCGCTGGGCGAGCAGGGCGGCGAAGCCCGTCATCGTCGCCGGTCCGCCGCCGCCGTGCAGGAGGAGGTAAGGCTGGGTGTGGTCGCGGTCGTCGAGGGTGATCACACCGCCGGCGGCGGACGCGCTGAGAGTGCGGGCGGGCCGCGGGCTGAGGGCGGGGACGGTGTCGCTCATGGCGTGCTCCTTGTGGACTAGGCTGTCTAAGGAACCTTATATAAGTATCTTTAGTTTGCCTAGGGAGGGGAGCGTCGCCAGTGGTGGGTTACGCTGCGTCGGTGTCACCGTCGCTCCAGGAGATCGGCCTCGCCGTGAAGCGGCTGCAGTGGCGCCACCACCGCGAGGCCAACCGTCGGCTGGCCGAGCACGGACTCTCCCTGGTGCAGTGGGACGTTCTCCGGCATCTGCACCAGCACCCGGACGCCACGCTGCACACGCTGGCGAACCTGACCTTCCAGACCGACCAGTCGATGGGCACCCTCGCCAGGCGCATGATCGAGCGAGGCCTGCTGAGACGGGCCGACGGGCCCGGCCGGGCCACCCGCCACGAGCTGACCGGCGACGGCGAGCGCGCCTTCGAGGCCGGATCGCTCGTCGTCGAATCCGTCCTCGCCGAGACCATCGGCACGCTGTCCGAGGCCGAGCAGGCCGTCCTGCACGGACTCTTGACCAGGGCCGCCGGTCCGCGGTGACGGTGCCGGACGGCCACTACCGCGGCCGTCACACAGAGAAGTACTTCGCCTCCGGGTGGTGGAACACGAACGCGTCCGTGGACTGCTCCGGGTGCAGCTGCAGCTCGTCCGACAGCGTCACCCCGACGCGCTCCGGCCGCAGCAGCTCGACGACCTTGTGCCGGTCCTCCATGTCGGGGCACGCCGGGTACCCGAGCGACATCCGCGCCCCGCGGTACTCCAGCTTGAACATGCCCTCCACGCTCTTCGGGTCCTCGTCGCCGAAGCCCAGCTCCGAGCGCACCCGGGAGTGCCAGAACTCCGCCAGCGCCTCCGTGAGCTGCACCGACAGGCCGTGCAGCTCCATGTACTCGCGGTACTTGTTGGCCTCGAAGAGGCGAGCGGTGTGCGTCGAGACCGTGTCGCCCACGGTCACGAGCTGCACCGGCAGCACGTCGAACCGCCCGGTCTCCTCGACGAAGGACCGCGGCCGGACGAAGTCCGCCAGGCACAGGTGCCGGTCGCGCCGCTGCCGCGGGAAGTGGAACCGCAGCCGCTCGGTGCCGACCTCGCCGCCGGAGCCGCCGTCGGGTGCCCCGATCCCGTCGAGGTCCCCGTGGTGCGCGACGACGACGTCGTCCCCCTCGGACCACACCGGGAAGTACCCGTACACCACGGTCGGGTCCATGATCTGGTCGGTGCGGATGCGGTCCATCCACTCCGCGAGCCGCGGGCGGCCCTCGGTCTCGACGAGCTCCTCGTACGAGGCGCCGTCCTCGGAACGGCCGGGCTTGAGGCCCCACTGACCCATGAAGGTCGCGCGCTCGTCCAGGAACGCGGCGTACTCGGAGAGCTGCACGCCCTTGACGATCCGCGTGCCCCAGAACGGTGGCTCCGGCACGGGGTTGTCGGCGGCCACGTCGGAGCGGGCGGGCAGGTTCTCGGGCGCCGTCTGCGTCACCGTCACCACGCCGTGCCGCCGCTTGCGCAGCGCGGGCAGGCCGACGTCGTCCGGCGAGGCGCCGCGCGCGACCCGCACGAGGGGCTCCATGAGCCGCAGCCCCTCGAAGGCGTCCTTGGCATACCGCACCACGCCCGGGAACTGGGAGGCGAGGTCGTCCTCGACGTACGTGCGCGTCAGCGCGGCCCCGCCTAGCAGCACCGGCCAGCGCTTCTCGAACCCGCGGGAGGCCAGCTCCTCCAGGTTCTCCTTCATCACCACGGTCGACTTCACGAGCAGCCCGGACATGCCGATCACGTCGGCGTCGTGCTCGATCGCGGCGTCGATCATGGCGCTCACCGGCTGCTTGATGCCGATGTTGACCACCGTGTAGCCGTTGTTCGTCAGGATGATGTCCACGAGGTTCTTGCCGATGTCGTGCACGTCGCCGCGCACGGTCGCCAGCACGATCGTGCCCTTGGACCCGTTGTCGCCCTCGACCCGTTCCATGTGCGGCTCCAGCAGCGCGACGGCGGCCTTCATCACCTCCGCCGACTGGAGCACGAAC
Source organism: Promicromonospora sp. NPDC059942 (assembly GCF_042731755.1). Taxonomy (NCBI): domain Bacteria; kingdom Bacillati; phylum Actinomycetota; class Actinomycetes; order Micrococcales; family Promicromonosporaceae; genus Promicromonospora; species Promicromonospora sp. NPDC059942. The sequence goes on from NZ_JBHWLR010000001.1 coordinate 266,238, forward strand.
GGGAGCTGCATCTCGCCCTTGCCGAACAGCTCGCCCACCACCTTCATGCCTTCCAGCAGGTGGTCGTTGACGATGTCCAGCGCCTTCATCCCGGCGCCGAGCGCCTCCTCGATGTCCGGCTCCAGCCCCTTGCGGGCGCCGTCGATGATGCGCCGCGCCAGCCGCTCGCCCACCGGCAGGGCCAGCAGCTCCGCGGCCCGCTGGTCCCGGATCGCCCCGGCGTCCACGCCCTCGAACAGGTCCAGCAGCTTGGACAGCGGGTCGTACGTCAGGTTGCCGTCGGCGTCCCACTCGCGCTTGTCCCACACCAGGTCGAGCGCCGTCTGCCGCTGCTCGTCCGGGATGGAGGACAGCGGCAGGATCTTGGCCGCGTGCACGATCGCCGAGTCCAGCCCCGCCTCGGTCGCCTCGTGCAGGAACACCGAGTTCAGCACCGCGCGCGCCGCCGGGTTCAGGCCGAACGACACGTTCGAGACGCCGAGCGTCGTGTGCACGCCGGGGTACTTGTGCGTGATGCGCCGGATCGCCTCGATGGTCTCGATCGCGTCGCGCCGCGTCTCCTCCTGGCCCGTGGCGATCGGGAACGTCAGGGCGTCGACGATGATGTCGTCCACCCGCATGCCCCAGTCGCCCACCAGGGTGTCGATCAGCCGCGACGCGATGGCGACCTTGCCGTCGGCGGTCCGCGCCTGCCCCTCCTCGTCGATCGTCAGGGCGACGACGGCGGCGCCGTGCTCCACCACCGCCGGCATGATCCGCCCGAACCGCGACGTCGGCCCGTCGCCGTCCTCGAAGTTCACCGAGTTGACCACGCCGCGGCCGCCCAGCAGCTCCAGGCCCGCGCGGATCACGGCGGGCTCCGTGGAGTCGATCACCAGGGGCAGCGTGCTTGCCGACGCGAGGCGGGAGACGACGTCCCGCACGTCCGCGACGCCGTCGCGCCCCACGTAGTCCACGCACACGTCCAGCAGGTGCGCGCCGTCGCGGGTCTGGGCGCGGGCGATGTCCACGACGTCGTCCCAGCGGGCCTCCAGCATCGCCTCGCGGAACGCCTTGGACCCGTTGGCGTTGGTGCGCTCGCCGATCGCCAGGAAGCTCGTCTCCTGCCGCAGGTCCGTGGCCGAGTACAGCGAGGCGACGGCGTTCTCGCGCACCGGCTCGCGCGGCGCCACGGGCTGCCCGCCCACGGCCTCGACCACCAGGCGCATGTGCTCCGGGGTGGTGCCGCAGCAGCCGCCCACCAGGCCCAGGCCGAACTCGCGCGCGAACTGCGTGTGCGCGGCGGCCAGCTCCTGCGGCGTCAGCGGGTAGGACGCGCCGTGCGGCCCCAGCACCGGCAGGCCCGCGTTCGGCATGCACGCCACCGGCATCTGGGCGTGCTGCGACAGGTGCCGCAGGTGCTCGCTCATCTGCTCCGGACCCGTGGCGCAGTTCATGCCGATCGCGTCGATGTCCAGCGCCTGCAGCGCCACCAGCGCCGCGCCGATCTCCGAGCCCATCAGCATGGTCCCGGTGGTCTCCACCGTCACCGACACGATGACCGCTACCCGCTGCCCGGTCTGCGCCATCGCCTGTCGGCAGCCCGTCACCGCGGCCTTGGCCTGCAGCAGGTCCTGGCTGGTCTCGATCAGCAGCGCGTCCGCGCCGCCCTCGATCAGGCCCGCCGCCTGCTCCGCGAACGTGTCGCGCAGGTGCTCGTACGTGGTGTGCCCCAGCGACGGCAGCTTGGTGCCCGGGCCCATCGAGCCCAGCACCCAGCGCGGCCGGTCCGGCGTCGCGTGGGCGTCGGCCCGCTCGCGCGCGATCCGGGCGCCCTCGCGGGCCAGCTCGCGGATGCGGTCGTCGATGCCGTAGTCCGACAGGTTCGACCAGTTGGCCCCGAACGTGTTCGACTCGATCGCGTCGACGCCCACCGCGAGGAACGCGTCGTGCACCCCGGCGATCAGGTCGGGCCGCGAGACCGTCAGGATCTCGTTGCAACCCTCCAGCCCCTGGTAGTCGTCCAGGGTCGGGTTCGCCTCCTGGATCATCGTGCCCATCGCGCCGTCGGCCACGACCACGCGCGTGCGCATCGCCTCCAGCAGGGCGGCGGAACGCTCGGCGAGCGAGGGCGGGGCGGCGGGCAGTGCGGTCACCCGGGCAGCGTAAGCCTTGGCCGGACGACGACGCCGTGCGTGCCCGGCAGGCGGTCGCCCCGCGGGTATCGTCCCCGACATGACGACGCACGACTACCTGACCACCCTCTTCTCCCTGGAGGGTCGCACCGCCGTGGTGACCGGCGGCAGCTCCGGCATCGGCCGGGCCATCGCCGAGGCCCTCGCCCAGGCCGGGGCACGCACCGTGCTCCTGGCGCGCGGCGCCGACCGGCTCGAGGAGGTCGCCGCCGGCCTGCGCGAACGGGGCTGCGCCGTGGAGACCGTCGTCGCCGACCTCTCCAGCCGCGACGGCATCCGCGCCGCCGCCGACGGGATCGTCGCGGCCGCCGGCGAGCCCGACATCCTCGTCAACAGCGCGGGCATCAACCTGCGCCCCCACCTCGGCCAGGTCGACCAGGAGACCTGGGAGGTCACCATGACCGTCAACCTGGAGGCGCCGTTCATGCTCGGGCAGCGGTTCGCGCCCGGCATGGCGGCCCGCGGCTTCGGCCGGCTCATCCACATCTCCTCGCAGCAGGCCCACCGGTCGTTCGTCGACAGCGGCGTCTACGGCGTCTCCAAGGGCGCCCTCGAGTCGCTCGCCCGCTCCCAGTCCGAGGCCTGGTCCGCGCGCGGCGTCACCGCCAACACCCTCGTGCCCGGGTTCGTCCTCACGCCCCTGAACCAGCACCTGCAGGACGACGCCGAGAAGGTCACGGCGCTCGCCGCCCGCACCACCGTGGGCCGCAACGGCGTGCCCGAGGACTTCGAGGGCGCCGCAGTCTTCCTCGCCAGCGCCGCCTCGGGCTACGTCACGGGCCACTCGCTGTTCGTCGACGGCGGCTTCTCGGTCCACTGAGCCCGGGCCGCGGTGCCACGCCGTGACGGGCCTCCCCGGCGCACGGCGTCGGACGACATCGCCGGTCCGGGGAAAGACTTACGCAGCCGAAGGGGTAACGGAGAGGTAGCACTGCTACCTGCTCGTTACCCTCCCGGCCGCGAAGGCTTCCTCCCGGAGGCGTGCCTGCCCGGCCGCGCCGGCGGACACCGACTGCTGGGACGGTCGAGCGGCGGGAACGCCGTGCCGCAGTAGGCTCGCGCGGTGAACGTCGACTTCCCGGGCCTGGGCACTCTTGTCAACGTCGGGACGATCGTCGTCGGGTCGCTGCTCGGCATGGCGGTGGGGCACCGGCTGCCCCAGCGCACCCACGCGGTCGTGACCGACATCCTCGGCCTCGTGACCCTGCTGGTCGCCGCGCTGTCGGCGTTCGCGGTCACCGACGCCGCGTTCGTCTCCGCCACGGGGTCGGGCGCGCCCGTGCTGATCGTGCTCGGGTCCCTGCTGATCGGCGGGATCGCCGGCTCGTTGCTGCGGATCGAGGACCGCCTCGAAGGCCTGGCCGGCACGATCCAGGGCTGGCTGGCCCGCCGCTCCGACGCCCGGCGCTCGGGCGGCAGCCGCTCGGGCGGCCGGCGCACCCCGCACCGTCCCGTGCTGATCGACGAGACCGAGACCGGTCAGGACCCCGCGGCGCGCGAGCGCTTCATCGAGGGCTGGCTTACCGCGTCCCTGCTGTTCTGCGTCGGGCCGCTCGCGATCCTGGGATCGCTGTCCGACGGCCTGGGCCGCGGCATCGACCAGCTCCTGCTCAAGTCGGTGCTCGACGGCTTCGCGGCGCTCGCGTTCGCGTCGTCGTTCGGCGTCGGGGTGCTGCTCTCCGCGGTGTCCGTCGGCGTGGTCCAGGGTCTGGTGACGCTGGCCGGGGTGCTGCTCGGGTCCGTGCTGCCGGACGCGCACATCGCCGCGCTCACGGCCACGGGCGGCCTCATGCTGGTGGGCATCGGCCTGCGGCTGCTGCACCTCAAGCAGATCCCGGTCGGCGATCTGCTGCCGGCCCTCGTCGTGGCGCCGCTGCTCACGCAGCTCGTGATCGTGCTGCGCTGAGCGCGCGCCCGGGCCCGAGCACCGGGCGGCCGGCGTCAGCCGCGCACCGGCACCGGCAGCCGCACCTGACGGCCCGGCTCGTCCTGCCCGTCGAGCTGCCGCGCCAGCAGGTCCATCGCGGTGCGGCCCAGCTCCTCGCCGTCCACGTCGATGGCGGGCGTGTGCTCCAGGCCGAGCGCCTCGATGACCGTGGGCTCCGTGCTCACCACCAGGTCGCGTGGCACCTCGACGCCGCGCGGGCCCAGCGCCAGCAGCAGCCCCAGCCCGATGGAGGTCGCGTACGGCACGACGGCGGTGGCGCCCGTCTCCAGCACGGCCGGCGTCACCTCGACCCCCGCGACGAACGTGGCCGGGCGCGGGCCGAGCACGGTGAGCTCGGCGCCGGCCTGCTCCGCGGCGTCGCGCACGGCGGCGGTGCGCTGCCGGTCCTGCCAGGAACCCTCGGGGCCGCCCACGTAGACGATGCGCCGGTGTCCCTCGGCGGCGAGCCGCTCGGTCAGGGCGCCGAACGCCGTGGCGGTGTCGGCCACGACCGACGTCATCCCGTCGATCTCGCGGTCCACCAGGACGGCGGGCTTGGCCGCGCCGATCCCCGCCACGAGCGTGTCGGTGCCCCGCGGCGCGACGACGAGGAACCCGTCGACCTGCCGGGACAGCCGCTCGACGGCGTCCGCGGAGTCCAGGGCGTGCACGGCCACGGTGAGCTGGAGGCCCGCCTCCTCGGCGCGCGCCTGGGCGCCCGCGATGATCGGGGTGAAGAAGGTGTTGTCCAGGGTGGGGACGACGATGGCGATGATGCCGGTGCGCCCGCGCGCGAGCTCGCGCGCCGCGCGGTTGGGCACGTAGCCGAGCCGGGCGGCCGCGGCCACGACGCGCACCGCGGTCTCGGGGGCCACCAGGCCGCTCCCGTTCAGCGCGCGCGACGCGGTCGCCTTGGAGACGCCGGCCACCGCGGCGACGTCGGACAGATCAGGCACCGTACCTCCTTGGTCGTTGCGCACACTCTAGACGGCCGATGCAACCGTTTCCGCCCGCTCTGCCCGTGCGCGTAACAGGAAGTTAACGCGCGATTGCAGGAGCACGGCCGCACATGCCTTAGGGTCCGATGGAACCGGTTCCATCAACGAAAGACGGCTCGTGCGAGCACGTTCCACACTTCTGCTGCTCCTGCCGGGGCTGGCGTTCCTGCTCGTCGGGTTCCTGCTGCCGGCGGTCGCGATGCTCTTCGCCCCGCCCGGCGTGACGTTCGCCCAGGTGATCGAGCGCATGGGCGCGATGCTCACCGACCCCTACGACCTCGGCATCATCTGGCGCACCGTGCGCATCGGCCTGATCGTCACCGCCCTGTGCGTGGTGCTCGGGTTCCCGATCGCCTCGCTGCTGGCCCGGTCGCAGTCCCGGTGGGCGGGCGTGCTGCTCGCGCTCGCAATCTTCCCGCTGCTGCTGAGCAACGTGGTGCGCACCTTCGGCTGGCTGGTGGTGCTCGGCTCCAACGGCGTCATCGGGCAGCTCCTGACCGGCCTGGGCATCGTCGAGAAGGCACCCCAGCTCCTGTACACGGAGCTGGCGATCGTGCTGGGCCTGGTCCAGCTCTTCCTGCCGCTGGCGGTCATCACCTGCTACTCCGCCGTCGCGCAGGTCGATCCCGGACTCGACGAGGCGGCCCGGGGCCTGGGCGCCAGCCGCACCCGCTCCTTCTGGACCATCCTGGTGCCGCTCTCGCTGCCCGGCATCGTGGTCGCGGCCACGCTCGTGTTCGCGGGCTCCGTCACCGCGTACACCACCCCGTACCTGCTCGGCGGGTCCAGCCAGCGCATGCTCTCGACCCAGCTCTTCTCCTACGCGAGCGTCACGGTCGACTGGGCGGCGGCGTCGGCCACGGCGATCGTGATGACGGTGCTGGTCTTCCTGGTCTCCGGGATCTCGGCGTTCGTCGGCCGGAAGGGAGCCACCTCATGAGCCGGACCCCAGGTCTGCGCCACCCCGTGGCCGGCACGCTCGCCGTGGCGGGCTACGTGATCATGATCGTGCCCATCCTGTTCGTCGTGGCCACGGCGTTCACCGCCGGCAGCACGCTGCGCTTCCCGCCCGAGGGGCTGTCGCTCAGGTGGTTCGGCGAGGCGGTGGCGTACTCGCCGTTCACGGAGGCCGTGGTCTCCAGCCTGGAGCTGGCGGTGCTGTCCACCGCGCTGGCCCTGGTGCTGGGTGTGCCGGTCACGCTCGCCATCCACCGCGGCCGGATCCCGGGCAAGGGGCTGCTGGAGGGCCTGTTCCTGTCGCCGCTCGTGGTGCCGGAGCTGGTGGTGGGCCTCGCGCTGTACCAGCAGCTCATGATCGGCCTGCACCTGGACAACTTCACCACCCTGCTGCTGGGCCACACGGCGCTCCTGCTGCCCTACGCCGTGCGCGTCACGGGGGCGTCCCTGGCGCTGGCGGACCCGGCCCTGGAGGAGGCGGCGCGCGGCCTGGGCGCCTCGCCGCTGCGGGCGTTCGTCACCGTGACGCTGCCGATGTTGCGTCCGGGCCTCATCTCGGCGGGCCTGCTCGGCTTCGTCACCTCGTTCAACAACGTGCCGCTGTCGCTGCTGCTGCAGACCCGCGACTTCCGGACGCTGCCCGTCACGATGCTCGACTACGTCCAGCAGAGCTACGACCCGATGGTCGCCGCCGCGTCCACGCTCGTGCTGGCCGCGACCGTCGTGGTGGCCGTCGTCGCGGAGCGCACGGTCGGCTTCGCCAAGATCTTCGGAGGAATCAACCGATGACCACCCCCGCCGCCGAGCTCGTCGGCGTCTCCCAGCGGTTCGGCAGCTTCACCGCCGTCGACCAGATCGACCTCCGCATCCCGCGCGGCCGCCTGACCACGCTGCTGGGCCCCAGCGGCTGCGGCAAGACGACGACGCTGCGCATGCTCGCCGGCTACGCCTCGCCGACGTCGGGCCGCATCCTGATCGACGGCCAGGACGCGACCCGCACGCCGCCGGAGAAGCGCGACCTGGGCATGGTCTTCCAGTCCTACGCGCTGTTCCCGCACCTGACGGTCGCCGACAACGTGGCCTACGGCCTGACGATGCGCAAGGTGCCCGCGGCCGAGCGGCGCCGCCGGGCCGGGGAGGCCCTGGAGCTCGTGGGCCTCGGGCACCTGGGCGACCGCAAGCCCAAGCAGCTCTCGGGCGGCCAGCAGCAGCGCGTCGCGCTGGCCCGTGCCATCGCGATCCGGCCGCGCCTGCTGCTGCTCGACGAGCCGCTGTCCAACCTGGACGCGCGGCTGCGTGTGCAGATGCGCGCCGAGATCCGCCGCATCCAGTCGGAGACCGGGCTGACCGTCGTGCTCGTGACGCACGACCAGGACGAGGCCCTGGAGATGTCCGACGAGATGGTGCTCATGCGCGCCGGCAAGGTCGTGCAGACGGGCGCGCCCCGCGACGTCTTCCCCGCGCCGGCCGACCGGTTCGTCGCCGAGTTCCTCGGCTACGAGAACTTCCTGACGCTGGCCGACGGCCGCGAGGCCGCCGTCCGCCCCGAGCACCTGCGCATCGTCCCGGCGAACGCGCCCCTGGACGGCGTTGCCGGCGGCACCGCCGACGGCGACGTCGTGCTCGACGCCGTCGTGGCCGACGTCGCCTACCGCGGCGTCGACCTGCTCGTGACCCTCGACGCCACCGACCCGGCGGGCGCCCCCGTGCGCCTGCTGGCCGACCACCGGGCCGACCACACCGTTACCGCGACCGGGCCGGCGCCGTCGGCCGGCGACCGCGTCCGCCTGCTCGCGCCCCGCGCGCGCCTGGCCCTGCTGACTGCCGAACCCGCAACCGAAGGAATCTCATGACGCACCACCTCCCCGCCCGCCGCGGCGCTGCCGCCCGCCGCGCCACGACGCTCGCCTCCGGCCTCGCGGCCACCGCCCTGCTGGTCGCCGGCTGCTCCGCCGGGGACGACGCCGCGGCCGAGGACACGATCGTCGTCTCCACGTTCCCGTTCGGCGTGGAGGAGTTCCAGGAGGCGGTGATCGACCCGTTCACCGCGAAGACCGGGATCAAGGTCGAGGTGGAGACCGGCTCGAACGCCGACCGGCTCTCGCAGCTCCAGGTGGCGGGCGACGACTCCGGCATCGACGTCATGCTGATCTCCGACTACTACGCCGCGCTCGGCCAGGAGACCGACCTGTTCCAGGAGGTCGACGCCGCGAAGGTGCCGTCCCTGGACGAGGTCGCCGACTTCGCGCTCGAGGACGCCTACGCCGGCCCCGCCTACAGCTACCAGCTCAACGGGACCATCTACTCGACCGAGGCGCTGTCGGCGAAGGAGGCCGCGCAGTGGGACCTGTACGGCGACGACGAGTTCGCCGGGCGCCTCGCGCTGCCGGACATCTCGGTCACGGCCGGCCAGCTCATGGTCTCGGGCGTGGGGGAGACCTACGGCGGCGGGCCGTACGACATCGACACCGCGCTGGAGACACTGGGCGGCTGGGCCCCCGGGATCCTGCAGTTCTACTCGTCGTCCACCGAGGTGACGAACCTGCTGACGCAGGGCGAGATCGTCGCCGCCGACTCCCTGAGCGGCTTCGCGACCGACCTGGTCGCCTCGGGCGAGCCGTACGCCTGGACGCCGCCGGCCACGGGCCGGTACATGGCCACCAACCGCGCGATGATCCCCGCCGGCGCCCCGAACGTGGACGGCGCGCACCAGTTCATCGACTACCTGCTCTCGGCCGAGGCGCAGACGAAGTCCGCCGAGCTCGTGGGCGACCTGCCCGTCAACCCCGCCGCGACCGTGCCGGACTCGATCGCGGCGGTCGTGGGCGACATCGCGGCCGACCCGGTCGCGGCCGGCTACTCGACGCTCGACCCCGCGGAGCTCGTGCCCACCCGGGGCGAGTGGGTGGACCGGTTCGCCCGTGAGGTGACGGCCGGCTGACCGGGCCCGACACCATGACGAGCACTGACACGAACACTGAGACCGGCACCGCGCTCGACCGCATGCCCAAGGTCGACCTGCACTGCCACCTCATCGGCACGGTCCGGGCGAGCACCTTCGCCGAGCTGGCCCGGCGGGAGGGCCTCGACCTGCCCGCCGAGCCCGAGCGCATCTACGCGGACATCAACTCCCTGCCGCCGGACCCGGAGCTGTACCGCGACACCCGCATCCCGGTGCCGCAGGGCCGCAGCGCGGACGAGCCCGAGGTCTCGTACTCGCTGTTCCAGGCCTCCCGCTGGGTCACGCAGGTGCTGCGCGACGCCGACGACCTCACCAGGATCACGTACGAGGCCTTCGAGGCGGCGCACCGCACGAGCGCGACGCGCCACCTCGAGGTGTCGTTCGACGCCGTGCCCGAGCACCTGGCCTCCCTGGGCTACCTCGGCTCCGTCGAGGCGTACGCCGAGGGCATCCGGATGGCGGAGCGCGACTTCGGCATGTCGGGCCGGCTGATCGCCGCGATCGACCGGTCCGGCTCGGGCGAGGACGCGCTGGAGCGCGTGCGCACCGTCGTCGACCACCCGCACGAGTACGTGGCGGGCATCGGCCTGGACAACCTGGAGACGGCGGGCCCGCCGGAGCGGTTCGCGGCGGCCTACCGGCTCGCCGGGGAGGCGGGCCTGGGCCGCACGGCGCACTCCTCCGAGCACGCCCCGGTCGCGGTCAACACGATCACCTGCCTGGACGTGCTCGGCTGCGACCGCATCGACCACGGCTACTTCGTCCTGCAGGACGACGACGTCGTGGCGCGGGTGCGCGACGAGCAGGTGCCGTTCACGGTCATCTCCACGACGTCGCGCCGCTCCTGGCGGCCGTGGCGTCGGGCGTCCATCGCCGCGATGCTGGAGGCGGGGCTCAACGTGATCCCGGCGTCCGACGACCCGGGGATGTTCCCCACGACGCTGGCCGGCGAGTACCGCATCCTGGCCGACGACCTCGCGGTGCCCGACGACCGGCTGCGCCAGATGGCGCTCGCCGGCGTCGAGGCCGCGTGGCTGCCGCCCGTCGAGAAGGCGGCGCTGCGCACGCGGTTCGAGAAGGAGCTCGCGGACCTCGCCTGAGGTTGCCGGCCCCGGCCCGGCCCGCCGCACCAGGACCTAGAACGGCAGCGTCCCGTTCTCGTCCTGGAGCGTGCCGGTCGGGCCGTCCGGCCCGAGCGTCGCCAGCCGCACGACGACGGCGGCGCTCTGCTCGGGCGACCGGCCGATGCCGAACGACGCCGTCATGTCGGTCGCGGCCGTCCCGGGCTCCAGGGCGTTGAACCGGATACCGGGGTGCGCCTTGGCGTACTGCACGGTCAGCATCGTGGCCGCCGCCTTGGACGCCGCGTACAGCGCGATCGGCAGGCCGTACTCCGGCCGCTCGGGGTTGGTCACGGCCCAGAAGGAGCCGGCGCTGCTGGAGACGGTCACCACGTTCGGGCTCGCGGAGCGGCGCAGCAGGGGGAGCGCCGCCTCGGTGACCCGCACGATGCCCACCGCGTTGGTGTCGAAGGACCGCAGCGCGGTGGGGCCGTCCAGCGCGGTGTCCAGGACGCCCGCGTTGTGCACCAGGACGTCGAGCCGGCCCGCCTCAGCGTCGATCGCGGCCAGCGCGGCGGCGACCGAGGCGTCGTCGGTCACGTCGAGCTGGACGAACCGCGCGCCGAGCTCCGCGGCGGCCTTCGCGCCGCGCCCGGCGTCCCGGGCGCCGATCCAGACGTCGTGGCCCCGGGCCAGCAGCAGCCGGGCGGTCTCGAACCCGATGCCCTTGTTGGCCCCGGTGATCAGCGTGACGGTCATGCGTTCCTCCAGAAATAGGCGGCCCGGTCGGGCCGTTGGGAACGTTATGAGCGGCGACACCGACCAGCCAGGACCCGGACGAGACCGGGGTCTGCCAGGACCCCCTCTCCGCGATCGGACCAACCCGCTGGGCGCGTACCTGCGGGCCCGGCGCGAGCTGGTCACGCCCCGGCAGGCGGGCCTCCCGGAGGCCGGCCGACGGCGCGTGCCGGGGCTGCGGCGCGAGGAGGTCGCGCTGCTCGCGGGCATCAGCGCCGACTACTACCTGCGGCTGGAGCGCGGGCGCGACCGCAACCCGTCCGCGCAGGTCCTGGAGTCGCTGGCACGCGTGCTGCGCCTGGACGATGCCCACGTCGCCCACCTGCGCACGCTCGTCGCCGACGCCCCCGGGCAGCACACCCGGCCGCGCGAGCGCCGCCCTGCTGAGGAGACCCTGCCCGACGGCGCGCGCAAGCTCCTGGACTCGCTGGTGCAGCCGGCGTTCGTCGAGGGACGGTACTTCGACATCGTGGCCTCGAACGCCCTGGCCCGCGCCGTCGACCCGCGCCTGGACGTGGGCGGCAACCAGCTTCGCGACCTGTTCCTCGACCCGGCCGCCCAGGCGCTCTACCCGGACTGGGCGAACGTCACGGAGTGCTTCGTGGCCAGCCTGCGGCAGTCGGCGGGCACCGACCTGGACGACCCGCGGTTCGTCGAGCTCGTCGGGCAGCTCTCCGCGAGCCCGCGGTTCCGCGAGCTCTGGGCGCGCCACGAGGTCCGCGGGCAGCGCGGCACCCCGCTGCGGATCGACCACCCGCAGGTCGGGGAGCTGACCGTCAACCGGGAACGGCTCGGCATCGGCGGCGCCGAGCACCTGATGCTCGTCGTCTACCACCCGGACACCGGGTCCGCCGACGCCGACAAGCTGGCCCGCCTGGTCCCGGCCGGCGCCACGGCATAAATCCCGTGGCCGACCGCACGCCGGTCGCCTAGCGTGGCGGCATGTCACCCGTGCGCGCCACCATCGCCGACCGCGCCGCCGCGCCGGCCGTCCTGACGCACCCGACGGCGGGCGGCCTCACCTGGCGCCCCTGGACGCGGGCCGACGTGCCCGCGCTCGCGACGCTCGTCCGCGCCGTCCAGGAGGCCGACGGCCGCGACTGGTTCACCCCGGCCGACGAGATCGCGGAGAGCTTCGACGGCCCCGCGTACGACCCGGCGGACACGCTGCTGGGCCTCGACGCCGACGGCACGCCGCTCGCGTACACGTACGCCGAGCAGTTCCCCACCGAGGGCGCCACCATCCTGCGCGCCTGGATCCTCGGCGGCGTGCACCCGAGCCGCCGCGGCGAGGGCATCGGCACGCAGCTGCTCGCCTGGGCCACCGGCCGCGCGCGGCAGGCGCTCGCGGCGCACGACGGCGACCCCCGGCTGGCCGGGCTGCCCGCGCGGATCGCCGTGGACCTCGTGGACGGCGACCCGGCCGAGCGGCGCGACCTGCTGCGCGCGGGCGGCTTCGAGCCCGTGCGCTACTACGCCAACCTGCTGCGTGACCTGAGCGCGCCGGTGCCCGCGATCGGCCTCGAACCCCCGCTGCGCCTGGTGCCGTGGACCGAGGCCCTGGAGGACGCCACGCGGCTGGCCCGCAACGACGCGTTCCGGGACCACTGGGGCAGCCAGCCGCGCACCCCCGAGTCCTGGCGGGCGCACCGCAGCTCGTTCGCGCCGCACTGGTCGTTCCTCGTGGTCGACGAGTCGGTGCGCTACCCGGGCTCCGAGCACGAGCAGCCCGGCGACACGACCGTCGCGCCCGGCACCCCGTACGTCGTGGGGCTGCACCGGGCCAGCAGGCACGAGCACGACTGGGCGACGCAGGGCTACACCGCCGGCTACACCGACCTGCTGGGCGTGCGCCGCGCCTACCGCGGACGGCGCATCGCCGCCGCGTTGCTCACCCACGCCATGCGCGTCTTCGCCGACGAGGGCATGCAGCACGCCGAGCTCGACGTCGACACCGACAACCCCACCGGCGCGCCCGCCCTGTACGCGCGGCTGGGCTACGCCAAGAGCGACGGCTCCACCCTGTACGCCATCGAGCTGTGAACCGCACCGAACCTGAAGGACGCACCATGACCACCGAGACCGAAGGTGCTGGGCTGACCAACCCGGCCCCGACCAACCCGGCCCCGACCAACCCGGCCCCCACCACCCCGGCCCCGATCGCCGAGCGCGCTGCCGCACCGGCGGCCGTGACCGTGCCCACCGCGGGCAACCTCACCTGGCGCCCCGCCACCCGTGACGACGTGCCCGTGTGGCTCGCCCTGCGCAACCACATCGCCCGCGCCGACGCCGAGCCGTACGTCGAGACCGTCGAGGAGATCGAGGAGATCTTCGACGGCACCTGGCGCGACATGACCCGCGACTCCCTGCTCGGCTTCGACGCCGACGGCGCCCTCGTCGCCTGGGGGTACGTCGTCAGCCCACCCGGCGACGTCACCGAGGTGCGCGCCTTCACCTGGGGCGGCGTGCACCCCGACCGCCGCGGCGAGGGCATCGGCCGCGAGGTGCTGGCCTGGTCGATCGGCCGCGCCCGGCAGCTCCTGGCGGCGTCGGGCAAGGACGTGCCCGCCCGCATCGCCGTGTTCGCCGAGGACAACGGCCCGGCGAGCAAGCAGCGCCTGTACGAGCGGGCCGGCATGGAGGTGCGCCGCTACTACTCCGACCTCGCGCGCCCCCTGACCGTGCCCGACGCCGAGCCCGTGCCCGACGTGGCCCTGTCCGGGTCGCTGCGGCTCGCCCCGTGGTCCGACGCGCTCGACGACGCAACGCGCCTCGCCCACAACGACGCGTTCCGCGACCACTGGGGCAGCCAGCCGCAGACCCGCGGGCAGTGGGCCGAGCGCGCGGGCTTCGCCCCCCAGTGGTCCTTCGTCGTGGTCGACGACGCCCCCGACGTCGACGCGCTGCTGGCCTCGCCCGACACCGAGCCCGAGACCGCCGCCGCGCTGCGCGCCGGCGAGCCGCTCGTCGTCGGCTACTCGCTGGCCGGCCACTACCCCGAGGACTTCGCGGTGCGCGGGTACTCGTTCGGGTACATCGACATCCTCGGCGCGCGCCGCGCCTACCGGGGCCGCAAGGCCGCGCTCGCGGCGCTCGCCGCGAGCATGCGGGCGTTCGCCGCCGACGGCATGGAGTACGCCGCCCTCGACGTCGACACGGCCAACCCGAGCGGCGCCCACGGGCTGTACGCGAGCCTGGGCTACGTCAAGACGACGGGCAGCCGCATGCTCTCGATCGAGCTCTGAGCTACCGGGCCAGCCGCTGTCGGCGGGCCTCGTAGAGCACCACCGTGGCCGCGTTCGCGGCGTTGAGCGAGCTCGCCGAGCCCGTCATCGGGATGCTCAGCGTCACGTCCGCGGCGTCCCGCCACGACTGGGTCAGGCCCGTGGTCTCGTTGCCGACCAGCAGCAGGACGGGCTGGGTCAGGTCGTAGGCGGAGACGTCGGCGTCGCCGTGCTCGTCCGTGGCCACGACGACCACGGGCAGCCCGGCGGCCCGGCGCGCCGTCACCCAGTCCATGACCTCGGCCGTGGAGGGGGTGCGCACCACAGGCATCGCGAAGAACGACCCCGTGCTGGCCCGCACGGACTTGGGGTCGTAGGCGTCGGCGGCGTGCCCCGTGGTGATCACGCCGTGGGCGCCGAACGCGTCGGCCGACCGCACGATCGCGCCGATGTTGCCCGGCTGGGTGGGCCGGTCGAACACGACCCCGAGGAAGTCGGGTCCGGCCTCGATGCGGTCCAGGTCGTCGGGCCGCATCGCGATGACCGCCAGCAGCTCGGGGTCCTCCTTCTCCGCGAGCTCCGCCAGCAGGTCGGGCGCCATCTTCACGTGCTCGGTGTGCGGGTGCGCCGCGAGCAGGTCCCGGGCCCACTGCGAGAGCCGGCGCTCGGCGTCGTACAGCAGGGCGCGGACCTCCCAGCCGTGCTCGACGGCCATGGTGAGGGGCCGCACGCCCTGCACCAGGAACTCGCCCGCGCGGTGCCGCTTGTTGCGGTTCGTCACGAGGGTCTGGAGCTGCTGGAAGCGTGCGTTGCGCTGGGAGATCCGGGTGGCCACGGAGCCATCCAATCAGCCCGCGCCCGATCGGGCCTCATCCGGGTCAGCGCGCCAGCAGCTTCGCCATCGCGGCCCGGGCGCGCTCCGAGCCGAACAGCTCGGCCGAGACCGTCACCGCCTCGTCCACGTGCGTGTCGAAGCGGGCCAGGGTGTCCGCGTTGAGCAGCTCCTTGGTGGCGGCCAGCCCCTGCGGGTCGCCCGCCGCGAGGCCCGCCAGGACGGCGTCGACCTCCGTGTCGAGGTCCGCGAGTGGCACGGTGCTGGTCACCAGGCCCCAGGCCGCGGCCTCCGCCGCGCTGAACGGCGCCCCGGTGAGGAAGGTGCGCGACGCCGCGCGCGGCGTCATCCGCGGCAGCACCGCGAGCGAAATGACGGCCGGGGCAAGGGCGAGGCGGGCCTCGGTGAAGGCGTAGGTGAGCTGGTCCGCGCTGACCGCGACGTCGCACGCAGCGACCAGCCCGATGCCGCCGGCCCGCACCGGCCCGTGCACGCGCGCCACGACGGGCTTGGGCAGGGCGAGCAGGTCGCGCAGCACGTCGGCCAGCCGGCGCGCGGAGACGGTCATGCCCTCGGCCAGGGCCTCGGTCAGGTCGGCGCCGGAGCAGAACGCGGGGCCGCTGGCCGCCAGCACGACGGCGCGCACGTCGTCGTGCGCGGCGCGGTCCAGGGCGGCCCGCAGCTCGTCGAGCAGGGCGAGCGACAGCGCGTTGCGCCGCCGGGGCGAATCGAGCGTGATCCGGGCGTACGCCACGGGCGGGGTGTCGGACGGCGCGCCGGGTGCGGCGCCGGGTCGGTCGAGCGCTACGACGTCGTAGGCGACCTGACTGAGGGTGGTCATCGAGAAGTCCTCCGGGTGGGGCCTGGCGCTGTGAGGTTAATGGTGGTTAACCTCTGTGACATGCGCAACATGCATACACCAGAGAACCCGGAGCACACCAAGCTCCGGGACGCGGTACGTGACTATGCCGACCGCGAGATCGCGCCCCACATCGCCCGATGGGACAGGGAGAGTCGCCTGCCCGTCGAGGTGGTGCACCAGATGGGTGAGCTGGGCCTGTTCGGCCTGACCGCCCCGGAGGAGTACGGCGGGTCCGACCTCGGGCTCACCGGGCTCTGCATCGCCGTCGAGGAGATCGGCCGTGTCGACCAGTCCGTCGGCATCACGCTCGGGGCCGGCGTCGGCCTCGGCGTCGGCACGCTCCTGGCCTACGGCACCGAGGAGCAGAAGAAGACCTGGCTGCCCGACCTGGTCGCCGGACGGCGGCTGGGCGCGTTCGGCCTGACCGAGCCCGGCGCGGGCAGCGACGCCAACGCCATGACCACCACCGCGGAGCTGCGAGACGGCCAGTGGGTCGTCAACGGCGCCAAGCAGTTCATCACCAACTCCGGCACACCCATCACCAGCGTCTGCACCGTCGCGGCGCGCACCGGCACCCGGCCGGACGGCAGCCCGGAGCTCAGCGCGATCATCGTCCCCACCGACACCCCGGGGTACGTCGTCGAACCCCTGCACGACAAGATGAGCTGGCGCTCCTGCGACACCCACGCGCTGCGGTTCGAGGACGTGCGCGTGCCCGAGACCAACCTCCTGGGGGAGCGCGGCAACGGGTTCAAGCAGCTCATGATCTGCCTGAACACGGGGCGGGTGGCCGTCGCGGCGCTCGCGACCGGCTGCATCCAGGCCATGCTGGAGCTCGCGGTGGAGCATGCCGGCGTGCGCCCCACGTTCGGCGGGCCGATCGGCCGCAAGCAGGGCGTCGCGTTCCAGATCGCCGACGTCGAGGTCATGCTCCAGGCGAGCCGCGCGCTCACCTACCGGGCCGCGGCGCTGAAGGACTCGGGGGCGCCGCTCGACGAGTTCCGGCGGGCCTCCTCGGTCGCCAAGCTGTACGCCACGGAGTCCGCCGTGACGGCCACGCGCATCGCGGCGCAGGTCTTCGGCGGCTACGGCGTCATGGAGGACGGGCCGATCGCCCGCTTCTACCGGGACGCGAAGGTGCTGGAGATCGGCGAGGGGACGTCCGAGCTGCAGCGCATGCTCATCGCGCGGGGGCTGGGCCTGCCGGTGGAGTGAGCTCCACTGCCGGAGCGGGCTCTGCCGCCGGGGTGAGCAGGGCGGCGTGGGCCATGCGGGTCAGGAGGGCCCGCATGGCCGCGCGTCCGATGCGGGCGCTGTGCGGCGTCGAGTTGAGCAGGCCGAACGCGGCCTGCACGGCGGCGCGGGCCTCGGTGCCGCCGAGGTCGGGGCGCAGGGGGCGCAGCGCGTCGGTCCAGACGTCGATGTACGCGAGCTGGTGCTCCCGCACCTGCGCGCGGGCGTCGGCGCCCAGCGCGCCCCACTCGCGTTCCTGGATCACGATGAGGGCGGGGTTGTCGAGCGCGAAGTCGGCGTGCCGGCCGATCAGGGCGGCGAGGGCGCCGTCGGGTCCGCTCGGCTCGTGGGGTCCGGCGGGCGCGCCGTCGTCGGACAGCAGCTCCCGCGCCCCGGCCAGGAGCTGGTCGGAGGCGTGCAGGAGGCACTGCCCGAGGATGTCCTCCTTGCCGGCGAAATGTTTGTAGAGGGCGGGGCCGGACACACCGACGGCCGCGCCGATGTCTCCCATGGAGACGCCGTGGAAGCCACGGGCGGCGAACAGGTTCGCCGCCGTGCTCAGGATCTGCTGCCTGCGCGGGGTCACCGGAGCAGTCTAGGAGCGACGTGCCGGAACGAGGGGTTAACGATCATTAACCGGAAGGATAGGCTGCCGCACATGACCACCGACGTCGGCGTTGGACCGGATCTGCGCACCCTGACCGCGCAGCTGCGCGAGCGGCTGGCGCGCGTGCGCCAGGGCGGCTCGCCCGAGGCGCGCGCCCGCCACACCGGGCGCGGCAAGCTGCTCGCCCGCGACCGGGTGGACCGGCTGCTCGACCCGGGCAGCCCGTTCCTCGAGATCGGGGCCCTGGCGGCCTACGACATGTACGGGGGCGAGTGGGCGGTGCCCAGCGCGGGCATCGTCACCGGGATCGGGCGCATCGCCGGGCGGCGGTGCGTGGTCGTCGCCAACGACGCGACCGTCAAGGGCGGCACGTACTACCCGGTCACCGTCAAGAAGCACCTGCGCGCGCAGCAGATCGCGGCCGAGAACCACCTGCCGTGCGTCTACCTCGTGGACTCGGGCGGCGCCTACCTGCCGATGCAGGACGAGGTGTTTCCCGACCGCGAGCACTTCGGGCGCATCTTCTACAACCAGGCCAACCTGTCCGCCCGCGGCATCCCGCAGGTCGCCGCCGTCATGGGCTCGTGCACCGCGGGCGGCGCGTATGTGCCCGCGATGAGCGACGAGGCCGTCATCGTGCGCGACCAGGGCACGATCTTCCTCGGCGGCCCGCCCCTGGTGCAGGCCGCCACCGGCGAGGTCGTCACCGCCGAGGAGCTGGGCGGCGGCGTCGTGCACACCACCACCTCCGGCGTCGCGGACCACCTGGCCGACGACGACGCCCACGCCCTGCGCATCGTGCGCGAGATCATCGCGACGACCCCCGCCGCCACGACGGTGCTGGACCGCGTGCCGCCCGAGGCGCCAGAGGCGGACCCCGACGGGCTGTACGACGTGCCCGCCGACCCGCGCACCCCGTACGACGTGCGCGACGTGATCCGCCGGATCGTCGACGGCTCCCAGCTCGCCGAGTTCAAGGCCCGCTACGGCGAGACCCTCGTGTGCGGGTTCGCGCGGATCGACGGCTACCAGGTCGGGATCGTCGCCAACAACGGCATCCTGTTCTCCGAGTCCGCCCTGAAGGGCGCGCACTTCGTGCAGCTCTGTGACCAGCGGCGCATCCCGCTGGTGTTCCTGCAGAACATCGCCGGGTTCATGGTCGGCAAGGAGTACGAGCACCGCGGCATCGCCAAGGACGGCGCCAAGCTCGTCACGGCCGTGGCCTGCACCTCCGTGCCCCGGTTCACCGTGGTGCTCGGCGGCTCCTTCGGCGCCGGCAACTACGGCATGAGCGGCCGCGCCTACGACCCCCGGTTCCTGTGGATGTGGCCCGGAGCCCGCATCTCCGTGATGGGCGGCGAGCAGGCGGCGTCCGTCCTGGCCACCGTGCGCAAGGACCTCGCCGACGCACCCGCCGCCGACGTCGAGGCGTTCAAGGCCCCGATCCGCGCGCAGTACGAGACCCAGGGCAACCCCTACTACGCCACGGCCCGCCTGTGGGACGACGGCGTGATCGACCCCGCCGACACCCGCCGCGTCCTGGCCCTCGGCCTGGCCGCCACGGCCGCCGCGCCGATCCCCGAACCCTCCTACGGCATCTTCCGGATGTGATGACGATGCACACCCTCCTGATCGCCAACCGCGGCGAGATCGCCCTGCGGATCATCCGCACCGCCCGCCTGCTCGGCCTGCGCACCGTCGCCGTCCACTCCGACGCCGACACCGGCGCCCCGCACACCCGCGCCGCCGACGTCGCCGTCCGCATCGGCCCCACGCCCGCCGCCGAGTCCTACCTGTCGATCCCCGCGCTGCTCGCCGCCGCGAAGGAGACCGGCGCCGACGCCGTCCACCCCGGCTACGGGTTCCTGTCCGAGCAGGCCGAGCTCGCCCGCGCCGTGATCGGCGCCGGGCTCACCTGGGTCGGCCCGCCGCCCGAGGCGATGGACGCCATGGCGCGCAAGGACACGGCGCGGGAGATCGCGCGGAAAGCCGGTGTGCCGGTGCTCCAGTCGCTCGGCAAGGTCACCGGGGGCGGCTGGTTCGCCATGCAGGGGAAACCGACCTATCCCCTCCTCGTCAAGGCCGCCGCCGGCGGCGGCGGCAAGGGCATGCGCATCGTGCGCGCCGAGCCCGAGCTCGCCCCGGCGATCGCGGCCGCCGGGCGCGAGGCCGCCGCCGCGTTCGGCGACGACACCCTGCTGCTGGAGCGCTACGTCGAGCACGGCCGGCACGTCGAGGTGCAGGTCCTCGCCGACCAGCACGGCACCGTGCTCCACCTGCACGAACGCGACTGCTCCGCCCAGCGCCGCCACCAGAAGGTGCTCGAAGAAGCCCCCGCGCCCGACCTCGACCCCGCCCTGCGCCACGCGCTGCACCTCTGGTCCGTGAACCTGGCCCGCCAGGTCGGCTACACCGGCGTCGGCACCGCCGAGTTCCTCGTCGACACCCGGCTGGGCATCGAAGGCGCCTGGTTCCTCGAGATGAACACCCGCCTCCAGGTCGAGCACCCCGTCACCGAGGAGGTCGTCCGCGTCCGCGGGCAGCGCATCGACCTCGTCGAGCAGCAGCTCCGCGTCGCCGCCGGCGAACCCCTCGGCTTCACGCAGGACGACGTCACCGTCACCGGGCACGCCATCGAGGCCCGGATCTACGCAGAGGACGCCTTCGGCGGGTTCCTGCCCCAGGCCGGCACCGCCACCCGCGTGCGCTGGCCCGTCTCGACCGGCCCCACCACCGTGCGCGTCGAGGCCGGGCTCGAGGACGGCACCGTCGTCCCCGCCGCCTACGACCCCATGGTCGGCAAGATCATCGCCCGCGGCCCCGACCGCGAGGCCGCCCGCCACGCCCTCGTCGACGCCCTCGACGACACCGCGATCGGCGGGCTGGTCACCAACACCGGGTTCGTGCGGGCGCTCGCGGACTCCGGCGCGTTCCGCGACGGCGAGGTGCACACCGCCTGGCTGGACGCCCACCCGCTGCCCGCGCCGGACCCGGGGCCCGCCCTGGTGGCGGCCGCCTGGGCGGTGGCCTCCGCCGCGGCGCTCGGTGGAGGCGACGGCTGGCGGCTCGGCGGCCCGCCTGCCGACACGTGGGTCGAGCTCGACGACGCGGTGCTCCGGGTGAGCACCGCCCGGGGCGAGGTGCGGCGCGACGGCGAGGCGCCGACGTCGTGCCGGGCCGCGGGTGCTGCTGGTGCTGCTGGTGCTGCCGGCGGGGCCGGCGGGGCCGGCGGCCTGGAGCTGCTGGAGCTGGACGGTGTGACCGCCCGGTTCGTGGTGGACGTGCGGCCCCGGTCCGTGGAGGTGAGCACACGCGGGCACACCTTCCGGTTCGCGCGGCCGGGCGGCTCCCGCGCGGCCGAGGCCGGCCTGTCGGACGGTGTCGTGGTGGCCGCGATGCCCGGCGCCCTGGCCCGCGTGGAGGTGCGCGACGGCGAGGTGGTGACCGCCGGGCAGGCGCTCGGCGTGCTGGAAGCGATGAAGATGGAGGTGGCGCTCGTGGCGCCGTCCGACGGTGTGGTGCGGGTCCGCGCCGCTGCCGGGGAGCAGGTCGCGGCCCGGCAGGTGCTGTTCGTCATGGAGGTGGCTGATGCCTGAGCCGACGACTGAGCCGACGACTGAGCCCCGGGAGTTCCGCCGGCCCCAGGTGGTGCGCGACCCGGCCCTGCCCGAGCGCGTGACCGTCTACGAGGTGGGGCCGCGCGACGGGCTGCAGAACGAGAAGGCCGTGGTCCCGACCGCGGTCAAGGTGGACCTGGTCGAGCGGCTGCTCGACGCCGGCCTGCCGTACGTCGAGGCCACGAGCCTGGTGCACCCGCGCTGGGTGCCGCAGCTCGCCGACGCCGCCGAGGTGCTGGGGGCGCTGGTGGACCGGCTCGGCGACCGCGCCCGCGACCTGCCGGTGCTGGTGCCGAACGAGCGCGGCCTGGAGCGCGCGTACGACCTGGGGCTGCGGCACATCGCGGTCTTCGCCAGCGCCACCGACTCGTTCGCGCGCCGGAACCTGAACCGGTCCCTGGACGAGCAGTACGCGATGTTCGAGCCGGTCATGACGCGGGCGCGCGCCGCGGGGATGCGCGTGCGGGCGTACGTCTCGATGTGCTTCGGCGACCCGTGGGAGGGCGACGTGCCGCTGGAACAGGTGGTCACCGCGGGCAGGCGGCTCATGGACCTGGGCGCGGAGCAGCTCTCCCTGGGGGACACGATCGGCGTCGGGACGCCGGGGCACGTCGTCGCCCTGCTGGACGCGCTGAACGCCGCCGGCCTGCCCGACGACGTGCTGGCCCTGCACGCCCACGACACCTACGGGCAGGCGCTGGGCAACGTCGCCGCCGCGCTGCGGCACGGGGTCACGACGTTCGACACGTCGGCCGGGGGCCTGGGCGGGTGCCCGTACGCGGAGTCGGCCACGGGCAACCTCGCCACGGAGGACCTGCTGTGGATGCTGGACGGGCTGGGGATCACCACGGGAGTGTCCCTGCCGCGGGTCGTGGAGACCAGCGCGTGGCTGGAGCCGAACCTCGACCACGAGCTGACGAGCCGGACGTACCGGGCGCTGGGCGGCGGGGGCTAGCCGGCGGTCTCCACCACGTCGCGCACGTAGAACTTGTACCAGAGCCGGACGGGGGTGCCCGTGCCCTGCCCGATGGCCATGCTGGGCCTGATCGCCGTGGAGACCTCGCCGTTCGCGCCGTTGTAGTTGTCCTTGGCGCGCGTCTCGTTGACGTCGGCGGTCTCGGCCCAGCGCGACGTCTCGGCCCATTCGGCGACCCGGGCGCCGTCCACGCCGAGGAGGTCCGCGTCGGCCACCATGCGGTCGGCGGCGGCCTGCCCGTCCGCCTCCGTCCAGTACAGGTCGACCTGGTCCACGTAGCCGTGCCGGGTGGTCACCGTCATCTCCTCGGTGCGCCCCGACCAGGTGCCGGTGGGGAGGGTCAGGCTCACGGTGGCGTCGTCGGGCACGGAGACGATCACCATCTGGTCCGACGGCAGCCCCAGCGTCTCCGCCTCGAGCGGCCGTGTCAGGTCCCACTGCATGCTGTTCCCCTCTCCGAAGAGCTCCACACCGCCGTCGTCGTCCCCGTCGCCGACCCGGACGGTGCAGCCGGTCGTCACCGTCAGGACGAGGGCGGCGCACACCGCGAGGACCACGTGTCGTACGGACATGGCCCCCACCCTGCCACGGCGCCGGACGTCACTGGTCGACATCGACGCCCCAGTCCGTCGCCAGCCGGTCCACGATGCGGCCCAGCCGGTCCGGGTTGGTCAGCCGGTACTCCTCGATGCGGTCCGACACGTCCGTCTGCAGGATGTCCTGGACGCGGCCCGGGTCGTTCCGCAGCAGCTCCTGGTACGCGGGCAGCGTGTCGGCCGTGATGTAGTCCCAGCGCTGGTTCGTGTCCGCGATGTTGCCGTCCGGGAGCGGCGTGGTGATCGTGACCGAGCCCTGCAGCGGGTTGTCCGCGGAGATGCCGGTGAACGGGATGCCGATCCGCTCCGGCCCGGGCGTCTCCACGGTGACCTGCAGCGGGTCGTACTCGCCGAACGTGGCCGCGCCGGGGATCGACGCCTCGCCGACGACGGTCATCATGTAGGTCATCGCCTCGCCCGTCACCGGGTGGTCCCGCATGGCGGCGTAGTCGTCCGCGATGATGTCCTGCTGTTCCCGGCGCAGCATCTCGACGTTGCCCTCGGTGACCCGCTGCGGGTCGCCCGACGCGATGTCCACCCAGGCGTCGTACGCCGACTCGTCGATGGCCCCGGACTCGTACATCCGCTGGACCTCGGCCATGCCGCCGTGCTCGTAGGCGGCGTGCATGGAGGCCTGGTCGCGGAAGATCTCCTGCTGCATCGACAGGAACGTCGTCTCGTAGAACCGCAGCTCGTCGTCGGTCATCCCCGCGACCTGCTCGATCAGGGCGCCCTGGGGGAGCCCGCCCGGCAGGTGCTGCAGCACCTCGCCCCCGACCTCGACCCCCTGTGCGACCTTGCGCATCAGGGCCAGGTCGAGGAACCCGGCGGCGAACGACGGCCCGATCATCGCGGCCATCCCGGCCCACTGCAGGTCCGGGTTGTTCAGGTAGAGGTCGGCGTAGTACTCGTAGACGGCCTCGATGTTCGCGCGGTTCGCCTCGGCCCCGAGGCGCGGGTCCCAGGCCCGGTAGTCGATGCCGGCGTCCTGGGCGGCCTGCCGGGTCCAGTGCGCGTTGGCGACCGGACCGGCGTCCGCGCCCGGGTAGAGGCCCTGCGCCTCCATGGCGGCCAGAAGGGCGGCGATCTGCTCGTCGGACGCCGTGGCCAGCCATTCCTTGCGTTCCGCGTCCGAGAGCTCCGTGTACTCGTCGGGGCTGAGCGTGGGCACCGGGGGAGCCGCGGGCGCCTGGGCGCCGGCCGTGCCGCCCCCGGCACTGCTCATCCCGGCCGCGCCGCCGGTCGCCCCGGCGGCTCCCGCCAGCCCGGCGTCCGTGCTGGTGCGCTCCTGGTCGTCGGCGTTGCGGTCCAGGGCGTTGCCGGCCTGCACCAGGGAGTCGATGGCCGCGGTCAGGCCGCCGCGGTGCGTGTCCGACCACTCCGCGCGGAACTGCTGGCCGCTGGGGCCGAACCAGTCCAGGTCGTCGATCAGGGAGTCCACCAGGGCCCGCGTGGACTCCAGCGCCTGGGTCCGGTCGCGCATCGTGGTCGCGAGAGTGCGCAGCTGCGCGACGTCGGCGCCCCAGACCTCACTCATCGTTCCCCCTGCTGTCGGCCGGCAGAGGCGAACCTAGCGGTATCCGGCCGGGGTAGCCATGGGGAGAACTTCCCGGGCCGGGTGATTCTGCCCTGAGCAGGAAGGATGTGATGTGCGCGACGAGCGGGTTCGCGTCCGGGCGATGCGGCGTAGGGTCGCAACCGTGACTCTGAAGATCGGTTACAAGGCGTCCGCCGAGCAGTTCGGGCCGCGCGAGCTGGTTGAGCTCGCAGTACGCGCCGAGGAGGTGGGACTGGACAGCGCGATGGTCTCCGACCACTTCCTGCCGTGGCGGCACGAGGGGGGTCACGCGCCGTCGGCCCTGGCCTGGCTCGCCGCCGCGGGGGAGCGCACCTCCCGCATCCAGCTCGGCACGAGCGTGCTGACCCCCACGTTCCGGTACAACCCTGCGGTGATCGCGCAGCAGTTCGCCACGCTGGCGCTGCTCACCGAGAACCGGGTCATCCTCGGCGTCGGGACGGGCGAGGCCCTCAACGAGACCGCCGTCTCCGGCATGGAGTGGCCCGAGTTCAAGGAGCGGTTCGCGCGCCTGCGCGAGGCCGTGCAGCTCATGCGGGCCCTGTGGACCGAGGAGTCCGTGGACTTCAAGGGCGACTACTACGAGCTGGTCGGCGCCAACATCTACGACCGGCCCGAGAACCCCGTGCCCGTGTACATCGCGGCCGGCGGGCCGCTCGTGGCGAAGTACGCGGGGCGCGCGGGCGACGGCTTCATCTGCACGTCCGGCAAGGGCATGGACCTGTACACGGAGAAGCTGCTGCCCGCGGTCGCCGAGGGCGCGGCCAAGGCCGAGCGCGACGTCGCGCAGGTCGACAAGATGATCGAGATCAAGATCTCCTACGACCGCGACCCCGCCGCGGCGCTGGAGAACACCCGGTTCTGGGCGCCGCTGTCGCTCACGCCGGAGCAGAAGCACAGCGTCACCTCGGCCACCGAGATGGAGCAGCTCGCGGACGAGCTGCCGATCGAGCAGGTCGCCAAGCGCTGGATCGTCGCGTCCGACCCCGACGAGGCCGTCGCGATGATCAAGCCCTACGTCGACGCCGGTCTCAACCACCTCGTGGTGCACGGCCCCGGCCACGACCAGGAGCGGTTCCTCACGCAGTTCAGCGAGGACGTGCTGCCGCGGCTCCGGGCGCTCTGAGGTCCGGGCGCTCCGACCCTGAGGTCGCGGACGGGCCTGGTCAGGGTGCCCTGACCAGGCCCGTCTCGTACGCGAGGATCACCAGGGCGGCCCGGTCGCGCGCGCCGAGCTTGGCGAGCAGCCGGCTCACGTACGTGCGGGCGGTGGCCGGGCTGAGGTAGAGCTCGGCGGCGATCTCGTCGTTCGTCAGCCCGCGGCCGAGCTGCTGCAGCACCTCGCGCTCGCGCTCGGTGAGCGCGGCCAGGCGGTCGTCGGCGCCGGTCCGGGGCGCCGGCCCGGCGGCGACGGCGCGCAGCACCGTGGCGGTCACGGCCGGGTCGAGCAGCGCGTCGCCCGCCGCGACCACGCGGACGGAGCGGCGCAGCTCGGCCGGGGCCACGTCCTTGAGCAGGTAGCCGGCCGCGCCCGACCGGACGGCCTCGAAGACGTGCTCGTCCTCGTCGAACGTGGTCAGCACCAGCACCCGGGTGCCCGCCAGCGCGGGGTCCGCGACGATCTGCCGCGTCGCGGCCAGGCCGTCCAGCAGGGGCATCCGGATGTCCATCAGCACGACGTCGGGGCGCAGCTCCCGCACCCGGGACACCCCTGCCAGCCCGTCGGCGGCCTCGCCGACCACCGTGATGTCGCCGTCGCTCTCCGCGAGGGCCCGCAGCCCCGCGCGCACGAGCTCCTGGTCGTCCACCAGCACGATCCGGATCATGGGACTCAGCCTTCCAGGCGCAGGGGCAGGTCGGCGGCCACGACAAAGCCGCCGCCCGGGGCCTCGCCCGTGGTCAGGGTCCCACCCAGCAGGGCGACCCGCTCACGCATCCCGGAGATCCCGGACCCGGCGACGACGCCCGGACCGGCACCCCTGCCGTCGTCGGACACTTGCAGGGCGAGGCGGCCGCCGTCGACCCGCGCGGACACGGTCACGCGCTCGGCCGCGGCGTGCCGCAGCACGTTGGTCAGCGACTCCTGGACGATCCGGTAGGCGGCGGCGTCGATCGAGCCGTCGAGGGTGCCGGGCGGCACGTCGAGCGTGACGTCGACCGACAGGCCGGTGGCGCGGGCCGACGCCGCGAGCGCGTCGACGCCGCCCAGGCCGATAGGCGTGACCTCCGGCGAACCGGTGTCCGCCGCCGTCGGCCCGCGGCCCGGCGGCCCCACGGCTGCCGCGCCCACCGGCGCGCGCAGCACCCGCACCGTCGAGCGCAGCTCGCGCAGCGTGCCCGACGTCGCCTCCCGGACGTGGTGGAGCGCGCCCCGGGCGGCGTCGTCGTCGCGCCCCACCGCCTCCGCGGCGACGCCGGAGTGCAGGGCGATCACGGAGAGGTTGTGTCCCACGACGTCGTGCAGGTCCCGCGCGATGCGCAGCCGCTCCGCCTGCAGCCGCTGCTCGGCCTCGTGCGCCTCGTGCACGCGCGCCTCCCGCGAGAGGCGCACCGCGACCCCCAGCGCGATCGCCGCTGCGACCAGCGCGAGGTTCGTGACCAGGTCGTACGGCGTCAGGTACTCCTCCTCGGTGCCCGTCACCCGGTAATAGGTCGCGACGGCCACGAGCACCGCGCCGCCGCCGACCGCCCAGCCGGTCCGGCGCATCTCCGCCGCCGAGTACAGCGCCGCGACCGCGGGCAGCGCCATGCCGATCGGCGCGAACTTGAACGTGTAGTAGGCGAAAACACCCAGCACGGTGAGCACCACCATCGTGCGCGGCATCCGGCGCCGCAGCAGGACCAGCGCCCCGAAACCCACCGCGAACAGGTACGCCCCCGGCCCCGTGCGCCCCGCCGCGTCGGGATCCGCGGCGATGACGACCGCGACCACCAGCGCCATGGCGATCGCCAGGGCGACGTCGGTCACGCGTGGGTCGACGGTGACGCGTGGGTCGACGGTCACACGTGGGTCGGCGGTCCGTGGGACCTCGCTCTGCTCGGGCACACCGTCACCCTACGGACGGCCCGACCCTGAGGCATCAGACCAGGGTCCAGGGTTCGAGTCGCCTCCGGGCGACACCAGGAGACGATCCCGGGCCGATGTGGCACCCGGGCCACGGCGGGCACCGTCGGGGCATGACCTCACCACACCTTCCCGACCGCCCTGCCGGTCCCGCCGCTGCCCGTCCCGCCGCCGTCTCCTGGACCCTCGTCGCGGGCCTGTCCGCGCTGGCCCTGCTCTGGCCGCTCACCGGCCTGACGGGCGCGCTCGGCACCGGCGCACCCCGGGCGCTGACCATCATCGGCCTCACCGCCGCCGTCTGGATCGGCGTTGTCGGGCTGGGCCGCGTGCCCCGCCCCGTGCTCACCCTTGCCCTGACCGGCCTGGCCTACGGCCTGGTCGCCACCCTGATCGGCACGCTGGTCCCGGTGCTCTCCGGCTTCGGACCGGGCGGCGGCCCGGGCGGCGGCCCGGCGTGGACCCTGATCCCGGCCCTGGCCTTCGACACGATGTGGGGCGCGCTCGCCGGCCTCGTCGCCGCTGGTGTGCAGCGGCTGCGCGGGGGTGCGCGATGAGCCGGCGGACGAGGCGCGTCGGTCCTGCTCACGTGGCCGGGTCCGTGGCCGCCGGCACCGCGGCGCTGCTGCTCGCGCTCGCCGGCTGCGCCTTGGTCCCCGGCTCGGTCACCCCGGTGGACGACGTGGAGTTCACGAACGAGCTCGCGATCCCGCCCCTGGCGCCGTCGCGGGTCGTGGACGGCACGCGCGTCTTCTCCCTGACGGCGCAGGAGGGCACCACTGAGTTCCTGCCCGGGGTCGAGACGAGCACCTGGGGCTTCGACAGCTCCTACCTGGGGCCGACCTTGCGCGCCGAGCGCGGCGAACGCGTCGCCGTCGAGGTCACCAACGAGCTCGCCGAGCCGACCAGCGTGCACTGGCACGGCATGCACCTGCCCGCCGCCATGGACGGCGGGCCGCACCAGGAGGTCGAGCCGGGCGCCACCTGGCGCCCCACCTGGCGGATCGACCAGCCCGCCGCCACCCTCTGGTACCACCCGCACCCGCACGGCGCCACGGAGAAGCACGTCTACCGCGGCCTGGCGGGCCTGTTCCTCCTGGACGACGACGCGTCCCGCGCCGCCGACCTGCCCCAGGAGTACGGCGTCGACGACGTACCGGTGATCGTGCAGGACAAGATCCTCGACGACGGCGGCCAGCTCGAGCTGGAGGACAACGGCAGCGAGCCCGGGACGCTCGGCGGGATCATCCTGGCCAACGGCACGGCGGGGGCCTACCACCCGGTGACCACCGAGCGGGTGCGCCTGCGGCTGCTCAACGGGTCGACCGCGCGCACCTACCAGCTCGGCTTCCCGGACCGCGAGATGGACCTGGTCGCGACCGACGGCGGGCTGCTCGACGCGCCGGTCCGGCTGGAGCAGGTGCGGCTCGCGCCCGGCGAGCGCGCCGAGGTCGTCGTCCGCATGGCGCCGGGGGAGACCACCCGCCTGCACTCGTTCGAGGCCGACCTGGGCGGCGTCGTCGTCCCGTTCGCGATGGGCGGCAACGACGCG
The DNA here is from genome assembly GCF_042731755.1 of Promicromonospora sp. NPDC059942. NCBI lineage: Bacteria > Bacillati > Actinomycetota > Actinomycetes > Micrococcales > Promicromonosporaceae > Promicromonospora > Promicromonospora sp. NPDC059942. Next base: position 295,251 of record NZ_JBHWLR010000001.1, read on the forward strand.
TTCGACGTGCTGGAGCTGCGCGCCGCGGACCGGCTCGCACCCTCGCCCGAGCCCGCCTGGACGCCGTCCGCCCATGCCGGCGAGGACGCGCTGCGGGAGGCCGACGTCGCCGTGACGCGCACCTTCGAGCTCGACGACCGGCACATCAACGGCCGGACCATGGACATGGCCCGGATCGACGAGGCCGCCACCGTCGGCGACACCGAGGTGTGGGAGGTGCGCAGCATCGTGCCGATGCCGCACAGCTTCCACGTGCACGACGTCCAGTTCCGCATCCTGTCCGTCGACGGCGACCCGCCGCCCCCGGAGCTCGCCGGGCCCAAGGACACCGTGTACCTGGAGCCGCAGCGCACCTACCGGCTGCTCATGCGGTTCGACGACTACACCGACCCGGACGTGCCCTACATGTTCCACTGCCACATGCTGCTGCACGAGGACGAGGGGATGATGGGGCAGTTCGTCGTCGTCGAACCGGGGCAGGAACCGGGGACGGTGCCGGGGCAGCACGGGAGCGGGCACGGCGGGGCCGGGCATGACGGGGCCGGCCACGACGACGGGGCCGGACACGAGGACGGGGCCGGACACGAGGACGGGGCCGCGCCCGCCTCCGGGACGGGGCCCCGGTACGTGCCGGGCGCGGACGCGCACGAGGGGCACCACTGAACCTGTGCGACGCTCGTGCCGTGACTCTCTCGCTCCCCTCCCGCACCACGCACGTCCTGCTCGACCTCGACGGCACCCTCACCGACTCGGCGCCCGGCATCATCGCCTCGCTGCGCACGGGCTTCACCAACGCGGGCTTCGACGTCCCCTCCGACGACGTGCTGCGCACCTTCGTGGGCCCGCCCCTGGGGGCGAGCATGACCGGCATCGGCCTGTCCGACGTAGACGCCGCCGCCGTGATCGCCGCCTACCGCAGCGACTTCGAGGTGCACGGCATGTTCGACAACTCGGTGATCCCCGGCATGCCGGAGGCGCTCGCCGAGCTCCGGGAGGCCGGGCTGACGCTCCTGGTCGCCACGGCCAAGCCCGAGCACTACGCGCGCCAGATCGTGGAGCACTTCGGGCTGGACGGGTACCTCGAGGGCGGGCTCGAAGGTGTGCACGGCGCCGCCGCGGAGTCGGCCGGCCTGGTGCAGGGCAAGGAGGTCGTGGTGGAGCGGGCGGTGGCGCACGCGGTGGCCCTCGGGGCCGACGTCGCGCAGGTCGTGATGGTGGGCGACCGCGAGCACGACGTGCACGCCGCCGCCCACCATGGCGTCCCGACCGTGGGCGTGACCTGGGGTTACGCCGCGCCCGGCGAGCTGGAGACGGCGGGCGCGGCGGCGATCGCGACGACGCCGGAGGAGCTGCGCAAGCTGCTCACGAGCTGAGCACGTCGTCGAACGCCCGCTGGACGCGTTCGTCGACCACGACGAACCGCACGTCCTGCAGGTCCGCCTCGGAGTGCTCGGCGAGCCAGTTCCGGGCGGTCACCACGGCGATGCGCGCGACGTCGGCCACGGGCCAGCCGTAGGCGCCCGCGCTCACCGCGGGGAAGGCGACCGATCGCAGATCGAGCTCGGCGGCGACGTCGAGCGACCGCGCGAAGCACGACGCCAGCAGGGCCGGATCGTCCTGGCCGCGGTGCAGGTTCGGCCCGACCGTGTGGATCACCCAGGACGCGGGCAGGTCGAACCCGGGGGTGGCGACGGCGTCGCCGACGGCCAGGCCGTCGCGGTGCGTCGTGCTCCGGAGCCGCCGGCAGGCCTCCAGGAGACGGGGGCCGGCGGCGGCGTGGATCGCGCCGTCGACCCCGCCGCCGCCCAGGAGCAGGGAGTTGGCGGCGTTGACGACGGCGTCGGCCTCGACGCGCGTGAGGTCACCGATCTCGACGGACAGGCTCATGTGGCTGCTCCCGGTTGACGTGCCGGCGCCCCCGCGGCGCTGCCGGGGCGTTCCATCCATTTGTACTCCTCGGTGACCGGCGTCCACCCGAACTGCTCGTACAGCCCGTGGGCGTCGGCCGTCGCGAGGATCGTCCGGCGCAGTCCGCCGATCTGGTCGAGCTCGGCGATCACGCCCGCGACCAGCAGCTTTCCGATGCCCTGCCCGCGCAGGTCCGGGTCGACGATGACGTCGGCAAGCCACGCGAACGTCGCGCCGTCGGTCACCACGCGGGCGAACCCGACCTGCTCGCCCGTGTCCCGCCGGTAGACACCGTAGGGACGGGAGCCCGCGATGGCGGCGTCCATCACCTCGCGCGGGCGGTCCTTCGCCCAGTAGGTGTGCCGGGAGACGAGCTCGTGCACGCGGTTGGCGTCGATGCGGGCGGGGTCGGTGGAGAACTCGTAGGACGGGTCGTCGGTCATGCGCTGGAGTCAACCACTGGACACCGACATCGGCTGAGGGGAATTCGGGTTCGGGACGCTGCCGGTCGGCCGACGCGCTCGTGATACGCGGTGGCGACGCACTGCGCAGGTTCTTACGCGGCCGGCAGAAGGCCGGGCGGGCGAATGAGCCGACGGCTACTGTCGAACAAATGTCCTTAGCTTTGAGGCGTATGGATATGGTGTGGATCAAGGGGGTGGTGGCATGGATGACGGGCGGAAGTACAGAACGATGGGCCGCGCGCTCCTGGAGGACGAGGTCTTTCCGAACCCGGTCGCGGGGAAAGGCCTGCCGGCCTGGCCGTCCGACGCTGTGTCGGTCGCGTCCTCGGCCTGGTCGGTAGACCGGCTCCGGGCCGCGCTGGCAGGCACGGTGGGCGCGGAGCTGGCGCGGGTGGTCGAGGAGGTCACCGACCCGGAGGCGGGTCTGCTGCCCGACCTGCCGGACGACGCGCTGGGTGACCTGGTGGTCGCGTGCGGGCGGCTGCAGTCGTGGGCCGCCGGGCTGCAGGCCCGGGTGGTGGGCGAGCGGGCGAGCAGGGAGACGAGCCCGCTGGCGCACAGCTCCCTCGTCGCGCAGGTGACGGGTGAGCTGGTGGTCACCGGGGCGGAGGCCTCGGAGGTCGTGGTGCGGGGTGAGTCCGGTGCCGACCATCCCACGGTCATCACCGCGCTGACCGCCGGGCAGATCGACGTGAGGAAGGCGCACACGCTGCTGCGGTCCGCCACGCAGCTCACCACGGACGAGCGCGCCGAGGCAATCGCGCGGTACCTGCCGCAGGCCCCGTTTCGCACGTGGCGGTGGCTGCGGTCGAAGCTTCTGGCGTTCGAGAAGTCGCGGCACGGATCCGCCGAGACAGCTCGGATCGCCGCGCAGCGCCGCAACGTCCAGCTCGACCGGGCGGAGAACGACATGGGCTGGCTGTCCGCGTACCTGCCGGCCGCCGACGCCATGGCGGTGTGGAACGTCGTCGACGACATGGCGCACCAGATCCGGCGGACCGCGGGTGAGGAGCGCGACCTGGGTCAGCTGCGCGCCGACTGCCTGACCGGCATCGTGACCGGCCGCCTCGTGCCCGCCGACCGGTTCGCGGAGATCGGTGAGGCAGCCGGTCCGGGTGCCGGAGCCGGGGCGGGTGCGGACGGTTCCAACGGGTCTGCCCCCGGCGCGCACGAGTGCGAGTGCGGCGGTCGTGCGCCGGTCCGGGTCGTGCGAGTCACCCCGACCCGGCCGGTCGTGCGGGTCACGGTCCCGGCGACCGTGCTGCTGGGCCTGGATGACGCGCCTGGCGAACTGGAGGGGTTCGGACCGATCCCGGCGGAGACGGCCCGGCTCCTGGCGACGGATGCGACCTGGCGGCGCCTGGTGACCGACCCGGTGACCGGGGTCCTGGTCGACTACTCCACCACGAGCTATCAGCCCGGGAAGGTGCTTCGACAAGCGGTGGTCGCCCGAGATCTGACCTGCGCTTTTCCGCACTGCGAGCATCCTGCGGACCGGGACGACCTGGACCACATCGTGCGCTTCGACCATGATCTCGACCCCTCGGTGCTGCCGCTCGGCACACCCGGGCAGACCCGCGCCGACAACCTGCAACCCCTGTGCCGACGGCATCACCTGTTGAAGACGCACGAAGGATGGGGTGTCGTACGGGACGCCGACAGCGGCATGACGACCTGGACCTCGCCCTCAGGCCGCGTACACACGCGCCCGCCGACGGTGCTGGACACCCATGTGGAGCTCGATGACGTCGATCCCGACTCGAGCGACGACCTCACGCGGCGGTCCGTGACGGGTCGACGACTGCCGCACCAGAACGCCACGGCCGAGTCCGGTGCGACGCCGACCGAGTCCGCCGGCCCTTCGGGACCGGCCAGCCCTGGCGAGCCGCCGTTCTGAGTCGCGTCACCCCGCGTACCGGCGGCAGAACTCGCGCAGCGGTCCCGCGGGCACCACGTCGAGCAGCTCGCGGTACCGGCCTTCCGCCTCGTCGGTCCGGCCGGTCCGCCGGGCCAGGTCGGCGAGGGTGAGGCTCGCGTCGCGGGCGGCGTACGGCGGGCCGTCCGCGACCACAGCCTCGAGCGCGCGCTCGACCGGGGCGAGGTCGCCGCCGTCGCGCAGCGCGAGTCGGCCGAGCACCACCAGCCGGGCGACCCGTGTCGCCGGGGACGGCCAGGTGTCCGCCAGCGCGTCGTAGAGCTGGGCCAGCCGCGTCCAGTCCGTGCCGGCGGCGTCCGGCGCCGTGGCGTGCACGCCGGAGATCGCGGCCTCCAGCACGAAGCGGCCGGGCGACTCGGGGGCCTCGGGGGCCGTCGACCACGTGAGCGCGGTCGCGGCGTCGTCGAGCCCGGCGCGCAGCAGCCGCCGGTCCCACGCCGACCGGTCCACCTCGTCGAGGGGGAGCGCCACGCCGTCGCGCACCCGGCCGGGTCGGCGGGCCAGGCCGAGCAGGCAGACCGCGCGCAGCCCGAGCACCTCGGCGTCGTCCGGGTACTCCGCGACCAGGGCCTCCGCGAGCGTCAGCGCGTCGCGCGCGGGATCCTGAGTCGCGTCCGCGGGCTGCAGCTCTTCCCGCTGGCCCACGGTGAACAGGCCGGCCACGCAGGCGAGCACCACGGGCAGCCGGACCGCCCGCGCGGGACCGTCGGGCACGGCGAACTCGCCGCGCGCCCGGGCCAGCGCCGACTTGGCGCGGGTGAGCCGGGCGGCTGCTGTCGCCTCCGCGATGCCGAGGTGCCCTGCGATCTGCCGGATCGTGAGCCCGCAGACGACGCGCATCGCGAGCACCAGCTGTGCGCCGGGCGCGAGCGCGTCGTCGCAGGCGACGAACAGCAGCGCGAGGCGGTCGTCCAGCTCGTCGCCCGGGGCGTGCGGCGTGTTCACGTCGGCCACCTCCGGGCGAGCGAGCTGGGGCTGGATCCGGTCGAACACGCCTTGGTGGCGCAGCGCGTCGAGCCAGGTGCGCCGGCCGACCTGCACGCACCAGCCCACCAGGTCGTCGATCGCGCAGTCGGGCTGCGCCGCTGCGCGCGCGAAGGCCTCCGCGGCGTACTCCTCGCCGTGGTCCAGGCTGCGTGTGGTCACCGCGAGCGACCGCACCACCTGGGGCCAGGCGGTGCGGAACGCCGCGGGGTCGATCACCGGTCAGGAGCCGTCGGTCAGGAACCGAACTGCATGACCTTGCGCCACTCGACCACGTTGCCGCTCGGGACGAGCGCCGCGATCTTGCGGGCCGTGGCCTCGTCGCACTCGACCTGGTAGAAGCCGGTGATCACCTCGTTGGTGTCGGTGAACGGCGCGTCGGTGTACACGGGTTCGTCGCCGTCCTTGCCGACGGCGACGAACCCCCCGTACCTCGCGCTTTGTATTGCGTCGCCGCCGGTGGTTCTTACGCCCAGGGCGGACACGGGCCAGCGTGAGAGCTCTTGGGTGGCCAT